>CAZAXA010000214.1:0-9935 GCA_964488965.1 uncultured Phaeodactylibacter sp. | reverse complement strand
CTTTCTGCGCTTCCACATCCTGCGTTTCCTTACCTAACCTGATGACTTCTTCGATTTCGATCCCCAGGTCAGGAATAAAGGCTGCGGCCTTAATTATCCGGCTTTCGTTGATCTCAATAAGGACTTCTAAATCACTTCCGGCAGGAAGGGTCCGGCGGATTGCATTACCCGGGATATCGAGATGCCCGATCAGCATATTCCGGTCGGCCCGTTGCCGGTTCTCTCCTTCAATAATAGGTATTCGAACGACTGTCTCGCCACTCCTGACCTCATATGCGGTTTTAAATTCTTTTCTATCCCGGAGAGGCAATGGAACGCCCTTTTCAAAAAAAACGCGGACGGTATTATTGGCGAGTGCGACGCCAACAGAATGCACCAATGGAGGGGCGCTTATCGTCATGCCGAAAGTGTAGCTGATGCTTTGGGGTACTGTTTCCTGAGGTATTCCCTGGCCATCCAAAAGCTCAATAAGGTAAGTATTCTTACGGCCTTCAAATGCCCGCAACTCAGCAAAAAATGAACCATCCTCACCAATAGGAATCTTACCGCTACGCCATTTCTCTCTACCTTGTTCAATAAATTCAATAGAAAAACCATTGAAATCCATTTCCGTTGAATGTACAATCTTTCCTACAACATCAAGCATTTTATCGGTTCCTACTGAATCGTAATCCAATTCCAGGATATATTGGTGGCTGCTAACACTTCCAAGGTCGACCTTTAGTTGTTGGGCGCCGGCAAATATGGCGGCGCCCTGAGCAACAACGGTCAGGGGATCGATACTAAAATCCAAGGGTATACCCAATCCTTCTTTGGGGTCGGATAATACTTCCCGCACATAGGGGATCAGGGTCGTCCCACCAACCAAAACTACCTTTTCGATATCGCCCGGGGAAAGCCGCTTCTCCTTCAGCGCTCTTCTACACATGTTGACCGAACGGACAATGAATGGCCTGGCAAGCTCTTCCAGTTTGCTTCTTTTCAGTACAAGGTCCAGTTCCATTTCCACTCCCGCATCATCCTTTCCCAGGGCAAGTGCCAGAATTTCTTCCGAATCGGTACGGGAAAGCCGAATCTTGGCCTCTTCGGCGGCTTTTTTCAATTTGGCAAAGGCGCCACGCCATTTAGGATTCCCTCGTTTAAAATCAGAGAGGCTATATATCTTTAATAATTCTGGCGTAAATATTTTATCTACAACTTCCCAATCGATGAGCTTCCCCCCTAAATGGTTGTCCCCCATATGATTTACCACAGTTATCTCACCCTCCTTAACCTGCATGACCGCCGCGTCAAAGGTGCCGCCCCCAAAATCATAGACCAGCCAGAACACCTTATCACTCTTGGATTGAAAACCATAAGCAAGCGCAGCGGCGATCGGTTCCTGCAGTAAAGGGCTATTTGTAAAACCAGCCAATTCTGCAGCTTTGTTTGTCGCTTCGATTTGAGGTAATTCAAAGGCGGCAGGCACAGTAATGACTACAGCGTTGATCTCTTCCCCAAGCATGTGCTTGACATCAGCTTTTAGAGATTTCAATATCTCTGCGGACAAATCCTCAGCCCGAAAGCTCTTGCCACTGTCTTTAAAATCGAAGATCGTATCGGTTCCCATTTGCAGTTTAAACTCAGCATAAGTATTTTCAGGGTCCAGCTCAATGTGATTCTTAGCGCGGTTGCCTACGTATAGGTTTTCTTTTTTATTAATCCATACTACAGAAGGCGTAAGCACTTCACCATCGTTGTTTTTAATGATTTCAACATTCTTATCATTCAAAACCGCCACAGCACTGTTCGTAGTACCAAGGTCTATCCCGAAATCTATGGTTGTTCTTTTCATGCCTGTTGATTAATGATTTATTTTTGATTTTTCATAAACTATTCATTGTCAGGTATTCCCACCATAACCTGACCGGCCTGAATGAGATGATCGCCATAGTAAATGGTCGGTTTTATGGTTTCGATGATCATTTTTTGAACGAGATTATTCCTCTTTTCAAAACCTATGACTTCCAAAGGGACTCCCGGATCGAAAACTTCATTGGTATAATCAACAACATCAATTTTCTCCCGGGCCAGCGCATCCCAGGCCGACTCAAAAAAGCGGAAGGCCTTTTCCATTCCGGGAAGGGCCTCTTTCGAGCCAGGTTTTGTCATCCGGTTGCGCAGCCGCCACAGGCGGGTGCCCAGGTCGGCCAGGAACTTGTGGTAGGCCTTATCGATGGGGCCGGAAGCAGCTTCAGGCTCTTCCGCCCCGGCCTGCGGCAGTTCTGAAATGGCTTTCACGAGTTGCTGCAACTCCGATTCAATGCCGGGGAACGCCCGTGGTGGAGAAATCCGGAACTCTTCCGGTTGTAACCATTGCCGAAGGTGGCCTAGCCAGGACATGAGCTTTGTTTTTATTTGTATTTACCTATTATGCCAGTTGATCTTTCGGATATCAGGATGTGGCAGGGCCTTCGCCAAGCTGCCATCCTTTCCTTTTCATTTCTCGTATCTCAAAGTATTCGTTCTGTGTGGCCACCGGTTTGATCTTTTTTGAAAGCTCCTGCCGGGAAAGGCTGAATTTTTCCCGGAACTTTTTCCTCTTCTGCCGGATGCCTACCCAAAATCCGATTACCGCTATTAATGCTACAAAGGCGTAACCGGCCCATTGGTATGCCGCGCTTATCCCAAAAACATAAAAAACTAAAAAGGCCATGATTATTCCGGTAATACTCAAGCTACACCCACTGGCAAATACAATGGTGTCATCACCGGCAAATTCATGGTATTGCCGGCACCTTTCACACCTCGGCACTTTAATTTTGATGTGCTTCCAGTTGATCGTTCCCTGGTAATAATTGCGGTACACCTCTCCGTACATGGCCACTGAAATGGAAGCTGCGTCTGCTTTTTGGTTTTCACCGCAGAAGTAGCACCGGCTCAATTCCAGGTTTTTTTGAACGGTATCGACATTACGCTGTATCCGGCCGATCAGGGAGGTGCTGAAGGCCAGCTCTTTGGCGCGTATGAACAGGCGCTCCGCCGTAGTCCAGTCTTCATGCTTATTGATGTAAGGCAGGGTAAGCTGAAAACAGGTTTTGGAAACTTCATCGTGCGCGCCGACCCGGGCCGGGTGTTCCTTCGGCAGCACCTCATCCAGGATTTTCAACGGGGCATTTGTTTCTTCCAGCAGTTTGTCTACCGTTTGGGGGACGTCATCCGGCTCCTTTTCACTCTTTTCTTCCGCCGCCTTGCATAATGTCCGAATCCGGTTCCTGATGGGTTCTACTCCCCGCCGCAGGGACTCCCGGACAGCCTCATCGGAAAAGCCCGAGGTGAATATCAAACCTCTGTGCCGGCCGGTATCCTCCGGGCGGGACTTCTCCATGGCCAACAGCGCCAGTTTCACATTGATGGAAAGCAGGGCCAGCGGGACGGCGTTTTCGATCGTCCGGTAACTGGCCGGCCCCAGCCGGGGGTCGTCCAGTTCCTCAATCCTCCTTTTTACCCTGTCCCAAAAGGCGCCCTGAACAGTCAGTTCCCGCCAGTACTTGTAGGCATTCGCCCAATGGCCCGCCCTTCGTTTCAAAAGCCCGTTGGCCGAAGGCCCGGCAGAAGATTCCAGCTCAAGCGCGGAAAAATGGTGTATGACCGCCAGGTTGTGCAAGGCGACAACCTTCTTCCGGTTGTCTTTCAGGCAACTCGCCCAAATTTTTTGAGCACTTTCTATTTCCTTGCTTTTCAGCGCCTGCAGGGCCTCGTCTTCTTTGGTTTGGTTCCTGTTTAAAGGCCAAAACCAGAAAAACTCGTGGGCCAGGCGTTGTTCTGGGTTATTTATTTTTTGCAGGGCCTCGCGAATAAATCCCGAATCGGGAAGAGGCTCAATGGGAAAAATACCATCTTCCGGAGAGGGCACAGCCCCGAATTTCAGGGCTTTCTCCAACCGGCTCAACCGGCGTTTGAGCTCTCTCGTATCTGCATACACAGAGGCCCCGGCAACCCGGAAGATATTCTTCTCATACATATTTGGCTCAGCCGTCGACAGCAATACTTCTGATTCCCGCATAGGTCATGATTCTTTTTCTGAGTTCACACTATTTTTTTGGGGTCTTCTCCACAGGAAAAAGGCGAGGCCCGCCACTAGCACCAGGAATAACAGTACGCCCATTACAGCAACAACGGCAAAGCCGGCGCCCACTTTTCCCGGGGCCTGCCCAATGACCAGTTCCAGCCGTTTCAGAGCGCCAGATCTCCCGCTCTGGTCTGTAACAGCTACATTGATCTCCCGCCGTCCCGGAGTAGAGGGCACGCCCTCCAAAAAGCCCTCCGCCGTCAGAGCAAGGCCTGTACCCTCAAGAGAGGTTTCCTGAAGCGCAAAGGTGTAAGGCGGCGTACCTCCGGCAGCAATGATCTGTGCCCGGTAAGTACTCCTCACAACACCTTGGGGGAGCAGGCCCGTCAGGATTTCCAGGGGGCCTCCCCCTCCCGGAGGCAGTACTCTCAACTCTATGCTGCTCCTTTCATCAGATTGGCCGGCCTCGTCTGTCACCCGGGCAGTAATCAGCCAAGTGGAGTCCCTGTTGCTTTGGATGACAGCGCCCTGGATGGCGCCGGCTGTGAAGGAAAGGCCAGCTGGCAAGCTCCCACTGAGTTCCCAGCGATATCGGCCCACGCCTCCTTCGGCAGCAAGCATTATCTGATAAGGTTCTCCCTGTATGGCCGGCGGAAGGGCCGTGGTAGTAATCTCCGGGGCATTGGCCTCGGCATAGATAGCCTTCATCTCAAAGGAACCGGTGCGGGACTCTTCCGGGCTGCCGCTCGTCACTGTAGCGCGGATGGGCGCGCTGGCCGGCTCTCTGGCCACGCCGGAGATACGGCCGTTATCAAAGTTTAACCCTTCCGGCAGTTTTCCATCGATGCGCCAAGTGTAATTGCCGTCGGCGCCTCGTGCCGAGAAGGCGAAATTGTAGGAAGTGCCAACGATGGCGTCGGGGATGGAGGTGGTGACAACCTCCAACGGCCCTTGTCCTCCCCGGACATTAACCTCGATACTTGCCGAACTACGGCTGCCCGCCGCGTCCACACCCGTTACTGTCATCTGAAACTGGCCGGTGACAGATGTTTGGCCGGTTATCCTTCCGTTGCCAAACGCCAGCCCCTGCGGAAGGCCGTTGGCGCCTTGTAACTGCCAGGAAACAGGGTCTACGGCGCCCCGGTAGGGAACGGACAGATCAGCCGGTTGGCCGGCCCGAATGAAAAAGGAAGCCGGGCTGACTGAAAAGGGCGCCTTGGGAGGAAGTACCCGAAAATTGCGGGAGGCTGTCCTTTCTACCCCCAGGGGGCCTTTGACCCGTATGGCCAGGCTGAATTGGCCGGTATCCCGTATCGCGCCGCTGAGTGATCCGGTGGCGGCGTCAAACCGGAGCCCCTCCGGAACCTGTTCTGCAATGGCCTCATTGTCGAAAAGGCCGGTGTTCACCAGCAGGCCTCCCTCGATGGGGGCGCCCTGCCTGATCTCATCCGGAAGGAAAAGGAAGGCCTGAAGGTTGCCGGGGGCAGGATTGAGCGTCAGCTTGAAATTCTTGACTGCTTCCTGGTAATTCGCGATGAGGGAATCCCCACGCTCACTGGCAAACCAGGTGGTGTTGTCTTCCAGTTTCACCGAGAAGTAATAGACGCCGGCCGCATCCTGAGGGGCGCCAAGAATTTTGCCGTCCCGAATAACGAGGCCCCGGGGCAAACTCCCGGACTCCAGCGTCCAGTTGAATGGCCCAAGCCCGCCCTGTACGCCGAGAATCTCCTCGTAAGGAATACCGATCTGCGCCGGCGGCAGCAGGCTGTCGGCTCTACTAATGGCCACGGCGTCCATTTCCGGGCTGTACGGTATCCACCCACCCTGAAAGACGAAGGAATAGGATTCTTCATCGGAAGAACTGCCGTCGGCGACCCTGACCCTTATCCGGTAGGTTTGTTCCTGTGAGGCCGGGCTGCCAGGCAATGCCCGGGGAATGCCAAGAAGCAGGCCTTTTTCAGGGTAGAGCTGCAGGCCGTCCGGCAGCCGGCCCTCCACGATCTCATAGCTGCGGGGCCAGCTTCCATATTGCGAGGGGAAATTGTAGACAAATACTTTCTGGTAAACCCCTCTCACTTCATCCCCGGCCAGCAGGTCGACGGGAAGTTTGGGGTCACTGCCGGAAGATTGAAATACAGTGACGTACACGACAAAAATGATGAACATGGCGGCCAGCGCGTTAAACACCACATCTATGAGCGGGGAAAAAACTTCGCTGCCCTCTTCGTTTATTAATTTAGGCCTCACGGTTCATTAATTTCTGGGTATGGTACTCTTCTTGAAATCGAGATAATTCTGGGGGAACCTCCACACGAACAAATCCCGGCGGCTGCTGGAAACTCCGACGGCAAACTGTCCGCTGGGCGGGGAAGTGAGCTCGGCCAACCCTCCTTCTACTACAAAGTAGTCCTTGTCATCTCCGATGCCTGTGCCGTAATCCACTATCACCGGCTCCGTTCTGCCGTATTTGGCCCGGTACATTTTGAGCCTGTCCCGTTCTGCGACCGCAAAATGGTTAAAGGCGCCCTGGCTCAGTTTTGCTTCCTCCCTGAACCTCACAAATCTTGGTTTGAAGATCAGCCCCGAGTCAATATTGAAGTAATGCGGCCGGCTCTCTTCAGTGAGATACACCAGTTCATTCTCCGAAATGAAGGTGAGCTGCCGGACTTCCTGCATGATAGTATCTTTTGCAATAACCTTTAAGGACAGTATTTTGACAGTCTTGCTCTTCTCCTCGCTTCCTCTTACAGCTACTCCTTCCTCTCCGGACTCTCTCTCTTCCTTCAACTCCAGCGTGCAGGCCAGTATACGCGATTCTTTTTTCTCTTCATCATAGAAATGCAGGGCAATAAGGTTGGCTCCATTGACCGCTACCTGATGGATATTGCCGCGTAATTCTACTTTCAGGTCTGGAGATATTTTATCAACTGGTTTAGCGAAAAAATTGCCGGCGGAGTTCAGCCCATAGATTACAAACTGGTATTCCAGTTCCCGCGTATTCTGAGGCCCTTTGTAGATGGCCAGGAAACGGGCTGTGCTTTTGATGCACACAGAAATTATCCAATCCCCGTCAGGAGCGATTGACAGGAAGGAGGCGGGGCTGGAATCCGGTTTAATGCCGCTTGTCCTGATCCAGCTGAGGTTCCCTTCTTCATCCTGCGTTATAGCCATATCCCCAAAGTAATCTATGGCAACTTTCTCGGCTTTTCGGGGAAGCGGGCAATAGATGGGGGTTTCCTGCCTTTCGGTAATGGAGATGAGCTGAAGGTAACTGGCGCCATTGCCGGCGGCATCGCAAACAGAAAGAACGGCCTTATTGGAGGCGGAAGCCGACACCGACACCGCCTGTATTTTGAACTGTTGTATGCGAGTAACTTCCTGAAGCCTCTTCAATTCCGGGCCGATGTGGATGCCGATATTGGCCGAGGCCTCCACCACCCGGCTGAACAGCACGTCCCGCATACTCTTGAAGACCTCTCCCTCGGCCTCGTCGACTATTTTCTCGAAGATATCCAGCACGAAGTTATCGTGTTTCTTTTTGTACTCGTTGCCCGATTCCAGTTCGACAAAGGTATCTATGGCAGTATCGTGCAACGCTTCGACCGCCCTTACCGTAGAGGCCTCGATCACCGCCTGCCAGCCGCCGATCACGTGGGTGAACAGGTCGCTGGCGAAGGAGATTTCTTTGGCAATGGCATTCCTCAGCAGGTAGTGCAGGCTGCCTACGATGATCAGAAAGAGCAGGCCCAGGAAGGTGGTGTCAAAGGCCAGGGCCAGATCTTTAAAACCTTGATTGAAAAAAATCTTAATATTCTCGGATACTGTTTCTTGGGTCCCTTTCCCTTCAAAAAGGAGCTGCACACCGCTCTGCATGCTGTTTATGGAGCTGGCTATTCCCAGCACCGTTCCCAGGAAACCGAGAAGAGGGAGGGACCATTCGCTGAACCGCACCGGAGTGAAGGCCACGGCGATATTCCCTTCGTCATTGGCCAGCCATTCGTTCTTAAAGTCCCGGATATAATCGATCAGGTTGTTCCTGCGCATAGCGAACAGCTTCACGAATTTCTCCTCGTAAAAGCCTTCTACCTTTTGGGCCTCTGCCTGGCCCGATTCATTTCCTGAGGAAAGCGCCGCCGGGACAGGCGAGGAGGTTGCTCCTTCTTCCCTGCCTCCGCTTCCTGCCGGGAGATACAATTGTTCCACTTTTTTCCTCACTTCCTGATCGATCTCATCCAGCCGCTGCCGGTCGATGCCCCTCTGCAAGGCTGTTTTGATCAGACCGGCCTGTTTCTCCCTGGACCCTTTTATGTACAGATATTGTCGGCGATAGACTTGCCAGAGCAGGTGCATACCCACAAAAAAGGCCCACAGAATGAAGAAGGGTATAAACCCGCGGTCGAAAAGCCGGGCCTGCAATACCTGGAATGAATTCAGGGCCGCTTCCCCGGACTCCGGCTCTGGATTAGGCCAGATGGCCTCTATCACCTTATTATTCAAAAGCCAAAGGGCAACAGTTGCTCCCAAGCCCGCCGCCAATGCCAGGAAAACGTTGGTCTCCGGCACGGAAGAGGCCTGCGCTTCCTGCTCTTTGGGTTTGCCGTGAAATAGTTTTAAAAAAGCATTCACGATCCAGTGCTTTTGTGGTTAGTTAATACAACTACAAGAGTCCGGTTTCACAAGAATAAAGCCGCCACATCACAGAGAGAGCTGCTACAGGAGAATAAGCAAGAAAGTAAGTAGATGGGATTAAATGAAACTATCCTAGATCGCTGATTTATTCGCGGGGAAACATAGTGGAGAAAGCCACATATATTAGAATTTATAAATTAGCTTGTAATTTAATCTTTTTCTTCCGGTTTTCAAATCTTTTGAATTGATTTTGTTCGCATATCCATTTTTTTATTCCATGGCGGCCTGAAAGGCAGTTCGAAATAGAATGCCCACTACCCAATTCTGCCAAATCAGAGCGCCGTATCCCCCATCTCTGGGACAATATTAATATCCGGGCGGGTATTATGAAATTACAAATTTGGTCAAAAAGACAGAAAAACAAGGTTTACACGGACAAAAAAACGATCAAAAATAATCATTGACAGCTATTTTTAAATAGATTACGTAATTTCATTATCTTTCGTATAATACTAAAATAACAATATTTATGCACAGAGGTAAGCTCGTAGAAATTTTGCAGTCTCTGACGCCGCTGGAGATGAACCGGCTGAGAAAGTTTGTGCAGTCTCCATTTCACAACACCAATGAATAGGTCGAGCAGCTATTTAACTTTCTACACCGGTTTTACCCGAAGTTCACCTCCCGGAAGCTGGAAGCCGAATATGTGTTCAGCCGGTTCTTCCCCGAGGAAAAATACACGCATAAAACGCATCCCAAACTGTTGAAACTGGTTTCAGTCCTTTTCCTGCTGGTAAAAGACTTTCTCGTGGTCAACGAAGCTCTGGGGGATACAGGCCAAAAAGAACGATTGTGGATACAGGTACTGGGAAAAAGGAACAAACATGCCTGGTTCGAAAGAGAAGTCTCCAAAGCCGCGGATAAGATCAAAAAGAAGGCCATAAAGGGGCAGGAAGCATATTCTGAACTGCTTTGGTTAAACCACCTGCATTATTTCCACCCCTATACCGAACGTTTTTCTATAAAAGTACAGAGCCTGCAGGATGCCATGGGCCATCTCGACCGTTTTTATTTCCTTTCCAAATTAAAATACGGAGGTGAGCTAAAAGCAAGAGAAGTAATACTAGGGGAAAAACATAATTTATACATGATCAAAGAAGCATTACTTTTCGCTTCAGACAGTAATAACAATGACGAGAACCCACTTTTCAGCCTTTACGCCAATTTCGTTCGCCTACATTCGGGAGAAGAGGGG
>CAZAXA010000213.1:0-10033 GCA_964488965.1 uncultured Phaeodactylibacter sp. | reverse complement strand
CTGTGCCCCATACCCATGAAGTTATCGCCACGGCCTGCATGGAGGCCGGCAAGCACGTCCTCATTGAGAAGCCTCTTGCCGTCGGCCTCGACGGCGCCCGGCGCATTATCCAGGTTCGCGATAAAACGAAGGCCGTGGCCGGCATTGATTTCATCATGCGCTTCAACCCCATGCTTCAGGCGCTGCAAAGCCTTGGCCGGCAGGGCATCTTCGGGCAGCTCCGCCGGGCAGATGTCGAAAACTATGCCCAGGATGAACAGCTCCCTCCGGAGCACTGGTTCTGGAACACAGGCCAGTCCGGGGGCATCCTCGTCGAACATGCCGTGCACTTCATCGACCTGGTTCATTTTCTCAGCCCGGCCAGGGCAATTGCCGTCAATGGCCTGAAGCACAACCGCAATGCCCGGCAGGAAGACCAGGTAATGGCCAATGTGCTGTACGAAGGGGGGCTCCTGGCTACGCACTACCACTCCTTTGCCCGGCCCGGTTTTTTCGAAAGCACCCGGATCAAGCTCGCCTACGATCTGGCCGACATAGAGCTACATGGATGGATTCCGCTGCGGGCGGAAGTGAAAGCCCTGGTGAACCCGTCATCCAAAAAAACTCTACTGAATAACTCCCTTTTCCGGCTGAGCGAAATTATTCCTGTCGAAAGAATGCCGGATGAATCCCGGCCGGCCGGCTGGGGAGGCGCCTCTGGCAAGCCCAACAGGCAAGCTATTCAGTCGGGGGGCATCCGATATGAGGTGAGCGAAATGATCGCCGGCCGGTTCAGCCTGCAGGGCGGCAAGGAAGAGGTATACGCCAGCTGTGTACAGGCCTCCCTGCTCGATGTCCTCCGGAAGATCGAAAATCCCGGCCATGCTCTGGCCGCTCCGCTGGAAGCAGGTTTGGAGAGCCTGGAAATTGCGATACGGGCGACGGAATCGGCGAGAGAGCATTTTGGAGGTAAGTAATACTACTTTGAACTTTAACAGGAGCGCAGGCATCCAGGCCCGCGAAGGCTGCCTTTGGCAGCCTCTTAAATTCATACTTAACCTGTCCGACTAAAGCAATTTAAGCATCATATTACCCGCATGAATAGAGCGAATGATCGAAAAAAGCCGGCAGGCTGGTTGCTGTTAATCCTGCTTCCGCTCGCCCTGGCGCTCGCTTCCTGCCACAAAGAAGGCGGCAGGCGGGGGAGCTTTGCCCTGCAATACTGGTCCTCCAATAACGGCGGGGAGATTCGCTTTTCCAACTGGGCGGTAGAAGCATGGAACAAGGCGCATCCGGAAAGCCCCGTCCGCTACCAGCCGGTGCCGGAAGGGCAGTCGAGCGAGGAGATCATCCTGGCGGCCGTGGTGGCCAGGACCACGCCCGACATCTACTCGAACATCTGGCAGGGCCTGGTGGAGTTTTACAGCAAATCCGGCATCCTGGTTCCCCTCGATACCCTTGACGGGTTCATGGAATTTCTACAACAGCGCTGCGACTCCGCTACCATCCGGGAGATCACTTCCGGCGACGGGCACATCTACCAGGCGCCGTGGAAGATCAACCCCATCATGTCCATCTACAATAAGCGGCTCATCGCAGAGCTGGGCCTGGACAGTTTCCCCGCCACCTATTCCGCCTGCCTCGAAGCGGCGGAGAAGTTCAGAAAAGACACGGACGGCGACGGTTATGTGGATCAATGGTTCGGCAACACTTCCGTCAAACTGGCATGGTATCAGCGCCTGTTCAATTTTTACCCCCTCTACCTGGCCGCTTCGGGCGGCATGCCTCTGATCAAGGACGGGCGCGCCAATTTCAACAACGAATACGCCGTCGGGGCCTTCCGCTTCCTTCAGGAACTATACCGGGAAAATTACTTCTCCAAACAGGTGGAATCAGCAGGGCAGGACCTGTTCATCGCCGAAAAATACGCCTCCAAATGGACGGGGCCCTGGGAGATTGAATACCTCGAAAAGTACAAACGGGAAGGCTTCGATTACGACTTTGCCCCCATGCCGGCGCCCGACGGCCATCAGGGGCCGGTATATACTTACTGCGACCCCAAAAGTATCGTTATCTTTAATACCTGCCGGGACCCTCAGCTGGCCTTCGAATTCATCAAAACGATGGTTAGCGAAGAGGGCGACCTGCAGTTTCTGCAGCATACGAACCAATTGCCCCGGCGCCGGAATATGGACAGCCTGCCTGGTTTTCAGGACTTTTTTGCCAGAAACCCCCGCCTGCAGGTATTTGCCGAACAAGCCAGGCATGTCAGAGGCGCCGACATTTGCGAGGCGCTGGTAGAGGTGTTCGACATCCTCTCCCAGGAATACGAAGCCTGCGTCCTGTACCAGATCAAAAGCCCGGAAGAGGCCATCGCGGATGCGGAAAGGGCGGTGAATGTGCTGCTGCGGGCGAAGGAGGAATGAGTAATTTGAAACAAATTATAAAATGCCAGGCCAACAAGCTAAACATCACCGGCGCCGCAGCAGGCTTCTGCCTTATCTCATCGTATCGCCCTACCTGATACACCTCTGCCTCTTCGTCCTCTTCCCGGTGGCCTTTTCCATTGTGCTGACCTTTCACAAGTGGAACATCATCTCCCCCATGGAGTATATCGGGCTGGACAATTTCCGGCATCTTTTTCAGGACCGCCTCTTCTGGAAGGCCATCCTGAACACGGGGCGCTTCCTGCTCGTCCATATCCCGCTTCAGATCATGGCAGCGCTGGCATTAGCTTATTTCCTGAACGAAAAAATCTTCATGAGGGGCTTTTTCCGGGCATCGTTCTTTCTGCCGGTCGTGATATCGGGCGTAGTCGTCACCATTCTCTGGCAGCAGCTTTTCGGCCTGGAGACAGGCCTGCTCAACCGCCTTCTGGCCAGCATGGGGCTGGGCCGGGTAGAATGGCTGTCTAACCCCAGCCTGTCGATGATATCTATCGCCATAATGGCCACCTGGAAGAATGTGGGCTTATACGTCATTCTGTTTTTGGTCGGCCTGCAGTCCGTCCCGAAGAGTTATTACGAGGCGGCGGAAGTGGACGGCGCCGGCGCCTGGCAGCAATTCCGCTACATCACCCTGCCTGCCATCAACCCCACTATGTTTTTGGTGACCATCCTTTCGACTATCGGCGGTTTCAGCCTTTTCATCGAACCCTACATTATGACCGACGGCGGGCCGCTGAACACGACGCTGTCGGCCATGCTCTATATCTACAGGCAGGCATTCGGCTACTACCACATGGGGTATTCGGCCACGCTGGGCCTGTTCTTTGCGCTGCTGATCATCATGGTGGTGGCGGTGCAGAAATATATGATCGAGGCGGAGGATTGAATTTACATCAAACCTAAAAGCAAGCAAGCCATGAGGCTGTCAAAAATCATCCTGTTCATCCTGCTCACCGGCGCCGCCCTCTCTTTCCTGTACCCTTTCTACTGGATGATCCTGGCCTCGCTGACGCCGGAGGCTCAGATCGGGGAGCTTAGCATTTTTCCCAAAGAACTGACCTGGGAAAACTACGCGCTGATGATCCGTAAAATCCCCATCTGGCGGTCGCTGCTCAACAGCGCCGCCGTGGCGAGCCTGGCCACCCTGGGCGTGATCGCCTTCGGCGCCATGGCCGGCTATGCGCTGGCGAAGCTGCCCTTCCGGGGCAGGGGGCTGCTGTTTTTTGTCATCATTTTCACTATGACCCTTCCTTTTCAGATCACCCTGATCCCCAATTACATCCTGATGGTGAAATTCCGCTGGGTGGACAGCCTGGCGGCGCTCATCATCCCGGCTTTGAACAACGCCTTCGCCATCCTGCTGTTCCGGCAGGCCTTCAAAAGCATCCCGGACGACCTCATCCACGCCGCCCGTGTGGACGGCTGCGGGGAGCTGCGGATCATCTTTCAGATCCTGTTTCCCAATATGCTGCCCACCATCATCACCGTCGGCATCATCACCTTTATGAATTCCTGGAACGATGTGCTCTGGCCGCTCATCGTCATCCGGGATGAACAATGGATGACCATGCCGCAACTCGTCACCCTTTTCGCCGTCGGCGGCAGAGCGGAAGCGCAACTGGGGGTTAAGCTCGCATCATCGGTATTCCTCGCCCTGCCGATCATTATCGCCTACTCGATCTTCCAGCGGCATTTTATTCAGAGCATGGCCTCCTCAGGCCTGAAAGGCTGACCACAGAACAGACAACAAACAACAAAATGATACCCGTCCAAAGAACGAACATCCGCCTCAAAGCTGACCCGAAAAGAGTGATCCTGAAATTTCTGGACCTCGGAAAAGCGGAGCGCTTTATCCCGGTGGTGAAATACGTGCTGGGACTGTCCGATGCAGCAGTGGAAACGCACCTGGAACAAATACTCACAGAGTTCCGGGGGCGCCATTTCAATCTGGAGGCCGCCTTCCTGGAGAACTACGGCAGGCTGGCAGCCTACACCCCGCCGGAACTCCCCTTGCCAAAACGGCTGCTGCTCGGCGCCTGTTTCACACACGAATACAGCATCGAAGCGGCGGCCCTGTTCAACCCTTCCATCGTGCCGCACCCCGGCCAGGCCGGCCTGGAGGAAGGCGAATTGCGCTTCATCCTCAGCCTGCGGGCTGCCGGCGAAGGGCATATCTCTTCCATCACCTTCCAAACCGGCTGCATAAATGCCGGGGGGGAGATCACCCTGGACCCTCCGCCGCCGAAGCTGATCTGCGGGAAAAAACAAACGGAAGCGGCCTTTGACAAACCCTTCGTGGACCGGCGCTTCGAGGGCGCCGAAGGGATGAACCGCCTGTTACAGGAAAGCCTGCCGGAGCGGTTCACCGAACAGGAGGCCCTGGCGGCCGCCCGCCGCCTGGAAGAAACCCGGAACCTGAGCCTTTCATCCGACAAAGAACAGATCGCCAGGGTTTTCGACCTGAATTACAACCTGGCATTCCCCGAAAGCACACCGCTCGGCAGCCGGGTGCTTTTTCCGCAATCCAGAGCGGAAGCCAACGGCATGGAAGACGCCCGTTTCGTCCGGTTTGAGGATGAAGGTAAAACCACCTACCTGGGAACCTACACCGCCTACGACGGCAGGGCCATCCGCCCTCAGCTCATTGAAACCCCTGATTTTACCCGCTTCCATATCCGCCCCTTTTACGGCAAGGCCGCTTCAGACAAAGGCATGGCGCTGTTTCCGGAAAAGGTCAACGGCAAATACGCTATGATCGGGCGGCAGGGCGGCCGCGAGCTATCCATCATGTATTCCGACGACCTCTGTTTCTGGGAGGAATACCAGCCGCTGCAGCAGCCAAAGCGAGGATGGGAAATCCTGCAGATGGGCAACTGCGGCAGCCCGGTGAAGACCCCCGCCGGCTGGCTGCTGCTCACCCACGCCGTCGGCCCGATGCGGAAGTACGTGCTGAGCTTTACCCTGCTCGATCTGCAGCAGCCTGAGAAAGTGCTGGCCAGCCTGGAGCAGCCGCTGCTCAGCCCCAACACGGAGGAACGGGAGGGCTATGTGCCTAACGTGCTGTATACGTGCGGATTGCTCCGGCACGGAAAATACCTGATCATCCCCTACGCCATGTCGGACAGCGCGGTGAGCTTTGCCCGGGTGGAAACGGATGTGGTACTGCGGGAGTTGGCCCGTTCAGGTTGAAGGTTATTGTGTGATGTAACGGAGGTAATGATAAGATCAGGGTGGCCAATTTTGTTGTTTGTTGTTTGTTGTCCGTTGTTTGTTCAGGGGCTGCTCCGATAGGGCAACAGACAACAAACAACCGGCAACAGACAACAATGAATAAACACCTGGTATTTTGCATACTTCCAATCCTGCTCTCCTCCTGCTCCTCACCGAGCCCCGGCCCGGCGGCGCCCCTGGCCAACCCCGCCCGCCTGGGTCAGCTCTTAGCTCATAAATTCTCCAAATCCTTTCTGGCAACGTCAAGGTATTTCTTGAACAATGGGTAAGAAGGAAAGGAGGATACTAACTCAGCCCAGAGTCTTTCGGCTTCCTGGAAATAAGCGCGAGCCTCCGTTTTATTTTCTGCCTTTCTGTTGAAATCTCCTAATTTCCAAAATGAAATGGCCAAGCCGTTTTTAAAAGACACATTTTGAGGATAGGCCTCATAGAGTTCTTTAAATAATTCGGTTTCATCTTCATAAAAGGCCAAGGCTTTGTCCAAATTGCCTGTTGTCTGATGGTAACTCCCTAATCTTTCGCAAAGGATAGCCAGGTTTGCATCCGGTTGCTCAAAGCTGTTTATCACGTTTTCGGCATAGCGGGCATAGGTTGCGGCTTCTTCATAAGTGGCATTGGTGAAATGCCCTGTTCCTGCTTCATAGTCTAATTTATCTATCAGGCTGTCAAACAGCCTTTTACAGTCATCCAGAAGTTGGCCGTGTTTTCTTTTAGTGATTTCCTGTATAACAGGGCTTGCCTTGAAGGTGGCGCTCATTTCGTTGTAGTCTATCCATCCTTTCTGAGCAATGGAAAGAAGGAGTTCATCCAGGTTTTCGATATCGGAAATTAAATTGCTTAGAACCTCAAACGCTATGTTTTCGGCAGGCAATACGGCAAAAATGGAGAGTATAGGTGTTTCGGCTTCAGAAAGTTCGCTGAGGTCGTACATAGCGGCGATGATGTCCTCGGGTTTTTCCTCGCGCAAGGCTGCGCCTTTGGATTGGTAGCCGGTTTTTACAGTTTTACTATGGCTAAGGGCAAGCAAATTTTTATCCTGGAGGTCTTTGAGCAGGTTATCCAAACTGTACTGGGCCTTGATGCGGTTGAAGTTGCGCAGATTCTTGGCCAGCAATTCGATAACAAACGTGTTATAGTCAACGGCCTCCATTATTTCCTCTAAAATTTGGTCCTCTTTCTTTTGGTGGTTAGGATAATGGGTTTTAAAGAGGCTGAATGCTTCCTTTTTCTTCAAATGCTCAATTCTATAGGATGCCGCTTTTTCAAACTCCGTGATACGGGTGGTAAGCAGCAGATGGAAGTTGGAACAACTGCGAAGCCGTTGATAATGGGCCTGGAGATCAGTGGGTTCGTTGACATTGTCGAGTACGAGCAGGCAGGGTTTCCGGAGGTTTATCATGGCGGCGAACAGAGCGTCGAGGCGCTGTTCGGCATTCATCCGCTCATCGAATTTTAAGCCGAGCGGCAGGGCGAGCAGCAACAGGGCGTCGGCAATGCTCTTTTCGCTGAACACCCAGGCAACATGGGTGTATTCGTGCTGGTATTGGTGGAAGTACCTGGAGGCGACGGAGGTTTTGCCGACGCCGCCCTCCCCGTTGACGAGCAGGAGGAGATTGCCCTCCGGTGCGAATAGTTGTTCGTGAATGCGCCGGAGGTCGTTCGCTCTGCCGAGAAAGACTTCGGAGAGAAAAGGAGGCGGTGTGAGGGCATGGGGGATGCGAAAGTCAGCGGATTGGTTATTAATGATAGTCGTGTCGCCAATTGTGACATTGCCGCCCGCCCAGATTTTGCCCAGCACCACATTCTTGCTACTCACAATACGGATGGCCCGCTCCAATTCCTCCCCTACCACAGGCTTCCCGGCCGTCAGCTCCATTTCCGTCAATAAGGTGGAAAGCCCCCGGAAGTCGCCTTGTCGCTGCATATTGTCCAACAATTCCAGCAAACCCCAGCGGATTTGGTTTTTAATCAGCGTGGCATCTTCAAGGCCCACTGTGCCCAACCGCAGCTGCCGGCAGATGTCCTGATAGCGGGCGGATTGCTGGATAGCCTCATTGAGCCGCGGGCTGTTGCCGAGCAGGGAACGGAGCTGCCGGAGGGCTTCGGGAATTTCATCGGCAGCCATCAATTGGCGGATGTGGCCGAAAAATCGGGGCTTGTTTTGTTCCATGTCCTGCAAGTCTTGAATGAATGTTTAAATATGGGAAAAATTTGGCAATAGATGGGGTGTAATGGCTGGGTACAGAGCAATAACTTTCGCATTTCCATATACACAATCAACCTAAATTTAGTAGCTTCCCAAAATTATAATCTCGATTTAAGTTTGATAATGGGATAGCGGCAGGGCAATTGCATTCTCGAAGAGGCCGCACATTCCGGCCTCGGTGCGGCCTCTTTGAGGCCGAAAGGGCTTGCACCGTTTTTTTTCTATCAACCTGCGGCCTCTCCGAGGTCGATCCAAATTTTAATGCGATTGCCCTGGGATAGCTTACACCCTGAACGAACAAAAACAAGAGATGAAAAATACGCTGCTACCTGGCCTCTTTCCCCTTGTTTTCCTGTCCTGCTCTTCGCAGGAAAACGGCCCGGCGGCGCCCCTGGCCAACCCCGCCCACCTGGGCCATCTTTACGAAGAGGTACAGCTGGGCGGCCACCGCCTGGGCGCCATCTGGATATACTGTGAAGCGCCGGATTACCATCTGGTAGCCGATGAGGACGAAGGGTTTAGCTGCGTGGACGATGTGGCGCGGGCGCTGGTTTTTTACTGCCGGCACTACGTTTCGCAACCCTCGCCGGAGGTTCTGTCCAAAATTCGTTCTCTTACGGAGTTCCTTCTCTACATGCAGGCGGAAAACGGTTTTTTCTACAACTTCATGCTTCCGGGCGGGCAGGTGAACAAAGAACATCAGAACAGCCGGGCCGCCGCCGCCTTCTGGGCCTGGCGGGCCTTCTGGGCTTTGACAGAACTGAACCTCTTGCCGGCAGCAGAACTGAAGAGTCTTCAAAGCCGCAGCCGGCCGGTTCTGGATACCCTGCTTAGCCGTATGCAGGCTTTGTGCCCGCCCGGGGAAGAGAAGCGCAGCTTCGACGGGGTGGCCGTTCCGGCCTGCCTGGCTGAGCTGGGGGCCGACCAGGCAGGGCTGATCGTGATCGGGCTAACCAACTACTACCGGTTTCAGCCTTCGGAAACGGTGAAAGTTCTACTGTTGTCCTTTGGAAACCAATTGCTCCAAACGCAGTTCGGCGATGCCCAAAGCCCTCCCTACGGCGCTTTTCTGAGCTGGCAGAACTACTGGCACGCCTGGGGTAACTCGCAGGCTTATGGCCTGCTGTACGCGGGGCGCATCCTGGAACACGAACCTTTCATACAGGCGGGGCTGAAGGAAGTAAAGTATTTTTATCCTTACTGCCTCGAACAGGGCTTCATCCACGGCTTTAAGCTAAGCCGGGAAGCAGACAGCCTGGTGATACGAGATCAACGGCAGTTTCCGCAGATCGCCTACGGCATCCGGCCCATGGTCTTTGCCGCCCTGGAGGCCTTCGCGATTACTGGCGATACGGCTTACGCCCATACTGCCGGGCGCCTGGGCGCCTGGTTTTTCGGCGGCAACCCGGCCGGGCAGGCCATGTACGATCCCGAAACGGGGAGAGCCTACGATGGGATCGGCTCGCCGACGGAGATAAACCGCAATGCCGGCGCGGAGTCCACCATCGAAGCCTTGTTAAGCCTGCAGGCCGTGGAAGCCGTCCCCGAAGCAATACATATCTTAAAGATGACTAAAAGCAAGAGCAATGGCAGGAATTAAGTTCGACGGCGTCAGTAAGTATTTTGGCAAGGTAGCGGCCGTAAAAGAAGTTGATCTCGAAATACAGGACAAGGAATTCCTCGTTCTGGTCGGCCCTTCGGGCTGCGGGAAGTCCACCCTCCTGCGCATGATCGCCGGCCTGGAGGAGATCAGTTCGGGTAAGCTCTATATCGGCGGGCAATTGGTGAACGGCCTGCCGCCCAAAGACCGGGATATTGCCATTGTGTTTCAGAATTACGCCCTCTATCCGCACATGACGGCCTATGACAACCTCGCCTTCGGGCTGAAGATCAGAGGGCTGGGTAAAGAGGCCATCCGGGAGAGGGTCATGGAAGCCGCCCGCATCCTGGATATAGAGCCCCTGCTGGGCCGCAAGCCCAAAGCCATGTCTGGGGGGCAGCGGCAGCGGGTAGCCATCGGCAGGGCGATCGTCAGGAACCCGAAAGTTTTTCTTTTCGACGAGCCGCTGAGCAACCTGGACGCCAAGCTGCGGGGGCAAATGCGCCTCGAAATTGCCCATCTCCACCAAAAGCTGCAAACGACGGTCGTCTATGTCACCCACGACCAGGT
>CAZAXA010000212.1:0-10037 GCA_964488965.1 uncultured Phaeodactylibacter sp. | reverse complement strand
CACAACTGGAGCGGCTATCTGGAAGACCGCCGTCCGAACTCTGCGGCAGACCCCTACAAGGTGGCCGCACGGATCGTCAAAACGGTGAAGACCGTTTCCTGAGAGATGCAAAATGCTTCTTAAATCAGCTCTAGTTCCTGCATAGGAATATGCCATCGCCTACCCCGCCTTACGGGTGGGGTAGGTTTTTTGACCTTCCTTTCGGAATGGAGCGCGATTAAAATATAATTGATTGCCATCTTTTTTGGATCATCTCCCTGCAAAGCCCATGAGTGATTGCTCATGGGTTTTGTTTTTCAGGCAAAGCCGCCACTGCCTGTATCTCGATCTGTAACCCATAGTGCAATTCCTTGACCGGTACGATCGCCCTGGCCGGCCGGTGATCTCCCATAAATTCTGCATAAACGGTATTTACAGCGGCCCAGTTTTCAAGATCTGTGATGTAGACCGTCACCTGCACCAGGCGGCTTTTGTCGGTTCCGGCGGCCTCGAGGATGGCCTGGAGGTTGGCCAGTACGATCCGGGCCTGTGCCTCTATCGGAGCATCGGCGTGCTTTACTTTGTCCGGTGTAATGGGCAATTGCCCGGCCACATATACCAAGCCGTTGTGCACAACAGCCTGTGAATAATGCCCGGCAGGGGCAGGCGCGTTTTCGGTATGAATGAGCTGCAACATTTTTGCTGGATTTAAGCGCTCAAAATACAAATCTTGATTAGCTTCGCCCCATACCAGATTCAACCGTCATGTCTTTTCCCATCCAATATACCGTTCTGGATCGTTTTTTGCGCTACGTGCGCATCGATACACAATCCGATCCCAATTCTTCGACTTATCCTTCCACCGACAAACAGAAGGATCTCGGCCGGGTACTGGTGATGGAATTACGCGAAATGGGTATCCAGGACGCGCATCTGGATGAGTTTGGCTACGTCTACGCCACCATTCCGGCCACTACCCGGAAAAAAAACGTGCCGGTCATTTGTTTCTGTTCGCACATGGACACTTCGCCTGACGCCGGCGGAAAAGAGGTGAAACCGATCGTGCACCGGAATTATCAGGGGCAAGACCTGGTGCTGCCCGATGATCCCACACAGGTGATCCGCGCCTCCGAGCACCCGCATCTGAAAGATCAGATCGGGAACGACATCGTCACCGCAAGCGGAACCACCCTGCTGGGGGCCGACAACAAGGCCGGCCTGGCCGAGATCATGGATGCGGCGCATTATTTCATGACTCACCCGGAAGCGAAGCACGGCAAAATCCGCATTCTTTTCACCCCCGATGAAGAGATCGGCCGCGGCGTGGACAAGGTGGACATGGAGAAGCTGGGCGCCGATTATGGCTATACCATCGACGGGGAAAAGCGGGGCTCGCTGGAAGACGAGACCTTTTCTGCCGATGCCGTCACCATTGACATCCGCGGAGTGAGCATCCATCCCGGCTTCGCCAAGGGCAAGATGGAGAGCGCCCTGAAGATCGCTGCCTGCATCGTAGCCGCCCTGCCCAAAGACAGCCTCTCTCCCGAGACGACGGAAGGCAGGGAAGGCTTCGTCCACCCCATCTCCCTCAGCGGCGGCGCCGAGCTGGCCAGGATCGAATTCATCATCCGCGACTTTACCGATGAGATGCTGGAGCGCCACGAGAGTACCCTCCGCAACATCATGAACGAAGTGTTGAAAGGCTATCCCAACTCCCGGGCCAATTTCAAGGTGACGGAACAATACCGCAACATGAAAAAGGTGCTGGACGAACACCCGCAGGTGGTGGAGAACGCTATGGAAGCCATGCGCCGCTCCGGCATAAAACCCATTCGCAGCAGCATCCGCGGCGGCACGGACGGCTCCCGCCTGTCTTTCATGGGCCTGCCCTGCCCGAACATCTTTGCCGGAGAGCACGCCTTCCACTCCCGCGAAGAGTGGGTATCGGCGCAGGATATGGAGAAGGCGGTGGAGACGATTATCCAGTTGGCTATGGTGTGGGAAGAGCGGGCGTAGTTTGATACGCGATCACTGGCCCCTGTTATCCGGCAGGTTTTTCATCTCTCTCAAAATTTCGGTTTTGGCCTGGCCTATCTCATTGCGTATGAAATGGATAGCCTCCACCAGCAGCTCCTCGATGCGCCGTATTTACGGGTTGGAGCTTTGAGGCCGGAAGGTTTCGAAAGGGCTGAGATACGCGTCTACGGCCTCATCATGGATGTGGCGGGATTCCATTATCAGGAGCAACTCAGCGGATGCGCTTTTTGAAATCCCGGGCGATAGAATTAGCCAAGCCCTCCCAAAGCCCGGATTTCCATTCTTCAAACTGCTCCTTGCGCTCTTGTTTAGCCAGCCGCAATAGCTCGCTGAACTCCTTTAAATGCTCCACGGCATGGCAACTTGAAGTTCCTCCTCAAAGCCCGCTAAATCGCCAGCCAATATTAGATGCCAGTAAAAGGCGGCCACCCGCTAACCCGGCTGGCTGGAGGCCGAATACCAGATACATCCTTTTCTCAAAGCAACCTTTCCGGCTTCCTCCGCTTCAGTTCCTTTTTGATCAGTTGCAGTTCCCGGCTCATCTGGCCGCCTACCGAAGTGTTTTCCTGGGTTCGGCGGATGAGGTAGGGCACCACTTCCCGTACCGGCCCATAAGGCAGATATTTCTCCACATTGTAGCCGGCGGCGGCCATGTTGAAGGAAAGGTTGTCGCTCATGCCATACAACTGAGCGGTTGCTACCAGCGGGTGGCCAGGCTCCAGGCCTTTTTGTTCCATCAGCTCCGTCTGCAGGCGGCAGCTCGCCTCATTGTGGGTGGCGTTACATACATAGGTTTCGCCGATGTGCTCAATACAGAATTTCAGCCCTTCGTTATAAGCCCGGTGGGTATCCGGCAGGCTGTCGTGAATGGGGCTGGGATAACCCATATCCCGGGCCCGGGCGCGCTCTTTTTCCATATAAGCGCCCCGGACCAGCTTGACGGCACAGAGATAACCATTCTCCCGGGCATGGCGCAGGGAATCCCGCAGAAACTGCGGCCTGTCTTTGCGGTAAAGTTGCACGGCGTTGATCACGATGGGGCGCTCCCGGTTATAGCGCCGGGACATTTCCCAGGCCACCTCATCCACCGCGCCCTGTATCCAGCTGTGTTCTGCATCGATGTGAATGCCGATGCTGGATTCCGAGGCGGCTCTGCATATCCTGTCGACGCGAGCCTTGCCCCTTTCGTATTCCTCCTGCTCGGCCGGCGCCAGCGCATCTCCTTTGTTCACCTTTTCGAGCAGGCCGAAACGGAACAGGCCGCTGAGTTTGACACTGATGATGTGAATATCTTCGTCTTCCCTGGCATATTCCAGGGTTTGAGACAGGTAGTTGGCGGTGCGGTCGAAGTCGGCCTCATTTTCCTTGCCCTCGACGCCGTAATCCAGGATGGTCTTAATGTTGCTGCGGCCCAGCCTCCGAATGACTTTACGCGCTTCTTCGATGGTTTCTCCTCCGCAAAATTGCCGGTAAATGGTTGCCTTTACCAGGCCTTCCACCGGCAGGTGGAGTTTCAGCGCCCAACTGGCCAGGCGCGTTCCCATGCTCACCAGAGCCGGGTAGTTCATGAGGGAATAAAGAAGATGAGACCTCCGCATCTCCCTATCGCTTTTGTCGGCAAAGGCGATCCTGGTATCAGAGAAATCAACCTGTGGCATAGAGTTGGTTTTTGTTTGTTTCTATCCAATAGAACAAGAGGGATTGCCGGGCAGTTGATCCGGGGCTGTTTAATGTTACGGCCTGGCCTTGTATTTTTCAGTAACATAAGCTTTGTTAAAAAAGAACGCCTATCTTTATACTTCAGTACAACCGGAAGCGGATGCCAAGTTTTCTCTAAAATTCATTGGGAAATGGTACTTTTGAAAAAAAGAGCGCCTGAAAAGGCGCCATTCCAGCCGAAAAAACATTAACAGAAAATGTCTGGCAGGAAGTTTTCCCGGGATCATTATCCATACTCTATAATACCAACACTATGCTAAAACCCAACAACCCTAAGAAGCAGGAAAGGCCGCCGGTTACCGGAACAGACGATATCATCACCGGCTGACGGCATCAAGCCGGAGAGCCTGGCAAGCCGCTAATTTTTTTTCTGGAGCCAGTTGCGCAGCACCAAAGTCTGCTCGGACGCAATTTCTTCCATTGCCCACCGGCTGACTTCCTCAGGGGCTCCTTCCCGGCGAGGGCAGAGGCGACTCGTTTAATGAGCGAGAGGCTATTTTTATGGATTTGCTTTCGGTTCTGGGGCAGCGATTTATTGCGGCTGAGAACCCTGAGGCGACGTTTTCCCCACAAGCTCTCTCTGAGGCAAAGGTTTTGCCTCCTCAGAATATAACATCTTCCACCAGAGAAGCTTTTAATCGCGGCCAGGGATTCCGCGTTTTCCCCTTTGCGAACGTCTCCGGAAAAGGAATTGGGGAAGTAAGCGGGCAGAGCGAATTGGCACTATTTCAACAATGTCACTTTACAAACCGCCTGCCCCGCCGGCGTTTCCAGGCGCACCACATATATGCCGGCGGCCAGGCTCTTTGCTTCCCATACGATCTGATGACGGCCTCTGTCCCGCTTCTCGTTCAACAGCGTGCTGATCTTTCTGCCGTGCAGGCCGTACACGGCCAGGCAGACGAAAGAAGGCTGGGTAAGGGTAAATGAGATGGTGGTTGGCCCATTGAAAGGGTTCGGATAAATGGGTTCCAGCAGAAAACTCGGGGCCAGGCCTGCCGGAGCCGGCTGTTCTTCCACTGACACGATAACCCCGCCCTCGCGGAACACCGCCAGGCCGCCGCCGTTGGTGCCGATCCATTTGTTGCCGCTGCCGTCGATTGCAATGGAAGTGACATCTCTGGCAGGCAGGCCCGAATTGGAAGTGTTATATGCCGTCCAGTTGGCGCCGTCAAATTTCACCAGGCCGCCGTAGCGTGTCCCGATCCATTTGTTGCCACTCCCATCTATAGCTATAGAAGTGACAGAATTGTCAGGCAAGCCCGAATTGGAGGAGTTGTACAGCGTCCAGCCGGTATCGTCGAATCTTGACAGGCCGAATCTTGTTCCGATCCATTTGATCCCGCTCTCATCGATGGCAATAGAGTAGACATTAATATCGGGCAGGCCCGAATTGTAGTGGTTGTACACTGTCCAGCCGGTGTTGTTGAACCTCGCCAGGCCACCGCCTTCTGTCCCTATCCATTTATTGCCGTCCCTGTCAATGGAAATGGAAATGACATAATTACCAGGCAGGCCTGAATTGTACTGGTTGTACACCGTCCAGTTGGCGCCATCGAATTTCGCCAGGCCGCCGCCCCGTGTCCCGATCCATTTGTTGCCGGCGCTGTCGATAGCAATGGAAGTGACATAATTGCCAGGCAGGCCCGAATTGGAAGTGTTGTACACTATCCAGCTGTCTCCGTTGAATTTCACCAGGCCGCCGCCGGTCCCGATCCACTTGTTCCTGTTGCTGTCAATGGCAATAGAATAGACGAAATGAGCAGGCAGGCCCGAATTGAAAGCGTTGTATACCGTCCAGTTGGCGTTGTTGAATTTTACCAGGCTGCCGGCGCCTGCCCCGATCCACTTGTCGCCGCTGCCGTCAATGGCAACGGAAGTGATATAATTTCCAGGCAGGCCCGAATTAGAAGTGCGGTATACCGTCCAGCCGGCACCGTCGAATTTCACCAGGCCGCTACCCTCTGTCCCGATCCACTTATTCCCGTTGCCGTCGATGACGACGGAACGGGCCCTGTGCGTAGGCAGGCCGGAATTGTAGGGGCCGTAAACTACCCAGTTGTCGCTGTCGAATTTCGCCAGCCCGCCGAAGCCTGTTGCGATCCACTTGTTCCCGCTGCCGTCAATGGCAACGGAACTGATATAATTACTCGGCAGGCCGGAATTGGAAGCGTTGTACACCGTCCAGCCGACGCCGTCGAATTTCGCCAGGCCGCTCTCCCGTGTTCCGACCCATTTGTTCCCATTGCCGTCGATGGCAATGGAAGTAGCGTCATCCTCGAAATTGGAAAGGTTGTAGACTGCCCAGTTGTCGCCGTCAAATTTCGCCAGGCTGCCTTTTGTCCCGATCCATTTGTTGCCGGCGCCGTCGAGGGCAATGGAATAGACGCCATTATCAGGCAGGCCTGAATTGGATGTGTTGTATACAGTCCAGTTGAGGCCATCGAATTTCACCAGGCCGGCGCCTGTCCCGATCCACTTGTTCCCGCTGCCGTCAATGGCAACGGAATTGACATTATTAATCGGCAGGCCGGAATTAGAAGCATTGTAAACCGTCCAGTTGTTTCCGTTGAATTTCGCCAAGCCGCCGCCGCCCCCTGTACCGATCCATTTGTTGCCGCTCCCATCGATGGCAATAGAAGTGACCAGATTGGCAGGCAGGCCCGAATTGGCTTTATTGTAAAAGGACAAATTTCCTGAGAGCATATCTAGTTTGGCCACGCCCCAGTTCGTCCCACACCAAATAAAATTGCCTTCTACGGCATTACTTGTTATGGCTTCTTCATTAGTGTAATTGATCCATTCCGGGTTTTGAGCGGCGGCGGAGCGGAATAGAAAAACGGCCAATAGGAGTTGATAAAACCAGACACTCTTTTTCATTACGATAATTTTAAAGCGTAAAGATTGGCGCTATTTTGACAGCATCGCTTTTTGCGTCACATTTCCCGCCGGCGTTTCGAGGCGCACCACATAAAGGCCAGCGGCCAGGCCCTCGGCTTCCCAAACGACCTGATGACGGCCCTTGTCCCACTTCTCGTTCGACAGGATGCAGGCCTCTCTTCCCAACAGGTCGTACACGGCCAGGCGGATGAAAGAAGTCCGGGCCAGGGTAAATGAAATATTGGTTGACCCATTGAAGGGGTTCGGATAATTGGGTTCCAGGAGAAAGCTCCGGGAATCTGCCTGGGCCGGCTGCTCATCCACCCCCACAATAACCCCGCCCTCGCGATATACCGCCAGGCCGTCGGCGGCTGTCCCAATCCACTTGTTCCCGTTTTCATCGATGGTAATAGAAGAGATGCCATAAATGGCAGGCAGGCCCGAATTGTAAAAGTCGAACACCGTCCAGTTGGCGCCGTCGAACTTCGTCAGGCTGCCCTCAGTACCGATCCACTTGATGCCGCTTCCGTCGATGGCGATGGAAAGGATATAATTGTCGGGCAGGCCGGCCATATAGTGATTATTGAGCACTGCCCAGTTGGCGCCGTCGAATATTGCCAGGCCTTCTCTGGTTCCGATCCACTTATTCCCGCTTCCGTCGATAGCAATCGAAAAGACCATATTATCAGGCAAGCCCGAGTTATAGGTGTTGTAGGCCGTCCAGTTGGCGCCGTCGAATTTCACCAGCCCGAAGCCTGTCCCGATCCATTTGTTGCCGCTGCCGTCGATGGCAATGCAGGAGATGTAACTATCAAGCAGCCCGGAATTGGAAGTGTGGTATACCGTCCAGCCGACGCCATCGAACTTCGCCAGGCCTGCGCCCCGGGTTCCGATCCATTTGTTGCCGCTGCCGTCGATGGCAATGGAAGAAACTGCATTAAAAGGCAGGCCCGAATTGGAAGTGTTGTACACGGCCCAGTTGGCCCCATCGAATTTTGCCAGCCCGAAGCCTGTCCCGATCCACTTGTTCCCGTTGCCGTCGATGGCAATGGAAGAAACTGCATTAAAAGGCAGGCCCGAATTGGAAGTGTTGTACACGGCCCAGTTGGCCCCATCGAATTTTGCCAGCCCGGAGCTTGTTCCGATCCATTTGTTGCCGCTCCTATCGATGGCGATGGAAAGGATATCATTAGCAGGCAGGCCCGAATTGGAGGGGTTGTACATGGTCCAGTTGTCGCCGTCGAATTTTGCCAGATCGCGTGCATCTGCCCCGATCCATTTGTTTCCACTTGCGTCGATGGCAATAGAGTAGACATAATTATCCGGCAGGCCGGAATTGGAGGTGTTATATACTGTCCAGTTGTCGCCGTCGAATTTGGCCAGGCCGCCATCCCATGCCCCGATCCATTTGTTGCCGCTGCTGTCAATGGCGATGGAATAGATATGATTGCCTGGCAGGCTCGAATTGGAAGTGTTGTAAGCCGTCCAGTTGAGGCCGTCGAATTTGGCCAGGCCGCCGCCCCAGGTCCCGACCCACTTGTTGCCGCCGCCGTCAATGGCGATGGAATAGACATCATTATCCGGCAGGCCGGAATTGGAAGTGTTATACACCGTCCAGTTGAGGCTGTCGAATTTGGCCAGGCCGCCATCCGTCCCGATCCACTTGTTCCCGTTGCCGTCGATGGCAACGAAGTGGACGCTATAGCCAGGCAAGCCTGAATTGAAGCGGTTGTACACCGTCCAGTTGAGGCCGTCGAATTTGACCAGGCCACCGCTTGTCACGATCCATATATACCCACCCCCATCAGTAGCAATGGAGGAGACATAATTGTCAGGCAAGCCCGAATTATCGGCGTTGTACACCGTCCAGCCGGCGCCGTCGAATTTGGCCAGGCCGTTTTCCCTTATCCCGATCCATTTGTTCCCGCTACCATCGATGGCAATGGAAGCGATCTGATTTGCAGGCAGGCCCGAATTGGCCTTGGTGTAAAAGGCCCAATTCCCTGAGAGCTTGTCGAGCCTGGCCAGGCCGCCTTCGGTGCCACACCAAACATAATTACCTTCCACGGCAATGCTTGTAACCGTTTTTCCGTAGGTGTAATTGATCCATTCCGGCTTCTGAGCGGCGGCGGAGCGGAACAGGAAAATGGCCAAAAGAAGTGTAAGAAATAAAGGTGCTTTTTTCATGGTAGTTTATCTATTTAACCGGTGTTCGATAACTTGTCCCGCTTCCGCGGGCTGAAGCTGCTACAGCGGGCGAAAGCCCGTACCCGCAGGGTCGGGATGTAGGCCCAACTTCGGTAGTTCGGTATTCGCCGTTCGCTTGCTCTTAATGCGCGAACAACTTGTCCCGTACCCGCAGGGCCGGGACCGAACGGCGAATAGCGAAGGCCGTTGGGGCCTACATATCGAACTTGGGCTAATATTCATCGAATTTCGACAGCACCGCTTTACGCGCCACATACCCCAGCGGCGTTTCCAGGCGCACCATATACATGCCGGAGGCCAGATCCCTGGCCTCCCAGACGAGCTGATGACGGCCCCTGCCCCGCCTTTCGCTCAGCAGGGTGCTGACCTTTCTGCCGTACAGGTCGTACACGGCCAGGCGGACGAAAGAAGGCTGGGCCAGAGTAAATGAGATGGTGGTTGGCCCATTGAAAGGGTTCGGATAATTCTGATAAAGCGCGAATCCATTGCCGGCAGCGGCTTCGGCCGAAGAGGGAATGAGATTAAATGCTTCTACAGTTGAAAGATGAGTAATATCGGGAAAACTAAACTGGATCCCACCTATGGCATATATACTCTCTCCTACAGCGCTGGTTGCCAGATCTAACCTGGCGGTAGGCATAGGGGCCATTGTCATCCAACTGTTATTTGCCGGATCATAGGCTTCGACTGTCGGCAAAGACTCTCCTGTTTCAGATTGGCCTCCGATCGCATAGATCATTCCATTGAGCGCGCTGGCGCTTAACAGGCAGCGCGGCGTTGGTATATGGGTATCCAAAGTTACCCAGGCAGCGGCAGAAGGGTCATATACATCGACAGTTGCGATAGGGCCATTGTTGTTGAAGCCGCCCATAGCATAGATCAGGCCCTCCACTGCCTCGCCGGCAAAGGCGCCCCTTGGAACCGGCATGTCAGCTTTGGCCGTCCAGGTATCCGTCACGGGGTCATATTCCTCCACAACCGGCAAAGTAATGATCTCCAGGCCGTTTATCGTATCGCCTCCCATAGCATATAGCTTTCCGTCTACTGCCTGGCAAGACAGACCGGCTCTGGATGTTGGCATATCGGCCTTGGTTTCCCATGTATCCGTGGCCGGGTCGTATTCTTCCACTGTGCTTAAGAACTCGCCGCCACCAACACCACCGATCACGTAGATCTTCCCATTGCGCGCCACGGCTGTGAAGTCAATACGCGGT
>CAZAXA010000211.1:0-10049 GCA_964488965.1 uncultured Phaeodactylibacter sp. | reverse complement strand
GCCATGGCAAACAATACCTGGCCACCAACTTTGCCCTGTTGACTATGTTGGCTTTTTTGACAGATCAAATCGCACAACACCTGGACCTGGCATTCCAAAAGGCTTGGCAGTACTGCCAAACCAAAAAGGCTTTTTGGCAAAAAGTCCGTCAAGTCTTCGACCTGTTACCAGCTGTGTCAATGAACGCCATTTATCGGTTTATCGCCAAGGACATCAAACTGGACTTCCCGCTTTTGGAATGAAGAGGGCCGCCCAGTTGATCCAAAGGCCTATGAAAACCTTAAAGATTATATCTAAATTTTTCCTAAAGCGAGAATCGCTGTGTACCATACCTTCTTGCACAACCCCATTCCTTTACTTCAGCTCTGCCAGCGCGACCGGCGCCGGCACGATATTGCGCACCGGCCTGGTACTTTTCAGGTAGGCAAAAACGGCTTTCAGGTCTTCATCCGTCATTTGCGCGAAACTGGGCCAGGGCATGGGGGGCAGCAGGGGGCGGCTGCCTTCCAGCCCTTTGTACTTACCTTCGCGGATACATTTGATGAACTGTTCTTCGGTCCACAGCCCAATGCCGGTCTCGTCGGAGGTCAGGTTGGCGGCGTAGGAAACGCCCCAGGAGCCGACGGCAGCGGTGAGGCCGTGAGAGAACAAGTCCCAGTGCCGGAGTTCGGAGGTGTCCACATGGGCCAGGGGTTCGTCCTGCGGGTGGCCGGAAAGCAGGCGTTCCGGGTCGGGTTCCGGGCCGTTGGGGCCCATTTTCTTGGGCGAGTGGCAGTCGTTGCAACCGCCGATGGTTACCAGGTACTGGCCGCGGGCCACCTGTTCTGCCGCCAGTTGTATGGCAGCTTGCTGCCCCTGCCCTTCTTCCTGTTCAGGCGCCGGGGCCGGGCTGCAGGCGAAGGCCATTATAACCATGGCCATGGCGAAAAAAATTTTCAAGATCTTCATTGGATGTTTTTTTTCTTTGACAACAGGAGGGTTGGGGCGGCCGCAGTTTTTTTATAAAAATCAGGCTATGCGCCTTTTTTTTATGAATGCGTTCCCCGCTCGTAATACATATCCCAGGCAATCCGCATAGGCGGCTTAAGATACAAACAATTTCGTACCTTTGCCCGAACAAAAAGAACAACCAATCGACTGCACATGGCAACCGTTCTCAACCACAGCTTACTTACCGATTTCGACACCAGCCTGTTCGGCGCCGGCAAGCACTTCAAAATCTATGAAAAACTGGGCAGCCACATCATCGAAGTGGATGGCCAGCGGGGTACTTACTTCGCCGTCTGGGCGCCCAATGCGCAGGCCGTCTCCGTGGTCGGCAACTTCAACTACTGGAACCGCGACAGCCACCCGCTCTCTCCGCGCTGGGACAGCTCGGGCATCTGGGAAGGCTTCATTCCGGGCATCGGAAAAGGCGAGTTGTACAAATACCACATCCACGCCAGGGACGGGCGCCACCTGCAAAAGGGCGACCCCTTTGCCCTGTACTGGGAGATCCCCCCGAATACGGCCTCTATCGTCTGGGATCTCGGCTACGAATGGAAGGACAAGGCCTGGATGGATAACCGCAAAAATATCTCGGGGCTCGACAAGCCCTATTCCGTGTACGAGGTGCATTTGGGCGCCTGGAAGAAAATCCACGGCGGCATGCGCAGCCTCAGTTATAAAGAACTGGCCGACGAGTTGGTGAAGTATGTAGTGGACATGGGCTTCACCCATGTGGAGTTCCTGCCCGTGATGGAACACCCCTACTTCCCATCCTGGGGCTATCAGATCACCGGCTATTTCGCACCGACGAGCCGCTTCGGTACCCCGGAGGACTTCATGTACCTGATGGACGCCTTCCACCAGGCCGGTATCGGCGTCATCCTCGACTGGGTGCCCTCCCACTTCCCGGCCGACGCCCACGGGCTGGCCGACTTCGACGGCACCCACCTCTACGACCATGCCGACCCGCGCAAGGGCTTCCACCCCGACTGGAAGAGCTGCATCTTCAACTACGGCCGCAATGAGGTGCGCTCCTTCCTCATCTCCAACGCCCTTTTCTGGCTGAACCACTACCACGTGGACGGCCTGCGCGTCGACGCGGTAGCCTCCATGCTCTACCAGGACTACTCCCGGGAGGAAGGCCAGTGGATTCCCAACGAGTTCGGCGGCAATGAGAACCTGGAGGCCATTTCCTTCCTCAAGGAGTTCAACGAAACCGTATATCAGGAACATCCCGACGCCATCACCATCGCCGAGGAGTCGACGGCCTGGACGGGTGTTTCCCGCCCCACCTACACCGGCGGCCTGGGCTTCGGCCAGAAGTGGATGATGGGCTGGATGCACGATACGCTCAGCTACTTCAAACACGACCCCATCCACCGGCAGTACCACCACAACGAGATCACCTTCAGCCTGGTGTATGCCTTCAGCGAGAACTTCATGCTGCCCCTGTCGCACGACGAGGTGGTGCACGGCAAGGGTTCCCTCATACAGCGCATGCCGGGCGACGAATGGCAGCGCTTCGCCAACCTGCGCCTGTTGTTCGGCTACATGTTCACCCACCCGGGCTCCCAGTTGCTCTTCATGGGCGGCGAGTTCGGCCAGACCAGCGAGTGGAACATCGAAAAGGGCCTGGAATGGTGGCTCACCGACTTCGCCTACCACAGCGGCATGCAGCAGTGGATAAAAACCCTTAACCGGTTCTACCGCAATGCTCCCGCCCTGTTCGAAAAGCAGTTCAGCCCCGAAGGCTTCCAGTGGATCGACCACGGCGACTACCAGAACAGCACCCTCTCCTACCTGCGTTACGGCCACGACAAGGATAAGCCCCTGGCCGTGATCTGCAACTTCACGCCGGTGGTGCGGGAGGGTTTCAAGTTCGGCCTGCCCCTGGCCGGCGCCTGGAAGGAAGTGCTCAACAGCGACGCCAAAGAATTCGGCGGCAGCGGCCTTGTGCACAACCAGGGCCCGCTGGCCACTACTCAGGAAACCTGGCACGGCCGCCCCTATACCGTCTCCGTCAACCTGCCGCCGCTGGCCGTCGTCGTCCTGGAACTGGACAAGAAGGCGCAGCCGGCCTCAAAGGCGAGAGCAACGGCAGCGGCCAGGCCGAAGGCGGCGCCGGCCAGGGCAAAGACTAAAAAGGAAGCGGAAACCAAGGCAAGGCCGAAAGCGGCAAAAAAGACGGGAAAAAAATAAGTATCCGAAGTAAAATTCCTGCAGAAGCGCTGGGCGCACAGGAGCGAAAGTAAACCCCTGTGCCTTTTACGCCTCTGCCGGATATTATTCGGCGCTCCTTGTTGACAGGGTACTTTTGAGGCCGGCTCGTACACAAAACCGCCAGGCGGTAAAGCTATGCGCGGCAGCACCCGGGAAAATCCAAGGGACTGAGAGTTATATTAAAACTCCAATCCAAAAATAAAAAGCTTTAGTCCCGGGCTTCTTCACCTTGAAAACAGTCAAAGGACGTTCCATCATATCGGCATACGCCATTCAAAGTACCGAACCAGATGCCTCCATTCGCATCTTCCTGAATTCCAAAAAGCATTCCCTCTTCTTTCCAGATCGGAGTGGCCATTGCTTTTTCGGAGGACAGCGGCTGTTCATCGTAGCGGGACAATACCCAGGTATGCGTACCGGCGCCTTCTGAACTGGTCCAGATGTTTCCTTTCCGGTCTTCATAGATATACCCCACAAAATCTGTTGTGAAATTGGTGAACGAACGGCCATCGAAACGCCAAAGCCCGTCATTGCCCCCGAGCCAGATATTGCCTCTTTTATCTTCTCTTATCGAGCGAACATTTGTAAAAGGAGCCCCCTCTTCATTCGTTATTTCGGTGAACTTTTTCCCATCGTAAAGACAGGCATGCCCCCCGGTGCCAAACCAGAATTTTCCGGCCTTATCTTCTATGATGGCATTAACGTCGTTATTGGCCAGTCCTTCGTCGGTTGTAAAATTGCGAAAGGATTGTCCATCATAACAGCTCGCCCCGCCTTCCGTGCCAAACCAAAGGTTGCCGGCTTTATCTTCGTATATATAAGCGGCCCGGTCATTGGCAAGGCCCTCCTTCGTCGTAAAATTGGTAAACGATTTCCCATTATATCGGTACACGCCTGCACCAATGGTGCCGAACCAAAGGTTTCCTTTGCTATCTTCCAGAACAGCAAAAGCGTGAAAGCGCCTCAAACCTTCTTTATTGGTAAAATTGGTAAAGGAATTTCCATCGTACCGGATAATACCCTCCCAGGTGGCCAACCAAATGTTGCCCTTGCTGTCCTGCATGATATTGCGGGTGATACTGCTGGGGCCGTAAGCAGTGGTGGCCGCTTTGGATTCCACAAAATAAGGGTCAGTGTCAGGCAATTGTATTTCTGATTGTTTTGGATGGCGTATGTCATCTTTTGGAAAGCCCGTTTCCTTTTGCCTTTTACAGGAAATGAGGAAAGCGAATGGAATAAGAAAGAGGCAGATTGGTGTGTAGCTGTGAGATCTCTTCATTGGCAAGGCCTTTTTTTCCAAGTGCGAGGAAATTCTTTTTCCGGAACTAATCCATTGTAAAATAATGTAAAAGAGGGGAAAATATTTCTAAACGCAATCGTCCTACCATATTTTACCGGCTGATTTTCCACACCATTTTTCCTTAAAGCGTCTTCGACAAACCTTGCCGGGTTCAGCCAAATAGGAATCATCCTGAAAACCCGGCAGGTTGAAGTCACCTGAAATTGAAATTCGGCCTTCGATCAAGGCTTTTCCCAAAAACACCGAACTAATCCAAAAGCACTTTGTTCCCTTTTCTGAACCAGGTATTACAACAGCTTCACCAGTCTGGTGAAGTATTTCCTTTTCGCAAAAGCCCTTTCTTTTTTACTTTGCAGCCGGGCGCTTTTGCCACAAAATTTCGTGCGGATTTCGTGTTTTCGCGATTTCGTGGCAATTAATATGCTCCGCTCTTTCTAAAAAACGCATCTATGCCAAAAACAGCGATCATTACCGGCAGCACCAGCGGCATAGGGCTGGGATTGGCCGCATCCTTTGCCGCCAAAGGCTACAACCTCGTATTCAACGGACTGGAGGAGAACGGGGCAGAAATTGCCGCCGGCCTGGCCAAAGAACATGGCGTCGAGGCCTTCTTCTCCCCCGCCAACATGCTGAAGCCGGAGCAAATCCGGGATATGGTGACGCAGGCGGAAAAACGCTTCGGACAGGTGGATGTACTCATCAATAACGCCGGTGTGCAGCACGTGGCGCCCATCGACGAGTTCCCGGAAGCGAAGTGGGACCTGATTATCGGCGTCAACCTGAGTTCGGCTTTTCACACCTCCAGGGCCGTATGGCCGGGCATGAAAAAACGGGGCTTTGGGCGCATCATCAACATCGCCTCCGTGCACGGCATCCGGGCTTCGGAATACAAGGCCGCCTATGTGGCCGCCAAACACGGTATTATCGGGCTGACCAAGGTGCTGGCCCTGGAGGGCGCTCCTCTGGGCATCACCTGCAACGCCATCTGCCCGGGCTACGTGCGCACGCCCCTGGTGGAAGGGCAGATCGAGGATCAGGCCAGATCGCACGGCATGAGCGAGGAAGAGGTGGTGGAGAAGGTCATGCTCAAAAAACAGGCGGTGAAGGACTTCGTACCCGTCGAGCTGCTGGGCAAAATGGCCCTGATGCTGGCCAGCGAACAAGCCGGCACCCTGACCGGCACGACACAGGTTATTGACGGGGGGTGGACGGCGCAGTAACCGGAGCGGCCACTTTCAAGTGGCCGTTAATAAAAGAAGATACATGAACCAAAAAGAAACGAAATCCCTCTCTCTGGCCCTGCAGGGCGGCGGCTCCCACGGGGCCATCACCTGGGGGGTGCTCGACCGTTTTCTGGAAGAAGAACGGCTGGTGCTGGAAGGCTTTTCCGGCACCAGCGCAGGGGCGATGAACGCCACCCTGCTGGCCTACGGCCTGCATGTGGAAGGGCGGGGCAAAGCGCGGGAGCTGTTGCATCAATTCTGGAAGCGCGTTTCGGATATGGCGGCGCTCTCCCCCATTCAGCCTTCGCCCTGGGATGTGCTCTTCGGCGGCGGCAATATGGACTTTTCCCCCGGCTTCATGATGGCGGAGGCGGCCAGCATGTTCGTCTCTCCCTATCAGGCCAATCCTCTCGATTTCAACCCGCTGCAGGATATACTGGAAAGCCTCGTCGACTTCCATGCTTTGCGCAGTTGTCAGGCGACCAGGCTGTTCGTCTGCGCCACCAATGTGCGGCGGGGGCGCGCCCGGGTCTTCAGCCTTCCGGAGATCAGCTGCCGGGCGGTCATGGCCTCGGCATGTATCCCCTACATCTACAAAGCGGTACACATCGACGGAGAGGATTACTGGGACGGCGGCTTCATGGGGAACCCGCCCATCTTCCCCCTGATCGACGCCGGCTGCAGGGACATCATGCTCGTGCAGATCAACCCCATAAACATCGACAAGACACCCACCTCCTCCACCGAAATCCGGGACCGCATCAACGAGCTGAGCTTCAACTCCAGCCTCATGCTGGAGATGCGCCGCATTGCCTTCGTCGACCGCCTGCTGGATGCCGGAGTGAACCTGGGGCCACAATTCCGCAAAATCTACATCCACAACATCAACCCCGAGAAAGAAGTACAGCCCCTCAACCTGTCGAGCAAGCTCAACGCCCGCTGGGATTTCCTCTGCCAGCTCCGCGACATCGGCCGCCGGAAGGCCGGCGAATGGCTGAAGGAGAACTTTGAACGGATCGGGAAGGAATCGACCTGTGATGTGCGGGCGACGTTTTTGTAGAGATAATTATTGGCCGGGCCTGGTTTTCCTCAATGCTCAAACAACTTGTCCATTGTGATCTCACTGCTGATCTCTTCGAGGTAGTATTTGTTTTGCAAGGCAGGATAAGTTGTAAGCAAAGTTGAGAAAACGGCCTTTTTCGTTTGGGTGGCCTGCTTGAAAATGGTTTTTCTCAACCTTAGTTGCGCTGCTGTGTCCTTTGTCAGGATGTAGTTTTCCCTTGTGAATTTAGCCTCGCATAAATGAATGATCTGGTCGGCCCGGTCAATGATCATGTCTATCTGTGCGCCAGGCAGGCTATCGTCCCCTTTAAATTTCCAGGAACTGTGTTTTGTGTAAACGCCACTGATGCCCAGAGCCGATTTGATCTGATTGGCGTGCATCATACAGATATTCTCAAAGGCATAGCCGCTCCATGCTGTATAAGCGCCCTGCTTTGACAATTGTTCCCATATCCTGCTGCCTGTTCCCTGATGGGGTTGGATAAATTTAAGGTAAAACAGGGAATACAAGTCGGCCAGCTTATAGATGGAATCTTTCTTTTTTTTAAACAAAGGAGGGAGAATACTGATGAAGTCGCATTCGCACAGCTCTTCCAGTGTTTTTGACAATGGCCCCTCGCTAATCCTGGTATCAGAGCCAATTTCTGTTCGGGCCATTCCCTGCGGACGAGCAGCCAACGCCTCGATGATGGCGATGTGATGTTCTGCATTCCTAAAAAGCGAATGGTACAACTGCCTGTATTCTTCACGCAGTAATCCCTGGGGCGAAAAGCAAATGTCATCAATCAGTTGGGTTGCACTCTTGCCCTTTTCCACTTCCTTAAGATAGAAAGGGATGCCGCCCATTGCCATGTAGAGTTCGAGTATTTGATATTGAGGCAGGTTCACACCAAGGCTTTGAAGGAACAAGGCCGTTTCGCAAAGGGAGAAAGGCATCAGTTTGATGCGCTGTGTGATCCGGTTGTACAGCCCGCCTCTGGCATTGATCAATTTCTTTCTTATCCATGACGATGCAGAGCCACAGGCGATCAGCAGCACATGCTCCATTTTGGATACATGCTGGTTCCAGAAAAACTCCAATGCAGAGACAAATCCGGACCGGGGGGTATCCATCCAGGGCATTTCATCCAGAAAAACGACATGTTTTGTCGCCGGCTGGGGTAAGCTGTACAAATAACCGGCTAAATAATCAAATGCCTGATACCAGGATACAGGAGCCTGTGTTTCCTTCATCCGATCGGTACGCCTGAGGTATTCGCTAAAAAAATTGAGTAGCTGCTGCTCCTTCGAAGCCTCTTTAGTGCCCGCAAGCTCAAAAACGATCTGCTCTTTCAGATGCTGACGGATCAGAAACGTTTTGCCTACTCTCCTCCTTCCATAAATAGCCAGGAACTCTGCCTGGCTGGATTGCAGGGCCTTATCTAACCTCTCCTTTTCTTTTTCCCGCCCAATAATGCTTGCCACCATAAAATCATTTCTTTCTTATCAAGAAAAACCTGCTCAAATTTAGAAGATTTCTCTTAAAAAAGGCCTCTTCTAAGAAGGAAACTATTAAATTCCTTTGATTTCTCTCAAAAAGACGATTCTTTGCCATTCCAAACAGGGATATGGCAAAGGATTGAGAACAACTGCAAATCCCCTTCCCGATCTTTCCGTGGTAATGCGTAAATTACCCTCCGGTTTTTACTGCCAACTGCTTTGGAAGGCGACCGGCTATCCGGCTGGAATGTTGCGCCCCCTTCCCACAGGCAGGCAGGCACGGCTTCCAACAACCCTCAAAACTATACCCAACGCCCAGCCTATGCGACGCACCGTACACCTCACCCTCTTCTGCCTGGCCCTGGCTACCGTCCAGGCTCAACCCACACAACACCTCTGGCTCCTCGGCAACACGGCCGACATCCCTCCCGGCAGCCCCTACTGGAGCCAACTGCGGCAGGAACTGGAGCAGGCCACTAAACCGGTTTACCTCCTGATCGCCGGCGATATCATTCCGGACTGCAACGGCAAGGAACCTCCGGAAGCGCCCATCGAGGCGCTGCTGGGCCTCGCCCGCGGCCTGGAGGGCGTGCAGATGGGCATGCTGCCCGGCGACCGCGACTGGGCGAATTCGGGTGCAGATGGATGGGACTGTGTCCGCGCAATGGAAAAGTACGTACAGCAGCGCGCCCCGAAAAATGTTGACTGGCTGATCGGCGACGGCTGCCCCGGGCCGGAGATGGTGGAGATCGGCGACAACATCCTGCTGCTGGCCCTGAATACCCAATGGTGGAACCACCCCCACCGCAGGCCCATCCCTGCTGATGCAGTTTGTGAGGAGATCGTGGAGGCCGCCATCCGCGAGGAGATCGAAGACGCCATCAAGGAAAACCAGAAGCGCAATGTGGTGCTTGCCGGGCATTTCCCCCCCTACTCTCTCGGAAAATACGGAGGTTTTTTTCCCCTGAGCGCCCACCTCCTGCCGCCGGTGGCGGGCGGCATTTACGCTGCCTTCCACGAGAACGTCGGCAGCAGCCGGGATATCGCCAACGAGCGCTTTGAAAAGCTGTCGGACTATCTGCTGGGCCTCGCCAGAGAATACGAGAACATCTTATTCCTCTCCGGGCATGAGCCCAACCAGCAGGTGCTTTCCTACTACGGCAACTACCTCGTCAACAGCGGCGCTCCGCTGGCCGCTTCCTATGTTGCCCGCAACCGCCTGGCCCGGCTGGCTGAGGGCCGCCCCGGGCTGATCCAGCTTCACTACGAAACCAACGGCGCCGTAAATTTCACCTTTCTGCATTATACCGGCGACGGCTTTGCCGCCGATGAGGCCGGCGCCCTTTACCGCTCTCCCTGCGTGCCCGGAAAACCCGACGTTCCCGTCAACCAGGCGAAGGTTCCCTGCCTCCAGCCAGGCCGTGAAGAAGATGCTGCGCCGGGCGACGAGCAGCCGGACAGCGCCCGCATCGCCGCCGGCGCCCACTATGCCGCCGGCGCCCTGCACCGCCTCTTCTTCGGGCCTCACTACCGCAGCAGCTGGGCGGCGCCGGTGATGGCGCCGGTGCTGCGGCTGGACACTGCCTACGGCGGGCTGGAGGTGCTGGAAAGAGGCGGCGGCCGGCAGACGATCTCCCTGAAAATGCAAACCAAAGACGGCCGGCAGTATGTCTTCCGCTCCGTCGATAAAGACCCTGTCTCCGCCCTGAGCTATACCCTGCGCCGCACCATCGCCGCCGCCATTACCCGCGACCAGACCAGTTCGCAGCAGCCCTACG
>CAZAXA010000210.1:0-10056 GCA_964488965.1 uncultured Phaeodactylibacter sp. | reverse complement strand
CTCCGGACTACCTGAGCGGCCGCTGGAACTGCAACGGCGCCGGCATGAGCCCGCAGATCCAGAAAGACCCCAACGGGGTGGAATTCCGCTCCGACGGCAGCCTGATCATGGCATACAGCAACGACGAATGCATTACTGGTTTTTCGGAAGGGCAGATCGGCGCCATGCGGGCCAACCTGCAGCAGCAACGGCCCGGCCACCTCACCAACCAAACGCCGCCGACGCCGGTAGCTTCTACGGAGCTGACGCCCATCTTCCCGCCCGAAGGCCAGGCCCTGCCCAACAACGAAGCTTTCGAACTGCGCTGGGCGCCTATAGCCGGAGCACAGATATACTTCGTTGACATTGCCATCATTCCGACCTTCGGATTCACCCTGGCCAGTTATACCGTCACCACCAACTCGGTTGCCGTCGCCGCCGATGAACTGCTGCCGGATAAAACTTACTACTGGCGCATCCGCCCGTTCAACCGCTACGATGGCTGTACCGGATATTCGGATACCCACACTTTCGAGCTGAGCGATGTGGTGTCCGCCACTGCCGCCCCGGAAGCAGCGCAGGGCCTGCGCCTCTACCCCAACCCGGCTCGGGAAAACCAGGAGGTGATCCTGGAATTTACTACAGAAAAGGCCACGGAAGCTACTGTGAGCCTGCTCAGCCTTACCGGCCAGGCCCTGCACAGCCTGCGGATGGATGCCGCGCCCGGCGCCAACCGGATGAATATCAGCGCCTCCGGGCTGGCAAAAGGATTGTACGTGCTGCGCATCGAGGCCAACGGAGGGGCCAGCTACCAAAAACTAATGGTGCAATAATTCGCTCCGGAAACTGGAATAAACGCCCAATTGGTTTATCTTTATTGGGCGTTTATTTTTTCAGATGCCTCTTACTATGAAAAAACGTCTACTGTTCTCCCTTGCCGCTTTTTGCCTTTTTTTCTCTGCCCATGCCCAGAAAAAAGTGGAATACTGCGGCACGCCCCCGGGCATCGTAAGCTGGCTGAGAGGCTTTCAGGAAAACCCTTCCGCTTTTTTGCGCTCTCCCGACATGCTGTATGTGCCTCTTTCCATCCATATTGTCGGTATGGACAATGGCGCCGGCCATCTCCCCGTTTCCCGCATCCTCGATGCGCTATGTACGCTCAATGAGGATTATGAGGCCTCCAGCATCCGGTTCTTCATAGAGGGGGGCTTTCACTATATAGACAATTCCAGCTATTACGACCACGACTTCGACCGCGGGATAGCCATGATGGAAAAGCACAATGTGCCTAATACCATCAATTGCTACTTCGTCCACAACCCCGCCGGAAATTGCGGTTATGCCTTCTATCATCTCGGCATAGCCCTCAACAGGGGCTGCATCACTGAGGAAGGCAGCCATACCTGGGCACATGAGGCGGGGCACTTTCTTTCCCTGCCCCATACTTTCTCCGGCTGGGAGGAGGTCGATTATGAAGCCATGGGGCAGGCGCCGGCCGTCCTCGGCAACGGCCGCGCAACAGAACGGGTAGATGGCGCCAACTGCCGGAATGCCGGCGACGGGTTCTGCGATACCCCTCCGGATTATCTGAGCAAACAATGGCGCTGCCGGAACGACCGCCTGAGCAATACCCTCCAAACCGACCCCGCCGGGGCGGCTTTCCGTTCCGACGGCAGCCTGATCATGAGTTATGCCATCGACGAATGCGCCAGCCGCTTTTCCGACGCCCAGGCCGACGCCATGCGGGCCAACCTGCTCAATCAAAGGGCGGGCCTGCTCTACGACCAGTCGCCGGCCGTGCCGCTTGACGGCTTTTCCATACGGCCATCCAGCCCGGCACAGGGCGTCCTGGTCACCGATGTGAGCTCCCTGGCCCTGGAATGGGAGCCTGTGGAACAGGCCGGGGGCTATGTCGTGGAGCTGAGTTTTCTCTCCGGACAGGGTTACGAGGTCCTTTACAGCACCTTCCACACCCTGAGCAACCGGGTGGTAGTCAGCAACCTGCTCTCCGACCACGACTGGCTGTGGCGCGTGCGCCCCTACAACCGCTACGGCGGCTGCGCCGGCTACTCCAATGCCTTTACTTTCGAAACCGGCAACTTCATCAACACCACCCGGGAAGAGGTGGCGCTCTCCGATTTTCGCCTGCAGCCCAACCCGCAGGAGGCCGGAGGCCTGCTCTCTGCCGAGTTCGACCTGCCGGTGGCCCTGGAATTGCAGCTGAGCATCTACTCCATTGCCGGCAAGCGCATCAACGGATTCCCGGTCAATGGCCACTACGGCCTGAACACGGTGGAAATCCCCACCGGCAACCTGGAACCCGGCCTGTACCTCGTCGGGCTGGAGCATGCGCAGGGCCGGCAGTTCAGGAAAATCCTCATCCAGTGATGCCTTTGCACTATTTTTCAAGTCAACATAACTACCTTCAGTTCATGATAAGGCCTGTTTTGTTCGTTTTGCTTTTCCACGGTTTTCTCAACATGCCCCTTGCTCAGGAAGCTGCTTCCTGGCCTTGGCCCTGCGGCACGCCTCCCGGAAAATCCGCATGGCTGAAAAAATATCAGCAAAGGCCGCAGACACTGCTGCGTAACCTGGATACCACTCTGTACGTCCCTCTTACCATTCATCTGGTTGCTCAGGATAACGGCAGCGGGTATTTCAGGCAGGAAGCGTTGCTGGACGCCCTGTGCAAGCTGAACGCCGATTACGAAGAGGCCAGCATACAGTTCTATGTGGAAGGGGATATCCGCTATCTGCCCAACAGCAGTTGGAACAACCACTCCACCGTTCTGGAAGGGGCGGAAATGATGTTCCTCAACAATGTGGAGCACACCATCAATTGCTACTTCGTATCCAACCCTGCCGACAATTGTGGTTACAACCTGCCGTATGCCGGCATCGCCATGAGGAAATCCTGTGCCGGGGCTACCGCCGATACCTGGGCCCACGAGATCGGCCACAACCTGTCTGTGCAACATCCTTTCCTGGGCTGGGAAGGAGGGGTGAGCCATGACGGCAGCGTGGCGCACAACTTCAACAACCCTGCTCCGCTCACGGTCACCTATGACTACACCTACTATAAGGATACGCTTATCAGAGATACGCTTATCATCGACACGGCCCTGGTTGAGATGGCAGATGGCAGCAACTGCGCCCTGGCTGCCGATGGTTTCTGCGATACCCGGGCGGATTACCTGGCCGAAAGGTGGTCCTGTAACGGCAACGGCGAAAGCCCCATCCAACAGACGGACCCCAGCGGCGCCCGCTTCCGCTCCGACGGCAGCCTGATCATGGGTTATGCCGACGACCTCTGCCAATCGCGCTTCACGCCGCAGCAGATCGCGGCCATGCGGGCCAACCTCTACGAGGAAAAAGCCGATTACCTGTACAACCAGGTTCCGGCGCCTTCCCTGAGCGCCTCTCCTGCAACCCTCATCTCCCCCCAGGCAGACGAGCTGGTGCAGTACGATGAGGTGCGCCTGGAATGGGCTCCTCTGGAAAATGCCACGCACTATCTTTTGCAGCTGAGTCCTTTGCCTGCTTTTTCCAGCGCCCTGGTTACGAACTATGTTACCACAGCCAGCTCCTTCTCCCTGCCGGAAGCGTTGTCCCCGGACCGGAACTACTATTGGCGGGTAAGGGGGTACAACAGCCATTCCTTCTGCAATCCGTTCACCGAAGCCCGGCGGTTTCGGGCTGCCCAGCTCAGTTCGGTGAACACCATCCCCGCCGCCCGCAACCTCAGGGTATTTCCTAACCCCGCTTCCCCCGGCCGGCCCCTCGTACTGGAGTTTGAAGCGGATAAGGCCTTTCCCGCCTCTCTCCGGCTGTTCACCGCTGCCGGACAGGCGCTGCATAGCCTTAAACTGGAAGTGAAAACGGGGAACAACCGCTTTCCCATCGAAACCGGAGAACTGCCGCCCGGCGTGCTAACAAAATGAATGCCCATGGCCTTGCCTTACCCCGCTTTCCCATCGAAACCGGAGAACTGCCGCCCGGCCTGTACCTGATATGGATGGAAAGTGAAGAGGGGCGCGCCATTGAAAGGGCCGTGCTGCGCTGACGCCTGGTCATTTCACCTTAAAGGACCAGGTGAGCCAGAACCGGCACACCTCCTCCCCCGCTTCATTGACGCCTGCCGTGGGGATGCGCACTTTCTGCCCTTCTCCGGTATCGATGGCCCGCTGTACGGCTTCCCGGATGGCGGGGCCCTGCTCACAGGTGAAGATGGTCAGAGTGTCGGCCTTTTTTACGAACTCGCCTTCCAGGGCGGTGACCAGCATGGAAATGCGGCCGCGGCCGTGCAGGGCGATCAGCGCCAAAGCGCCGGTTGACAATTCGGCGGCGCCGGCCAGAGCGGCGAAGTAGGTGGAACGGAAGGGGTTCTGTGTCCGCCAGTCGTAGGGAATGGCAACCCGGCAGCGGTCAGGCCCCAGCTCGCGGATGCGCACGCCCCAGAACCAGCATGAAGGCAGGCGGCTCAGAAAGTGGAGGCGCAGCTTCCAGGGCGTGTTCAGTTTGCGGATGAAGGAAACGAGGCCGGGAGCCCCGGCGTCGAAAGGAGGGATAAGGGTCGTGTCTGAGGCCATCAGGCATGCTGTTTTGTTTCCCGGACGATGGCGGGTTGTTCTTCTTTCTCCTGGCGCTCTGATCTTTCCCGCAACTGCTCCGTCGTCAGGCGGGATCCGTCGTGGCTCCAGCCGGGAGGGCCGAAGAGGTAACCGGCCGCGGCGCGCAGGGAGGGCGCCCGCCACAGGTCCCTGAATATATCGATCCATTCGTGAAAGGCAATGCGGAAGGGGTTATAGGTGCTGATGTTTTTGGTCAACCCGTAAGTGGGATGCTCTTCTTCTTCCTGAAAGGTGCCGAAGAAGCGGTCCCAGATAATGAGGATGCCCGCGTGGTTCCTGTCCAGGTATTTGATATCCGAAGAATGGTGAACCCGGTGATGCGAAGGCGTGTTGAAAACCAGCTCGAAAGCATAGGGCATCCTGCCGATAGCTTCCGTATGTATCCAGAACTGATATAACAGGCTGATGGCCTGCATGGTGAAGACCATGGATGGGTGAAAGCCCATCAGGGGGAGCCACAGCCAGAAGACGAAGCCCCCGGCGATCTCGCCGGTCCAGGTCTGCCGCAGGGCGGTGCCCAGGTTGTAATGCTGCGAAGAGTGGTGCACCACATGGGAGGCCCAGAAATACCGGCTGCTGTGGCTGACGCGGTGGTACCAGTAGTAGGTGAAGTCTTCCGCAAAGAACAATATCGCCCAGGCCCACCACTGGAAGCCCGGCTCAAAGAGGCGGAACTGATAAACAAATGCCATGGCCGCCAGGATGACGCCCTTCGAGAACAGCCCGATGATGACGTTGCCTATGCCCATGGCCAGGCTGCTGAAGGTATCCCTTGCTTCGAACCAGCCTTTCTTCTCTTTTACCGCGATTCCCACTTCTACCAGCAACAACAAAATGAAGCCGGGAATAGCGTAGTGAATGATATCTGCCATAGATTCCGTTTGACCAGGCACAAAATAGGTAATTTAGCGAAATTTCGCAAAAATGAACCCAATCAGATCAGTGCCGGCTGAATAGAACGCAGATTTTCGCGGGTGGAGCAGGTTTCGCGGATTTTTTCTCCTGGCGCTCATTCCCGATCTGCCCAATCCGCGTTCCATTTACCCCTTCAAAAATTTAGAAGGCAGGCAAAAATCCATTACTTTTGCCGCGTTCTTTCACCAACCTTATACACAACGATGAATCTTCACGAATATCAAGGTAAAGAATTGCTGAAAAGCTACGGCGTGGCCATTCAGGAAGGCATTGTAGCCCGGACAGTGGAAGAGGCCACTGAGGCCTATCACAAGATCACGGAGCAGTCGGGTTCCAAATTTGCCGTGGTCAAGGCGCAGATCCATGCCGGGGGCCGCGGCAAGGGCGGCGGCGTCAAGCTGGCCAAGGGGCTGGACAGCCTCAGGGAACATGCCGGCAACATCCTGGGCATGATGCTCAAAACCCCGCAGACGCCGGGCGGCATGAACGGCCCGGGCAAGCTGGTACGGAAGATACTCATCGCCGAAGACGCCTATATTCCCAACCCTGATGCCTGTGAAGAATACTACATATCCGTCCTGATGGACCGGGAGAAAAAGTGCAATGTCATCATCTACTCCACCGAAGGCGGGATGGACATCGAAACCGTGGCGGAAGAGACGCCGCACCTGGTGCATAAGGAATACGTCGACCCCACCCTCGGCCTGCAGGCCTTCCAGGCCCGTAAGATTGCCTTCAACCTCGGGCTGGACGGCAAGGCCTTCAAGGAAATGGTTCGTTTCGTGACGGCCCTGTATAAGGCCTTCGTCAGCTCCGACGCTTCCCTCTTCGAGATCAACCCCTGCATGAAGAACGGCGAAGACAGGATCATCGCCGTCGACTGCAAAGTGACCCTGGACGACAATGCCCTCTACCGCCATCCCAACCTGGCGGAGATGCGCGATACGGATGAAGAAGACCCGACCGAGGTGGAAGCCACCGAACTGGGCCTGAATTTCATCAACCTCGACGGCAACGTCGGCTGCATGGTCAACGGCGCGGGCCTGGCCATGGCCACGATGGATATGATCAAGCTCTCCGGCGGCGAACCCGCCAACTTCCTCGATGTGGGCGGCACGGCCGACGCCAAACGCGTGGAGCAGGCCTTCCACATCATCCTGAAAGACCCTAAGGTGAAGGCCATCCTGATCAACATCTTCGGCGGTATCGTCCGCTGCGACCGGGTTGCCCAGGGTGTGGTCGACGCCTATAAGAATATCGGCAACATCAAGGTGCCTATCATCGTGCGCCTGCAGGGCACCAATGCCGGCCTTGCCAAGGAGATCATCGACAATTCGGGGCTGGCGGTGCAGTCGGCTATTATTCTGAAGGATGCGGCGGAGTTGGTGAAGGGGGCGTTGGGGGAGTGAGGTTTTTTGACTCCATGACAATGGGAGTTAAGCAGGATCTGCAATTTGCAATGTATGGCCGTCTCATTCGAGGATGCCTTCATAAATTCAAATTCAGTTCGTAATAACTAACATCCTTGCCAATTCTCCTTCCGGCAACCGGATCAGAATAATATATACGCCAGCTTCCAATCCATCTGTGGAAATAGATAGGCTTTGGCTATTTTGCTCGACTTCCCTTTGCCAGTGCACTTTACCGTAAATGTCCAGAAGTTGTATGTTTACAACTCGAATTTTGGAAGGCTCCCAGGCAATTATGGCTTGCTTTTGGGTAGGGTTGGGGTAAACCCTCACTCCTGCCCCGCCAGCCTGTGCCTCCTCCAGGCCAGAAACCACCACCGCCACTTCCTCGCAGGCCGTATCCTCCCCCCCCGGGTTGGCCACCGCCAGGCACACCTGGTACAGGCCCGTACTGTCGTACACATGCACTGGCGAAGGAAGGGTATCTGTTTGCCCATCCCCAAAATCCCAACGCCAGCTGCGGATGTCGTGGTAGGAGCTGTCGGCAAAGCGTAATTCGGCCCCGGCCTGCTCATAGCCGAAGGCGGCCGTGGGCGGCTGGCGCAGGGTGTCGCAGGGGCTGCCTTCCAAATGGCCCAGGCGGTAGTTGGGGAAGTTGGGCAGGGAGAAGGAATTCCAGGAGGGTAAGGCTACGCAGTGCTGGCAGACATCGCAGCTGTCGCCCGGCAGGTCCGGGTTGTTGATGGCGTGTAGGTAGGGGACAGCGTTGCTGCTATTGAAGTAAATTTTTCCATTTGGCGCCAGTTGCATCAAAAAGAAGCGGGTAGCAAAAACCGGGGGTATTGTGAAGCCATCCCATACCGCAACCGTATCTTTTGTGGCGGGAATATCTTCCGCCCACAAGTCATATTGATATAAGTAGTTATAGGAGGAAATGTACAAATATCTTGAATTGGGTGAGATGGCTGCTCCCCCCGACCAGGCACTATCCGCATAAGTCAAATGAACAGGCTCGCTTAGCTCACCTGTACAGCGGTCAAAATCATAAATATTTACATGAATATCGCTGCCGACAGCACCGGCGATGGCCATACGGGCGTATTTGGTGCCATCAGGTGAAAAAACGGCCTGGCCAATTGCATTTGAAGGTATGGAATCCCCAACCTGCTGGATATCTTTTATAACAATCCCAGTCGCCCCAGCAAGCATGCTATAATATTCATTAGTTCCATATTTTCTTAAAACTATCCACCAATCCCTTCCATTAGCATGGCGAGTGGCCGTGATATGCCCAGAGTTCAGCAAGCTTTCCAAAATAAGTTCATTTTTAATAAGTACTTTTCCTGAACCTCCATTTTGACTCATGTCTATTAAACTGAAATAAACACGTTTACTGTGGAAAGAAAGATTTCCTACAGGATAATTTTTATCTACATGGATTAAATAAAACAAACTATCACTATCTGGAACGGGTAAAGCCATTGCACCTTGTTCCAAGACATATCCCCTGTCTTGATTATTATCGGCATATTCCCCAGGGTTAAGCCCTGCTCCATTTTCCATAATTTCATTTTGCCAATTGTAGACATTGATGCCATTGGTGTAAAAAAGGAGGTTGCCGTTGGCATCACAAATACTGGCATTGGTGATGTTAAAATTCATATCCCTGAATTCGTAATAAATATCCGGGGGGCTGGCATTAAAGTCTATAACGGTGCCTGCAAAACTGGTGTCCGTTTGGCTGTCTTTGCCGAACAGCCATACGTAGTCGTGTTTCTGGGCCAGCACTATATTCAGGTTTATAAAGATGAACGCAATACAAATAAATAGCAGGCGCATACTTTGCTTATTAAAAAAGCACCTTACCCGAAATCAGGCAAAGTGCCTCTGTTAATTAAAGTCATGGATGGATAATTACTTTCTTTGTTGTTTCGCCGGAGGGTAAGCGTATGCGAATCATATATAAACCTGCATTTAAGCCCGAAGTAGGCAGGACGAGGCTTTGCATACCTGGTTCAATGGCTATTTCTCGATGTATCTTGCCATAGATATCCGACAGTTGCACCCATATAACCTGGTTTTCGAAATTCTTCCAATCAACTGTGATTTGTCCTTTAGCAGGGTTGGGATAAACCCGGACTGCTTGTTCGAAATCCAGTTGAGCATTCCCTGAACCGGAAAGCCTCTGGGCTTCTCCGCACTCTAAATCTTCATGCCATGAAACCTGCCGGGTAGCCACAGCCAAAAGGGCCCTGGCCGAGAAAACGGCGCTTCCGCCCTCCAGCGGGCACTGCAAAGCGATGCCTTCCAAAACGCTCAGTTCTTCAGCCGGCATTCCGCCGAACCCATCCATGAGGTAGTTCAGGTAGATGTCGTTTACCGTTTTCAGGTTTTGCTCGTATACTTCAGTTGTTTCGATGCCGGCGTTTTGCCCGATCAGGCTTGCGGCCGACAGGCTGCGCTGGTGATTTACTGCTTCATTGAGGCCAGAGGTTTCCAGTGCCAGGGTAGCTAAGGCATCCAGGAGCTGGCCCCGCAGGAGCCACAGGGAGTCCTGCCCGGCCTCGTCCGCTTCCAGGTACAGGCTGTCCAGTACGCTTACTTCTTTCAGGCGCGCCGAAATGAGGGCGAGGTTGGCCTGTACCTGCAATTGGTTTTCGAGATCATCTGAAAGCAAGGCTTCGATGCCTTCTTCCAAAGCGTCGAAGGCGCCGACTAAATTGCCGCCACCGGTTTCTATAAAATCCAGGATATCCTCGTCCTCGCCAGTGTACCCTTTGAGTTTTCTATAGAGAAAACGGCTGAGATGCCATTGGATAATATCGGTATGTTCGCCTACATCAATTTCCCCTTTGGCGATGCGCTTGCTGTCGGGAGATTCTGGAGTGAAACCATCTATTATACAATTCTCAGTCAAGCAGACATCTTGCTCATCTTCGTCCTCTTGAGGATCAAACCAAATAGAAGGGATAACAGAAGGAGGGAAATACTCTGGCAAGCCATTAGACGGGGTATTGTCAACGATAAATTGATAATCCTGAGCTTGGTCAGGAAGTACTTGATACTCAACACCTCCATTCCCCGTCCACCGGTTTTTCATGTGCTCCTGAGTACCCAATATA
>CAZAXA010000209.1:0-10104 GCA_964488965.1 uncultured Phaeodactylibacter sp. | reverse complement strand
CCGGACTGAACCGCCCGCTCGAAAAAGGGAGTGAGATGCAACTCCCGCTGGGCCCGGGCAAGAAGTAATTGCCGGAGCACTTCCTCCTCTTCCAGCCGCCGGACAACCAGGAAGCCTTCCACCTGTTTTAACAGGCGGCTGAGCAACAGCTGCCAGTCTTTGCGCCGGAAGGGCTTTTGGCCGTACACCTGCCGCCACATTTTTTCAGGGGCCGGGGCTTCGCCGGCCGGCCAGCGGCGGTATGCCTCCAGCAAGCGCTGCAGGTCCTGCCGGCGGTTGAAAACCGGAGAGGCCAGGTGTTTTTGCAAAGCGTTCAGCTCCCGGGCGGAAAAAACGCGTAGAATTTGAAAAAGCCAGGGCATTTTACTTGTATTTATAGAATCATAAAATGCTGTAAAATAGAATTTTAAAATAAATAAAACATGTACTTTTTTGATTTTTTGTCTTTGTATTTACCTCTGTGAACCGGCACCTTTGCAATAACAAAATGGAATAACGACAATGAAAAAACTGACCCTGCTCCTTCAGTTGTTGCTCTGCTTGGCCCTTGCGGCTCAGGAGCCTGGCCCGAACGTACTGGTTGATAACATCGATTTCCCCTCTGACTACATCGTCGCCGATATCGATGGCGACGGCGACAACGACCTCCTGACGCGCGCCCTCAACTCCCTTTCCGGCAACCGGGCCTTCCTGGAGAATACCGGCAGCGGGGCCTTTGCCCGCCCCGTTTTTTTTACCCATTACGACAAACTGCTGCCCCTGGCCCTGGGCGATCTTGATGGCGATGGCGATGCCGATCTGGCCGCTGGCTTAACCGTCGGGCCAAACACCGGCTTCTTCTACCGCAACGACGGCGCCGGCCATTTCCTGCCGCCCGGCCTGCCTCCCGATCCCGTATCCAACCTGAAAGGTATGGTGGCCGTGGATCTGGACGGCGACGGCGACGCCGACCTGCTGGGCTGGAAGGACAACCGGGTGTTCTGGGCAGTGAATACCGGCGGCCAGGGCGCCTTCAGCGGGGCTATCCTGGCCGGAAGCCCCCTGCCCGGTGACATCCAAAGCCTGGCAGTTGCCGATATGGACCTGAATGGAATGCCGGACATTGTGTGTTGCGCCGGCCCTCCCGGCCAGGAGCACATCCTGGCGGTTCTCTATCAGGAAAACCCCGGCAGCTGGGCTTTTGAGGCTGGGCTGGCAAGGCCGGCGGGCCTCGCCGGGGATGATATAGAACTCAGCCTGTCCGATCTCGATGGCGACGGTTTTCCGGATGTGGCGCTCTCCGGCCATAAGCCGGGCGGCGGCACGGAGAGAGCATTCAAAATATTTGCCAACCTCGGCGGGATTCCTGCCGGCCAGGAGGCCTTCACCCTCGATGGCGTCCATTTCTTTGCCCTCGGCGATATCGACGGCGATGGCGATGCCGACCTGGCCGCCCAATACCAGCAGTCGGTAAGCTGGTTCCGCAATGATGGTAACTTCAACTGGCTGGAACGTGCCATCCCCGGCAATGACGTCCTGAGCCCGGCCATCCGCCTGGCAGATATGGACCAGGATGGCAGCCTCGACCTGGTGCAGGCCCGGGGTATCCTTTCGCCCGACAATGGGGCCTTTTTCACCCCCAACCAGGGTATGGGCGCCAACTGGGGGCCTCGCCGGGAAATTTACCACGAGATCACCCGCGCCTTTGGTTTCGCCGCTGTTGACTGGGATTCGGACGGAGATAATGACGTCGTCTGGGCGGACCCGGGCAGCCAAAAGCTCTTCTGGCTGGAAAATGTGGACGGGCAAGGCGCCTTTGCCGCCAATACTACTTTGTTCAACCTGCCGGGAGGCGCCCAACAGTTGTATCCTTATGACCTGTACCAGGACGGAAATACCGACCTCATCCTGACCCTGTCCAGTGACGATACCTATTCCACCTATTTACTGGCCGTGCTGGAACGCAACAGTTCAGCTCCCTCCGGCTTCGGCCCCCTTTCCATCATAGACACCCTGCAACGCGCAACCCTGGATATCGGCGACCTGGACGGCGACGGCGATGCGGACATCCTGGCCTACCACAAACGCTTCGGCCTGAGTTGGTTTGAGCAAACTCCGGCCGGTTACGAACGGCGTCCACTAGCTAACGCCGATGCCAACACCTCTTTTTCCACCCCGCCCGGCATCGGCGACCTGAACGGCGACGGGTTTCCGGATGCCATGGGCTATGCCGGCCAGCAACTCACCTGGTTTCTCAACCCGCAGGGGCCGAGCGCTCAGCATGCCCTGGCGCCGCCTTATCCCTTTTTTACAGCAGCCAATGCCGCCGACCTCAATGGCGACGGCCGCCCGGAGATGGTGGGCCCCTGTTTCGATGTGGCCAGCCAGAACACCTATATCGCCATCGTCCGTTATCAACCGGCGGGCAATACCTTTGGCCCCCTGGAGTTTACCCATCCCGTGAGTGCCGGCAACCACAGGATACTGGATGTCAACCAGGACGGCTTCCCCGACTATTGCTCTCTGGACGGCACTTTCCTCAACCTGGACGGGCAGGGCACTTTTGCTCCCGCCATACAGCCGGGCCTCGACCTTACGATGGCCTCTACCGGCGACCTGGACGGTGATGGCAGCGCGGATTTCCTGTCAGGAGGTTACAATTTATACTGGCTGGACAGCAATCCTTTCCTCCGCCCCGCCCTTACCGGCCGGCTGGCCCTGAGCCAGGGCGACACCTGCCTCTACGGCAGTTCCGCTCCCGGCATTCCCAACTGGCTGATCCGCACCGAGGATGCCGCAGGCGAAACGGCCTATGTGAGTACCAATTCCGACGGGCGTTTCTCCCTGGCCCTGCCTGATACCGGCGCCTATACCGTATCGGTAGCGCCTCCCTTCAGCTACTGGGAAACCTGCCCGGCGGATGCGGCCCTGTCCTTTCCGGAAGCGGGCAGCCGGGACAGTGCGCTGTTCAGCGCCAATGCCACTGCGGACTGCCCCTTCGTCACGGTATCCGTATATGTAAGCCGGCTGCGGCCATGCCTTCCCGGCTTCATCACCGTGAACTTTGTCAACAACGGTACGGCGGCAGCGGAGGATATACCCATCGAAGTGATTCTGGACGGCAGGCTGCTCGTAACCGGTTCGGACTATCCCTGGGATATGGCGACGGACAGTTCCCTGCTTTTCACCATTCCACAGCTTGGCCTCTTTGAGAGCGGGCGCATCATCCTGAACGTCGAACCGGATTGCAACCTGGTGGAAGTGGGCGACCTGATCTGCACTACCGTACAAGCCCGGCCGGATACCGCTTGCCTGCCGCCGGGCGCACTCTGGGACGGCTCCACGCTGGAAGCCAATGGTTATTGCCAGGGGGATACCACCTACTTCGAATTGCGCAACGTGGGCGACGGCGCTATGAGTGAGGAGCGGCAGTACCGCATCGAGATCGTCAACGATGACATCATTGTCTTCCGCATTGACGACATGCAACTCGGCCCGGGGCAAAGCCTGTCGATCGTCGTTCCCGGCGACAGCCTGGCCCTGCGGCTGGTGGCTCAGCAGGATCCAAACCACCCGCTTGCCGAAGATATAAGCCTCGTGGTAGCCGGCTGCAGCTTTCCCGACTCCCTCCTGGCGGTCATTGCAGGCCAATTCCCATACTCTACCGGCAATCCTTTCCGGCAGGCTTACTGCCGCGAGGTGACCAGTTCCTTCGACCCCAATGCCAAATCGGCCCGGCCGCGGGGCATCGGCCCGGATCACCTGATCGAAAAGGGCTGGCGCCTGGATTATACTGTTGATTTCCAGAATACAGGAAACGATACGGCCTTTGTGGTGGTTATCCGGGATACTTTATCCCCGCATCTGGACCTCAGTACCCTGCGCATACTGGGCGGCAGCCATCCCTTCAGCTGGCAACTGCGCCCCGGCAGAGAACTCGTCTTTACCTTTGAGAACATCCTGCTGCCGGACAGCGCCGCCAATTTCGAAGGCTCGATGGGGCATGTGGGTTTCCAGGTGTACCCCAGGCCTGGCCTGGCCCCCGGCGCCGTCATTGAAAATACGGCGGCCATCTATTTCGATTTCAATGCCCCCATCATTACCAATAGGGTGTTCCACACCATCCGAAAACCTCAGGTTTATGCTGTCGAGGACGCCATACTATGCCAGGAGTTCTCCTACCTCGGGCAGTACTGGACCGCCGACACCACAGTAGTGGAGCACATTGAACTGGCAGCCTACGACAGCCTTACCACTCACCACATAGATGTGCTTCCGGCTATTACAATGCGGGTGGATACCATACTGGAACAAGGAAGCCTGCTGGCCGGGCTATACCTCGAACAGGACACGGTTTTTACCGACACCATACCCATTCAGGACGGCTGTGATGAATACATCATCTATCAGGTGACGGTCATCAGCCGCAATGTGGAGGCTGTAGCGCGCGCCTCGGGCCTGGCGGTTTATCCCAACCCCGCCCGAAGCGAAGCGGTAGCAGACTGGAGCCGGGCGGCCCTGAAACCCACTGCCATCGAGCTTTATGATGCACGGGGTAAGCTGCTGGACAGGTATGAGGTAAAGGGGCAGGGAAGAAACTGCCGCCTGGAACTCAACCGCCTGCCTCCGGGGGCCTACCTGCTGGCCTTTTCCGGTGAGTTCGGCAGAGCCTGCCGGCTCCTGCTGGTCAGGTAAGCGCCGTGGGGGGTGTGAAAAAGCCCCGTGGGAGGATGGTACACTGCTACCATAGGTAGCCAGGGATTCATTAAGATCAGTTAGGATTCGTTATGATCGCCGCACGAACACCGGGCGATCAAGATGACCGCCGCACGAACACCACGAACACCGGGCGATCAAGATGATCGCCGCACGAACACCGGGCGATCAAGATGACCGCCGCACGAACACCGGGCGATCAAGATGATCGCCGCACGAATACAAGATGATCGCCGCACGAACACACATCAACGATCATACTACCGGAGATTCAGGATTTGAACCACTAACCATTTATACCACAAGTCCGCCTTTTTCCGTTCTATTCCCGTATTTAAACCCTATATTCGCAGCTCGATTTAAAAAAGGCAATTGTGAAAAAAGCGATACTCTTTGTTACAATGATCCTGTGGGCACTTTCGGCCATCCAGGCGCAGAAAGGCTGGGAGGCCGGCGGATGGCTGGGCGCTTCCTACTACTTCGGCGATCTGAACACGAACTACAGCCTCAGCACGCCGGGCCTGGCGGGAGGCGTTCTGGCCCGTTATAATTTCAACGAGCGGCTGTGCTTCAAACTGTCCGCCAACTACGGCAAAGTGATGGCCGACGACGCCAATTCCAGCAACCCCTTCGAGCGGGCACGCAACCTGAATTTCGAATCCACCCTCATTGACGGCACGGCGCAGCTGGAGTTCAACTTCCTGCCCTACATTCACGGCAGCAAAGAGGAGTTCTTCACGCCTTACGTCTTTGCCGGCTTCAACGTCTTTCATTTCAATCCCAGGACTTCCTATCAGGGAGAAATGGTCGAACTGCGCCCTCTGGGCACGGAAGGCCAGTTCAAGGGGGAAGAGTACTACAGCGTCAGCGGCGGCCTGGCCTACGGCCTGGGCTTCAAGCTGGATTTGAGTTACGAGTGGAGCCTCAACTTCGAGCTGAGCGCCCGCAGCCTCTTTACCGACTACCTGGATGACGTCAGCACCGTCTACCCCGACAAAAAAGACCTGCTCAAGCTCCGCAACCAGGCTGCCGTCGACCTCTCCGACCGCTCCATCGAAATTCCCGGCGTGGAAGACAGCCAGATCGGTGAAAAAGGCACCCAGCGCGGCAACAGCAATAACAAGGACACCTTCATCATGCTGGGCGTAGGGCTGGTCTATTACTTCGGCGATATCCGCTGCCCGGAATACGGGAAGAGGAAGTAATTGCTATAAGGGCTGGATGGTTATATTGTCATATATTTCTTTTCCACGGTTCCTGTTTTCTATCTGGGAAATGGCTTCCTTCCATCTGCAGCCATGCCCCCCCTCACCCTGCGATCGCGATCGTAGCCATGCTGACCTTGGCGCCCGGCGCCTCCAGTATCTTCAATGCACAGGCCTCCAGGGTGGCGCCGGTAGTGATGACGTCGTCTACCAGTAAGACATGCTGGTTTTCTATCCGGCCGGGATTGGAGATGACAAAAGCATTTTCCACATTGTCGAAGCGTTCCAGGCGGCTCTTTTTCGTTTGGGTGGCGGTGTGCCCGATGCGCTTCAGGCCATCCTTCATACAGGGAATGCCCATGGTTTCCGAGAGGCCCCGGGCGAAGAGGGCGCTTTGGTTGTAGCCTCGCTGGTGTTGTTTGCGCGGATGCAGCGGCACGGGAAGGATGAGAGTGGTTTCCCGGAAAACGGGCGCTTCCCGCAGCGCCTGGCCGTAGAGCCGCCCCAGGAAGATACCGGCTTCCCGTTTACCCTCGTATTTGAGGTGGTGGATGAGCCGTTGCGTTCTGCCTCCCTTGGTGAAGTGCAGGAAGGCCGCCCCGGCCTGCAGGGGGATGCGGCCCCAGAAACGCTCTGTAAAGGCATTTTCGGCTTGCAGGTGAAAATTCGTCCTGGGCAGCTTGTACCGGCAACTGAGGCAGATGCCTTCCTGGCGGGAAGGCAGGTTGCGGCCGCAGGCCAGGCAGAGGTTAGGGTAAAAAAGGCCGAAAAGGTTGTCCAGCCAGCGAAGATGGGAGGCGCGCAGCATAGTTGATGTTTTACCAGGTTGCCAGGCGGGGAAACAGGCCCTTCCCTACCTGGAAGGCCAATGAGCCTCATGCCAATTTACATGGAATTTCGGCAGGAAAAGAGAGGCGCCCTTACACATGGAGGTGACATTGGCGTCTTTTGAGGCGCATTGTAAAACTCTGATTACCAGATAGTAATAAGAATTTTGATGTTTTTTTTTCAAAATCGGGCATGGCTGACAGTGCGCCGGTTGTCCTGAAAAAGCGGTAAACCTCCGCTTTGGCTTTCCCGTAGCAGCAGCATACAGGGCCGGCGCTACAGGGCGCAACCGCGCAAAAAAAAACGTCTGCCCAGCAAAGCTAGACAGACGCATCAAAACAAAACGAAAAACCAACTTTAAACAAGTCTTTTATATAGCGGATGCGAGGAACTCGCGCTAAATACAATTGAAGGGGAAAACAGCCTCACACTATCCTTCCACTTTCCGTTTAGGGTATTAACTGCATTCTGCAATTTTTTGTTGCAAATGGACTGTTAATAATTTCTTAAAACGAAGCGCTATCGCTTTAATTCCCAATACGCTTTCAGCATTGCTTATCCGGCTTTCAGGCGCACGGGAATCTCGCTGACCTTACCGCGCCGGTTGACCTTGATGGTGATCAGGTCTCCGGCCCTGGCCTGGCCGACGATCTCCTGAAGTTCCGGGACGGTTTTTACATCGCGGCCATTCACTCCAATGATGATGTCTTTGGGTTGCAGCCCTGCATACTGAGCAGAGCCGCCGTCGGCCAGTTCCTCGACGACGACCCCCTGGGTGATATCTACGCCCAGTTCCTGGGCATATTCGTTATCCAGGTCTGAGATGGTCACTCCGAGGAATGCCCGCTGGAAGCTTCCGAACTCAATGATATCGTTGGCAATGCGGGTTACCAGGTTGACGGGAATGGCAAAGGAATAACCGGAAAAGACGCCCGTACGGGTAGCGATGGCCGTGTTGATGCCCAGCAGCCGGCCCTGGGCGTCGACCAGAGCGCCGCCGCTGTTGCCGGGATTCACCGCGGCGTCGGTCTGTATGAATGACTCGATGGCGCGGCCGCCGCCCAGCAGGTTAATGCTGCGGCCCTTGGCGCTGACGATTCCCGCTGTGACGGTCGAGGTGAGGTCGAAGGGGTTGCCTACCGCCAGCACCCATTCTCCGATTTCCGCTTCATCGGAGTTGCCCAGTTCGAGGGTAGGCAGATCGTAACCTTCGATCTTGATGACGGCCAGGTCGGACTTTTCTTCGACGCCGACCACTTCAGCCTTGAAGGTACGGTTATCAAAGAGGGTGACTTCCAACTGGCCGGCCCCCTGAACCACGTGGTTGTTGGTGATGATATAGCCGTCGGGAGTATAAATAACCCCGGAGCCGGTGCCGCCCTGGCGGGGCGCCCCGTCGCCGAACGGGTTGAAATCATCGCCGAAGAAAAAGCGGAAGGGGTCGTTCTGCTCCCGGGAATTGGCTGCAGCTTTGCTGATGGAAGATATGTGCACGACCGCAGGCATGGCCCTGGACGCCGCCTCCCTGAAGTCGAACGGCACAGCATTGACCCCCGCCGGAACGTTGATATTCTTAACGGCAGTGGAAGGAGGGACTCCCTGGAAAACCGCAGAAGGCGGCGGTTGTAACAGGCTGTAGCCTCCGAGGGTGATCAATCCTCCTATGATACCGGCCAGGATCAGTGATAATAACTGCTTCATGCTCCCGTTTCTTTATTTTATTCTTTTATTGCAATAAAATTTCTGAAAAACAGATAAAAACGCTATAAATTACGAAAAAGAAAACTACTATCCCAAATGCTTTGTTATCCGCGGTTTTTCCTTTAACAGGAAATTAACAGCAAGGCTTTTCAATGTTCAGGGGAGGCTTATTGTTTCACCCTGGACGGGCCTGATAACCTGTCCTAAAACCCAGTATAGGATGAAGTACTTCAGAGGACAACGGGATAGCAATTTCACCGGAATGAAAAGAGCTGCTACCGATGGAGTGGCCCTGGAACTGGTGCTTCGCCCGGAAACGGCTATGGAGTGGCAGTTCCTCAGGGATCCGGACTTCCGCCGGGGCCTGAAGTGGGGTATTCCCCGCTTCGGCCATCCGGAAGGAGAGGTGTACAAGCACATCCGGGAAGTGCTGGACAATATCGACCGCCTGGATGTCAGCGCAGATGAGCGGGAAAAACTCCGCCTGATCACCTTTGTACATGACACCTTCAAGCATCTGGAAGACAAGAGCTATCCCCGGGACTGGTCCAGGCATCACGGCGTTTATGCCCGCCGTTTCCTCGAAAAACATTCGGACGACCCTGCCCTTCTCGATATCGTTGAGCTTCACGACGAAGCCTACTACGCCTGGCGCCACAAACACCTCTACCACCAGCACCACGAAGGCAGCGAACGCCTGCAGCGCCTCCTCGGCAGGATGGGGGATAACCTGCAGCTCTATTATCTCTTCTTCAAAGCCGATACGCAGACCGGCGACAAGAACCAGGCGCCGCTGAAGTGGTTCGAGATGGTGGTCAAGGAAATCGAGGTAGTGCCGCCGGTGAGGTGAACGCTTCCCCGGGGAGCTATTCCTTATACACTTTCCCCTCCTTCATTACGAAGCTGACATTTAGCAGCGTTTCGATCTTTTCCAGTGGGTTATCCGGCACGGCAATGATATCCGCCAGCTTACCCGCTTCGATGGTTCCCAACTGGCCGGAGAGTTGGATGTTTTGATGTTTGTTGATGAAGGTAAGCAAACAGAGCGATCATAAAAAACAGGAGCCATCCTGAATTTTCCGGGATGGCTCCATGCTCTTTCCTGTGAAGGCGCGGGTTTATACCTTCGTCTCCGAACTCAGGGTGGAAGACAGGTACTCCCGGTTCAGGCGCGCGATATTCGCCACGGAGATTTCTTTGGGGCATTCGGCCTCACAGGCGGTGATGTTGGAGCACATGCCGAAGCCTTCGGCATCCATCTGTTTAACCATGGCCTGGGCGCGGCGCCTGGCCTCCACCTTGCCCTGCGGCAGCAGCGCCAGGTGGGATATCTTGGCGCTAACGAAGAGCATGGCCGAAGCGTTGGGGCAGGCCGCTACGCAGGCCCCGCAGCCGATGCAGGCGGCGGCGTCGAAAGAATGGCCCGCCGTGTCCTTATCGATCGGGATGGCGTTGGCATCCTGGGCAGTGCCGGTATTAACGGAGATGTACCCCCCGGCCTGAATGATGCGGTCCAGCGCGGAGCGGTCCACCGCCAGGTCCTTGAGTACCGGGAAGGCGCTGGCCCGGTAAGGCTCGATGACGATGATGTCGCCGTCTTTATAGAAGCGCATGTGCAGCTGGCAGGTCGCCGTGCCCCGGTTCGGGCCGTGCGGCTGGCCGTTGATCACCATGC
>CAZAXA010000208.1:1835-10150 GCA_964488965.1 uncultured Phaeodactylibacter sp. | reverse complement strand
GCACTGCTCCCAATAGAAATTAACTCATAGTGTTTCATAGTGTGAGGGGTAACCGCTTCGGTGGTTGCTCCTTTTTTTTGGGTGTTGCGGTATTGTGGCGTTGCAGCGCGCCCCTGAAGAACGGCCATCAGCCGGCCCAGCCAATGCCAAAGGCATCTTTTGGGACAACAAACAACAAACAACAAAGCCCTGCAATTCCAACCCGGCTCAGGATTCCCGCTGTATCAGGGAGATGGCCAGTTCGCGCAGGAGGGTTTTGCGTTCCTCCGGGACGGCCACTTCGCCGAGGGCGCCCATAGCGGCCTGCCAGGCCTTTTCTTTCATCTCCCCGGCCCATTCCTGGATGTTCAGCTGGCGAAGGATACGGGTAACCTCTGTGATCTTTTGGGCTTCGCCTTCCGGGCTTTCCGGAGTGGAGGCCATATAGTGCGCCAGGCGGCTGCGCATCTCACCCCGGGCCAGTTCGAGGGCTTTCAGGATGAGGAAGGTCTTTTTATTCTGAGCGATATCCCCTCCCACTTTTTTGCCGAATTTCCGGGGGTCGCCGAAAGTGTCCAGGATGTCGTCCTGGAGCTGGAAGGCCAGGCCGATCTTCCTGCCGAAGGCGGCCAGGCGATCCAGGTCCGGCCCGGGAGCCCCGGCCACCAGGGCGCCCATGACGAGGCTGCCTTCGAGCAGCGCCGCCGTTTTAAGTTCGATCATCAGGAGGTATTCGCCGATCCCTACGTCCGGCCGGGTTTCGAAGTTCATGTCGTACTGCTGGCCTTCGCATACCTCTATGGCCACCCGGTTGAAGACCTGCAGCAGGCGGGGAATATCCTGCCGGTTTTCCACCTGCCGGATAAATTCGTAAGCATAGATCAGCATCGCGTCTCCGGAAAGGATGCCGGCATTGAGGCCGTATTTGTGATGAACCGTTGGCTGCCCCCGGCGCAATGGCGCACTGTCCATGATGTCGTCATGAACCAGGCTGAAGTTGTGAAAGGCCTCAACAGCCATGGCCACCGGCAGGGCCGCGCGGATATCGTCACTGAAGAGCTGGGCCCCCATCAGCGCCATGAGGGGGCGCAGGCGCTTTCCCCCCATATTCATGATATAGCCGATGGGCTGGTAGAGCTCCTTCGGTTCTTTCTCAAAAGCGTTTTCAGAACAGTAGGCTTCAAATGACTGGCGGAGCTGGTCGAGGGTTTGCATAGCATGAAGTTTCGGCAAATATACCGACGATGAACAAAAATGAAAGTGGATCGGTAAGTTTATCTAAAAAGCTTTATTTTTATTGCTTACGCCACCATCAAAAAAAGATCGAAATGATAAACAAAACCCGGCCTTCCACCATATTGCTGATCGAAGATAATCCCGGAGATGTGCGCCTGACCCAGGAAGCGCTGAAAGAAGGGAGAAGAAATACCCGGCTTGAGGTGGTTGCCGACGGCGTCGAGGCCCTGAAGTTCCTACGCGGGGAAGGCCCTTATGCCGGCCGGCCGGCGCCGGACCTGATCCTCCTCGACCTGAACCTCCCCAAATGGGACGGCAGGGAAGTCCTGGCGGAGATCAAAAACGACCCCCAGTTCAAGTGTATTCCGGTAGTGGTACTGACTACTTCCAACGCGGGAGCCGACATCCTGAAAAGCTACGAGCTGCATGCCAATTGCTTTATCTCGAAGCCCATTGACTTTGATCATTTCTTTACCATTATCCATAAAATAGAGGATTTCTGGTTTTCAACAGCTATTTTACCCACTATGGTGGCCTGAGTGCAGGAACGCAGAAAAGAGAGTATGAGCACGACCAACATTCTGATCATTGAAGACAATCCGGCAGACATTGCGCTGATAGAGGCTTATCTCAAAGACGCCGCGCTGAAACACGCCCTTTATAAATCGGACTCTCTGGCCGAAGGGCTGGGCTTTCTCAGGGAGCAAAGGGTGGACCTGGTGTTGCTGGATCTCAAACTGGTGGATGTTGAAGGCTTCAGAACCCTGCAACTATTTCGGGAAAAAGCCCCGGATATTCCCGTCATCGTCCTGACCGGCTTCAGGAACGAGATCATGGGCATTCAGTCGGTGAGGGCGGGGGCGCAGGATTTCCTGGTCAAAGGCGATTTCGATTCCCGCAGCCTGGCCCGCACCATCCGCTATTCGCTGCAGCGTTTTGAAACGCAGGTGAAGCTTCAGGAAAAGGCCAAAGAACTGAGCCATAGCGAGCGGCGCAACCAACTGGCCCATCAGATCGCCCGGTTCGGAAAATGGGAAATGGACATCGTGAACAACGCCATGAAGTGGGACGAAGAAATCTTCCGCTTCTTCGGCTTCTCTCCCTTTAGTTTTGAGCCGACCTTATCCGACTATATCAAATACGTGCATGTAGAAGACCGGGAAAAAGTGGAAGCCTTCTTTGAAGAGGCGATTAAAGACGGCCTTCCTCACCACATCGAGCACCGGCTGGTCATCGACAATATCCACCTGCGTTACCTGCAGGCCAAGGCACAGGTCAATTATGACGAGCAGACCAACCGCATCCTGCTGGTTGGAGGCGTCCAGGATATCACCGAGCTGAAGCGCAGCCAAAACCATGAAGGCCAGGCCCATCAGACGGCAGGCCCTCCGGCCAGTCCGCTGGAGGGCGAAATGATCTCGGAACTCAGCTTTAACGTCAGGACACCCCTGGCTTCGCTGGTCAACTTTTTATACCTCCTGGAAAAAACGCCCCTGTCGGAACAGCAAAAAGACCTGATCGATGGCTTGAAATCCTCTCTTGACGGCCTCTCTTTTGCCTTGAACAACTGGCTGAACTTCTCCATCCTGAAGGAAGAAAATGTGGACGTCAAGTGCGCCGACCTGGTGCTCGGCGATGTTTTTCAGGCCCTGAACAACGTCTCTAAGATCAGGAGCGAACAGGCGGGGCTTTCCATCAGTTTCGACCTTCCCGGCGGGCTCCCTCCGGTAGTTTTTGCCGATGAGCAGAAATTCTCCCAGGCGTTGTATAATCTCATCGAGACAGCTATTCGCAGCGGCCTGCCCGGCAGCCACATTTCCCTTAGCGTTCAGCCCAAAGGTTACCGCCGCGCTCCTTCTGCCCTGCTCATCAAGCTGGCTTTTGAGAGCAGCGCCGCCACGGCCGACGCTATCTGCCGCTTGCTGGAAAAGGAGAACATTGTACTCTCCGGGAACGAGCGGGGAAGCGTGCCATTGGCCATATCTTTCAAACTCATCAGGGCGATGGGCGGCAGCCTGGAAGCCGGCCGGAAAGGCATCAATACCGTCATCATCAAGGCAGAACTGCCGGTGCAGGCGCCGGAAAGCGGTAAAATGCCTATCCCCGAAAAGCCGGAAGCTCCGTTGAACATCCTACTGGCCGAAGACCATGACCTTCACCGCCTGGCCACCAAGCGCATGCTCTCCGGATGGTCCGGCCTGGTCGAAGTGGACCTGGCCCAGAATGGCCGGGAGGCCCTCGAAAAAGCGGCGAAGCACCATTATGACGTGATACTCATGGATCTGCAGATGCCGGTGCTGGACGGCATCGAGGCAACCATCAAAATCCGCAACAAGTCCAATGTGCCTATTATCGCTCTTACGGCCAATGAATCGAAACAGGAGCAGGAGCGCTGTTTTATGATAGGGGTCAATGATTATATCGTCAAGCCCATCCGGCCGGAGCACCTGTTCGCATGCATCATGCGCCAGCTGTACCTCAACCGGTAGCGGAACAGGCTGGCCGCTTAAGGCAACCTCTGCCTGTTTTGTTTTGTTATTGGGAATGTACTTAAACCAAGCGCACGATGCATACCTGTAGCCTGATCATCATAGGAGGCGGCCCCACCGGGCTGAACTGCGCCATTGCCGCCGAACGGGCGGGGCTGGATTACCTGGTACTGGAAAAAGGGGTGCTGGCCAATTCCGTTTATCACTTTCCGGTGAATATGGCCTTTTTTTCTACTTCGCAACTGCTGGAGATCGGCGATACGCCCTTCATCGCTCACGGGGAGAAGCCCACCCGGCGGGAAGCGCTGGAATACTACCGGCGCCTGCAGCAGAGCTACGGCCTTAAAGTGCATACCTATGAGGCTGTAGAAAGTATGGAGCGCAAAGCCGACGGCTGGTACCACGTCTGCAGCAATAGAACTTCCTACCGGGCGCATTCCGTCATCGTGGCCACCGGCTTCTATGACACTCCCCGGATGATGGGTGTTCCCGGCGAAAGCCTGCCTAAGGTCAAACATTATTACGACGACGCCCACCCCTACATCGGCCAGAAGCTGCTGGTGGCAGGGGCCGCCAACTCCGCCTGCCAGGCGGCCCTGGAAACCTGGCGCAAGGGAGCGGACGTCACCATGGCCATACGGGATGGAGAGATTTACAAAGGCGTCAAATACTGGATCAAACCGGATATCGAGAACCGCATCAGGGAAGGTAGCATCAAGGCCTATTTCCATACGGTGGTGAAAGAAATCCGCCCCCGCGAAGTAGTCCTGCAAACCCCCGACGGTCCCCTGGCCATCGAAAACGACTGGGTGCTGGCCATGACGGGCTACCTGCCCAACTACGGCCTGCTGGAAAGGCTGGGCCTGGAAATACCCGCAGAGGAACCCCGCATACCCGTCCACAACCCGGAGACGCTGGAGTCCAGCCTGCCGAATGTCTATCTGGCCGGGGTCGTCTGCGCCGGCATGGACACCAGCAAGCTGTTCATCGAAAATACCCGCAACCATGGCGAACTGATCATCCGGCAGGTGGAGGAGGCCCTTGGAGGGGGTTGTGAAAAAAGCCCCCTGCGGTGATAGTACACCGATTTATTAAGATTACGTCAGTTCGGGATTCATTTGAGAAAATATGGACTCAAAAACCTGGTCGTGTTTACTGTTGTCGGTTGGCTGTTGATCGTTCTCAGGTTTCGGGAACAAGCAACACGGCCCCGTCCAGCATCAGAAGGCCAACCCTTCATTCCACCACCACCTCATCCACGAACAGCCATGCCTTTCCTCCCGCCCCGGCATGCCATTCCGGGCAGATGCCGATGTTTTTAGCAGTGATGCGCACGTAGCGGGCCTTACGCTCCGTATCCAGTGAGAACGCCAGTACCTCGTTGGGGCCGCCGGGCCGGGCGGCCGGCTGTTCAAATCGCTGGAGGGGGATAAACAGTTCCCCGTCTTCCGACAGTTCGAACTGCACCCACTCGGGCGGAAATATCCACGCGCCGAGGTCGCGCAGGAAGGTGGCTTTCAGATGGCTGATATCCTGCGCCCTGCCCAGGTCGATGGTGGCCTGAAAATCCTTTCCTTCGAAGCCCTGCCACCGGCCATCGGTAAACGTGGCGCTTCCGGTGCGGCCGTCGACCAGCCCCAGGGGGCCGCCGCCGTTGTATTTTTCCGAATAGGGATGCTGCAACTCGATGCTGTTGAAGCGCGAGCGCCGAAAATCGGCCTCGCCGGCCGGGCTGCTCACCAGGCCTTCTCTGGCGGCGATGGCCTTCAAGGTGGCCGTGTTGGCAAGGCGGATGGGGCCGGTGTACAGAGTTGACCCGGTTGTGGGCTTGCTGCCGTCGAGAGTATAGAAAATGCGGGCGCCGGGCGTGGCGGACCGTAGTTCCACCTCGGTGGCTTCGGCGAAAATGTCCAGCTTTTCTACCTCCTTCCCCCGGCTGCGGAAAACAGGCGTAGCCGCCACTTCCGGGAAATCGCCCTCCATCCGGAAGGCCCAGGCGTAGCGGCAGGGGCGGTTCTGCTCGTCCTGCAGTTCTGACGGCAGTTGGATGGCAAGGCCCTCGCCGGGGTCGTACGCCCAGCTCAAGGGCGTGCCGTAGCCCAACAGCTCGATAGTGGAACCTTCCCGGGGGCGGGCGTATTTCAACTGTAATTCCTTCCCCGGCCATTCCAGGCAGATGGCGTAGACAAAGCCATCGGCGCCGGCGGTATAGCGGATATGTTCCCCTTCCTTGTACTGATGCCACATGTGGCTATTGCGTACTACCGGGGCGTTGACGGCCATCCATTCGCCCATCTCCCGCAGGCGCTCCACGCTGGCCTCGGGGATGAGGCCTTCGGGAGTGGGGCCCACGTTGAGCAGGTAATTGCCGCCCTTGGCGGCGATGTCCACCAGGTTGTGGATGAGGGTTTTGGCGGATTTCCAGTTGTGGTCGTTCTTTTTGAACCCCCAGCTGTCGTTCATGGTCATACAGGATTCCCAGTCCAGCTCCACCGAGCTGAAGTCGAGAATCTCCTGCTCAGGCGTGCCGAAGTCGCCCACATCGTCGGGTTCGCGGTTCATGCCCTGCATGCCCTGCCGCCCCTTGCCGACGCGGTTGTTGATGATGAGCTCCGGCCTGAGGCTCCGCACGTACTGGTACAGATTTTTGCCCTGCTCTTCGGTCCACTCGGGTATCCACTCCCCGTCGAACCAGAGGACGTGGGGGTTGTAGTTTTCAATCAGCTCCTTCAATTGCGGCTTGAGGTAGTTTTCCCGGTAGGCGGCAAAGTCTGGCCCGCCGGGCTTGGCATTGCCGTAGTCCTTACCCTGGGCGTCAGGATGATGCCAGTCCATGATAGAGTGGTAGAAGCAGAGTTTGATACCGGCCTTGTCGCAGGCGCCGCGCAGTTCTTTCAGGACATCCCGCTTGAAAGGCGAGGTGTCCATGATGTCATAGTCCGTCACTTTGCTGTCCCACAGGCAGAAGCCGTCGTGGTGCTTGGAAGTAATGACGATGTACTGCATGCCCGCCTCTTTGGCGATGCGCACCCATTCTTCGGCATCGAATTTTACAGGGTTGAACTGGCGGGCATAGGGTTCGTATTCCGCCACCGGGATGCGGGCGGAGGACATGATCCACTCCCCGGCGCCGCTGGCCTCTTTCCCCTTGTGGATGCCTCCCGGCACGGCATAGGCCCCCCAGTGGACGAACATGCCGAAGCCGGCGTCCCGCCACCAGGCCATGCGTTCATCGAATTCCCGTTCCGATTCCAGCAGGTAGTTGTCGTGGGGGCGGTGGTAGAGGGCCAGGCCGGAGAGAGCAGGGCAGGCCATAGCAGAAACCCGAATGCGCACTTTATCGGCGGTGGTGCGCGGGATGCGGACAAAGCGGCGGTTGCCCACGGTAGTGGCCTGGCCCATCTTTTCCCATCGGCCGTCGAGCCAGGCTTCGACGGTTACGGCTTCGATGCGCTGCCCGAGGGGCAGGTATTCCCGCAGTTCCACCACGTTGAAGGTTTGGGGCTGTCCGAGCCTGATCTCCAGGGCGGCTTCCGTGGCGCCGTCTTCGGCGGCCCAGTAGGTTCCGTTGTCGCCATCGGTGAGGTTATGCGTTTGGAAGCCATCTCCCCTGGTATTGGAGGCATGCACAGGAGCGCCGGCGGCGAGGTTGCTGGAAAAGGTGGCGTCCAGCCGTTGGCGCAGATCCATTAAGGCTCTCACGTCATTTTCGTGGACCAGCCCGCGGCGGCCGGCCGGCAGGTTGAGCAGCAGGTTGGCGTTGCGGCCGACACTGTTGTAATAGATCATTTCCAGGTGCTCGCCGGATTTGACCCTGTCATCCTGATCGGCATGGTAATACCAGCCCGGGCGGATGGAGACGTCGGCCTCGGCGGGAACCCAGTGCGTCCCGTTCTTGTTGCCGGAGCGCAACTCCAGGTAGCGGGGCGTGCCGGGGTAGTAATCGTCGCGGTTGAGGGTGCACCAGTTGGTGGGGTTGGCGAAACCCCGCTCAGTGCCCACCCACCGGATATCGGGCCCGGCGTCGCTGAAGATGACGGCATCGGGCTGAAACTTGCGCACGGTAGCGATGTAGCCGGGCCAGTCATAGAGCTGCTGCCCCTTGTACTCTTCGCTCACCGCTCCGTCGAACCACACTTCAAAGATGTCGCCATAGCTCGTCAGCACTTCCTCCAGTTGTTTTTTGAAATAGTCGTTGTACTCCGGTTTGCCGTAGAGCGGGTTGTTGCGGTCCCAGGGCGACAGGTAGACGCCCATTTTGAGGCCGTACTCCCGGCAGGCGCCGGAAAGTTCTTTCAGAAGGTCCCCTTTCCCGTTGCGCCAGGGGCTGTTCTTCACACTGTGTTCGGTATATTTCGAAGGCCAGAGGCAGAAGCCGTCGTGGTGCTTGGCGGTAATGATGACGCCTTTCATGCCGGCCTCCTTTGCCACGCGCGCCCACTGCCGGCAATCCAGTTCGGTGGGGTTGAAGATGGCGGGGCTTTCCGTGCCATGGCCCCATTCCAGATCGGAGAAGGTGTTGATGTTGAAGTGCACGAAGGCATAATAATCGAGTTGGTGCCAGGCGAGCTGCCGTTCGGAGGGGGTGGGGCCGAATGGGGCGGGAGGAGT
>CAZAXA010000208.1:0-1825 GCA_964488965.1 uncultured Phaeodactylibacter sp. | reverse complement strand
TGGTTTTGGTTTTTTTGTTTTATTTCAACTATGCATTTTTTTGGTTTTTGGGGCCCGGGTTGCTCCGGTTGGGTGGGGGGGGGGCTGATTGGGGCGGGAGGAGTGGGCTGGCTGTCAGCGGATAGAGGAAGGAAGGAGAGGATGAGGGCGATGCTTGCCGGTTTCATCATAGCGAAGGTTTATTTTGGAGTGGAAGATACGGAAAAAGGGGGAGACGGCAGTAAACTTCCGAAGTTTCCCCGGGCAAGCGGGCAGTAAACTTAGGAAATTTTCAGCTATGTTATACTCCGCTGCAATAGGTTTTCCCGGCCTTTCAGGTACGGGACAGGTAGTGCATTTGCCTTCACGAATGCACGAATACACCTATAAACAATTATTCATACCTCAGCGCCTCCACCGGATTTCCCCGCGCCACCTTCACCGACTGCCAGCTCACCGACAGCCACGCCAGCGCCACCGCCAGGGCTGCCGCCAGCACGAACCAGGCCGGGTTTATGGCCACGTGGAAAGCAAAACCCTGCAGCCAGCGCTGCATCAGCAGGTAGGCGATGACGCTCGCCAGCAAAGCCATCAGGGTCACCGGCCGGTTCAAGGTAAGGACGAGCTGTGCTACGCTGGCCCCCAGCACCTTGCGCACCCCGATCTCCTTTGTCCTCCGGGCGGTGGTGAGGGTGGCGATGCCGAACAGGCCCAGGCAGGCGACCATGATGGCCAGGTAAGTGGCCCAGGACAGCACGCTGCTGAGGTGCTGCTCGGCGCGGTACTGGGCGTCGAGCGCTTCGTTGAGGAAGGTAAGATCGAAGGGCTGTTCGGGAGCTACTTTGCCCCAGGCTTGCCGGATGGTTTCCAGCGTCGCAGGCACATCCCCGCCGGCCAGCCGAAGGGCGATCCTGGGAATGGGCAGGTCGTTGTAGGAAGCATCGCTCACCACATCGTACACGCTGCGGGGGCTCATGCTCATCATCAGCGGATGGATATCGGTGTGGAGGGAGTGAAAATGAAAATCCTTCAGAATGCCGATCAACTGGAAAGCTTCAAATGGAGGAGGCAACTGCTGCCCCACCAAATCCCGCCAGCCAAAAGCTTCAGCCATGGCTTCGTTGACCACCACCGCCTTTTCCCTGTCGCTGGGGATGTCCGCCGAGAAGCTTCGCCCGGCGGACAGGCCGATGCCCATGGTTTCCGGATAATTTTCACCGACGGTGTTGTAACTGAAGGTGCGGTACTGTTGGGTGGAAGGGTCGGTATAACCCAGGGTAGTCCAGCCGGGAAAGCCCAGCGCATGCGCTGAAGAGGTGACCGCCAGCACCTGCCGCTGCCCGTTGAGTTCCTGCCGCAGGCGGTTCTCCAGTTCCCGCCCGTCGGCAAAGATGGAAGCTGTGCCGTATTCGGCGGTAGGCGTCGCCCGGTAAGGCAGGACAACAAGCTGTTCTTTATCGAATCCCAGGTTCTTTTGCTGAAGATACCGAAGTTGGGCAACCATCACCATGGTGCAGATGATGAGGCAGAGGGAGAGTACAAACTGAAAGCTCACCAGGCCGCGCAACAACATCTGCCTTCCCCGCCCCAGCCTGGTGATCATCCCCTTGATGGCGCGGAGCGGAGAAAATCCGGAGACGATCAGAGCGGGATAAAAACCAGCCAGTATGCCAAGCGCTAAACCGCCGCTTAAAAAGAGGGCCAGGCTGGAAAGGGAATATGGGATGGACAAACTCTTTCCGGTAATGTGGTTAAATGCGGGCAGGCACAATTGCGCCAGAAACACGCCCAGCACCACCGCCAGCAAGGCCACTACCACCGATTCGCTCCAGAACTGCTGCATCAG
>CAZAXA010000207.1:6228-10216 GCA_964488965.1 uncultured Phaeodactylibacter sp. | reverse complement strand
ATGATGATCTCGCCGTCCTTGGCCGAGCCGCCGACGCCGCATTTGGACTTCAGGTACTTCCCCAGTTCTTTCAGGCTTTCATCCGGGCCGACAAAGCCGGTAACCAGAGTAACCTCTTTGCCTTTGCGCTGCTTGCGGTCGATCATGACCCGCAGCTTCTGCTGCCGGGGAGGAAGTTCTTCCGCTTCAGCCCCTTGCTGGTATTGGTATTCAAAATCAGGGTCGGTGGAGTAGACGACTCCCGTTCTGCTTTTTTTGTTCTTCTTTCCCATGCCGGTGTAAAACTTAAATCAAAAGAGGTTTACAAATATAACAAGAAGAACCGGGTTAATAGTGTATTCGCCTTTTTGGCCCGGATTGGAAATTGTAGTTCCATACTCCTGCCTGCTTCGCCCCAGGGAGGCTTTCCCTTCTTCTGTTAAAGATTTTTGTTCCGGCCCGGTTGCATTTCAAAAATAAAATTTCCCGTTACGGGCAGAGAACCGAAGATCATGTGAAAAAACTTGATTGAAAAAAGTTCATTTATCTTTTATTATTTTGCCAGATCGGAAATTGAGTTTCGTAAAATTTACGGATTTTTTAAAATACTTAGTTTAAAAGGCAAACTAATTTGCTTACATTCGTTTTCCCTGCGCTGTTTCAGGCGGCCAGAATAATTTTTTCCCTGCCAAATACAAAGCCGGAAACCCACTGCGGGCATATTGCCGCCGGCCCCAGAGCCTGATCACAGCAGCTTGCTGTTCGGCAACTGGTTTTTATACAAAAATAACATCATCAGTACTGCCTATGGGCCAGGACAACCAACGAGGGCTATACGCCCCTCAGCTGGAGGCGGATTCTTGCGGAACGGGCCTGATCGCCAACCTCAACGGGATCAGGACGCATCGTTTGGTGGAGGACGCCCTGCTCATGCTCACCAACATGGAGCACCGGGGCGCCTGTGGCTGTGAGCCCAATACGGGCGACGGCGCCGGCATCCTCATTCAAACCCCCCACGATTTCTTCGTAAAGAAGTGCAGGGAAAGGGGGTTCAGCCTGCCGCCTTTCGGTGAATATGGGGTCGGCGTCATCTTTTTTCCGGCCAACCGCAACCTGCGCCGGCAGTGCCGCGTATTGTTCGACGACTATATCGACGAGCTGGGCTTCGAACTGTTGGGCTACCGGAAAATCCCGGCCGATAATGAGGAACTCGGCGAATCGGCCGTAGCGGCAGAGCCGCGTATGGAACAGGTGTTCGTGAAACCGGCGGAGAAGCTGGGCCCCGAAGCCCTGGAGCGCCGCCTGTACGTGCTGCGCAAATTCGCCACCCATAATATCCATAAAACATACCCTCAATCCAGGAGCCATTTTTATATCGCTTCCTTTTCCTACAAGACGGTCGTGTACAAAGGACAGCTGACCACCTATCAGCTGCGCCCCTACTTTCCCGACCTGCATGACGAGCTATGCAAATCGGCCATAGCCCTGGTGCACAGCCGCTTTTCCACCAATACGGCGCCCAGGTGGAAGCTGGCCCAGCCCTTCCGTTATATAGCCCACAACGGCGAGATCAACACCATCACGGGCAACCTGAACTGGTGGATGTCAAAGGAAAAGCTGTTGAAATCGGCCCTGTTCACCGACGATGAGCTGGACAAACTGAAACCCATCTGTGGCGAGCACCTGTCGGACTCCGGCAATTTCGACAACGTCCTGGAGTTCCTGGTACTGAGCGGCTTCTCCCTGCCACACGCCCTGATGATGATGATCCCGGAGGCCTGGCAGGGCGACGAGCACATGGAAGACTACAAAAAGGCCTTTTACGAATACCACAAGACCATAATGGAGCCATGGGACGGGCCGGCCTCCATCTGTTTTACGGACGGCATCCTGGTGGGCGCCACCCTGGACCGCAACGGCCTGAGGCCTTCCCGCTATTGCCTGACCGAAGACAATGTGTTGATCGTCGCTTCGGAAGCAGGCGCGCTGCCGGTCTGCCAGTCCAAAGTCGTCCTTAAAGGACGCCTGCAACCGGGGCGCATCCTGATCGCCAACCTTGATGAGCACCGCGTCATCGGCGATGAGGAGCTCAAGTCGGCAATCTGCCGGCGCCTGCCTTACCGGCAGTGGCTGGAGGAGAACCGCATCACCCTGGAGCGCCTGCCTGTACAGCAGCAGCCGGCGGTGGAACTGGATGAGCAGACGCTTTTCCGCAACCAGCAACTGCATGGTTTTACCCGGGAAGACCTCAGGGTAATCCTGGCGCCCATGATCAAAGACGGGGAGGACCCCATCGGGTCCATGGGCGCCGATACGCCGCTGGCAGCCCTTTCACACCAGTCGCAGCACCTGTCCAACTATTTCAAACAATTATTCGCCCAGGTGACCAACCCGCCCATCGACCCCATCCGGGAACGCTCGGTCATGTCGCTCAATGCCATGCTGGGCGGAGCGGGCAACATACTGGAGGCGAACCCGGAGCGGGCGCGATTCATCGACCTGCCGGGCCCGGTGCTCTCCAATGCCGGGCTGAGCAAAATCCGCTGCCTGGCGCACCCTCACTTCAAGACGGGGGTCATTGATGCGGTATTTAAGGCCGACGGGCAGCAGGGGCGGCTGGAGGCGGCCATCGACCACATCTGCGCCGTTGCCGAAGACCTGGCGCGCAACGGCGCCAACATCCTGATCCTTTCCGACCGGCAGGCAGGCCCCTTCACGGCGCCCATACCTTCCCTCCTGGCGGTGGGGGCGGTGCATCACTACCTCATCCGAAAGGGGCTGCGCAGCCTTACTTCTATTGTTGTGGAATCCGGCGATGTGCGGGAGACTCACCACTTCGCCACTCTTATCGGCTATGGGGCCAGCGCCGTTAATCCCTACATGGCCTACGCCACCATTGCCAGCCTGAAGAAAAATAACGCCTTCGACAAGAACAGCAAGCTGGAGAAGCTCTTCGAAACCTACAATAAAGCAATAGGCAAAGGCCTTTTGAAGATCATGTCGAAGATCGGCATCTCGACGCTGCAATCCTATCAGGGCGCTCAGGTCTTCGAAGTCCTCGGCCTGAACAAGGAGGTGGTAGACAAGTGCTTCAACGGCAGTATTTCCCGCATTCAGGGCATCGGCTTTGACGGCATAGCTAAGGAAGCCCTGGCGCGGCGCCGGCTGGCCTTCCCCGAGAAGGCCGTCGTCGACGGGCAACTGGACGTGGGGGGCGTTTACCAGTGGAAGCGCCGCGGCGAGGCGCACCTGTTCAATCCGCAGGCCATCCACCTGCTGCAGTATTCCACCCGTAAGAACGACTACAAGGCATTTAAGAAATATACCAAACTGATCAACGAGCAGACAGAGCAGGCCATGACCCTGCGCGGGCTGCTGACTTTCCGCAAGGGCGAACGGGCCGATATCCGCGAGGTGGAACCGGTGGAGAGCATTATGAAGCGCTTCGCCACCGGCGCCATGTCCTTCGGCTCGATCTCTCATGAGGCCCATACCACGCTGGCCATTGCCATGAATCGCATCGGCGCCAGGAGCAACAGCGGAGAAGGGGGCGAGGACGAGGGGCGCTTTGAGCGCAAGCCCAATGGCGACTGGGAGCGCTCCGCCATCAAGCAGGTGGCCTCCGGCCGTTTCGGGGTGACCAGCTATTACCTGTCCAATGCGGAAGAACTGCAGATCAAGATGGCCCAGGGGGCCAAACCCGGCGAGGGCGGGCAGTTGCCCGGCCATAAGGTCGATGAATGGATCGGAAGGGTAAGGCATTCCACGCCCGGCGTGGGGCTGATCTCGCCGCCGCCCCATCATGATATCTATTCCATCGAGGACCTGGCGCAGTTGATCTTCGACCTGAAGAACGCCAACCCGGCGGCGCGAATCAACGTCAAACTGGTCTCCAAAGCGGGCGTCGGCATCATAGCTTCCGGAGTGGCCAAGGCCCATGCCGACGCCATCCTGATCTCCGGCCATGACGGCGGCACCGGCGCTTCGCCGCTGACCTCCATCCGCCATG
>CAZAXA010000207.1:0-6218 GCA_964488965.1 uncultured Phaeodactylibacter sp. | reverse complement strand
CTGGGCCTGGCCGACTCGCATCAGGTACTGGTCCGGAATAAGCTGCGCAACCGGGTGGTACTGCAGACGGACGGCCAGTTGCGCACCGGCCGCGACCTGGCCATCGCCACCCTTCTGGGGGCGGAGGAGTGGGGTATCGCCACGGCAGCGCTGGTGGCCGAAGGTTGTATCATGATGCGCAAATGCCACCTCAACACCTGCCCGGTGGGCATTGCCACCCAGGATCCCGAGCTGCGCAAGCGCTTTACCGGCGACCCCGGGCATGTGATCAACTTCTTCCGCTTCCTGGCCGAAGACTTGCGCGAGATCATGGCCGAGCTGGGTTTTCGCACCATTAATGAGATGGTGGGCAAAGTGGAAATGCTCAAGGTGAAACAGAAACTGAAGTACTGGAAATACAAGGAACTGGACCTGCGCCCCATATTGTACAAGGAACCTGCCGATGAGCAGATCGGGCAGTACAAGCAAGTGGAACAGGACCATGGCGTCCAGAATGTACTGGACCGCAGGCTCATCGAGCATGCCCGCCTGGCCCTGGAGGAAAAGGCGCCGATCACCGGCACTTTCAACATCAGGAATACCGACCGCGCGGTGGGCGCTATGCTTTCCAACGAGATTTCCAGGCGTTACAAGGGCGAAGGCCTTCCCGACGGGTCCATCCGCTACCGCTTTCGCGGCTCGGCGGGGCAGAGCTTCGGCGCCTTCAGCGCTTCGGGGCTGGAATTTACCCTGGAAGGAGAGGCTAACGATTACTTCGGCAAGGGCCTTTCCGGCGCCCGCCTCATCGTCGTGCCCGACCGGGATGCCAGGTTTAACCCCAGTGAGAACATCATCATCGGCAACGTGGCCTTCTATGGGGCCACCTCCGGAGAGGCTTACATCCACGGCATGGCCGGCGAGCGCTTTGGCGTCCGCAATTCGGGTGTTAAAGCGGTGGTGGAGGGTATCGGCGACCACGGTTGTGAATATATGACCGGCGGCATCGTCGTCGTACTGGGCGAAACCGGGAAGAACTTCGCTGCGGGTATGAGCGGGGGCATGGCCTACGTGTACAACCCCAACAGAACGTTCGAACGCCATGTCAACCATGGCATGGTGAGCCTCGACCCTATGGAAGAGGAAGATTTCAAGCGCCTCCGCACCCTCATCCGCAACCACTTCCGCCACACCTCCAGCCAGTTGGCTGCCGGGATTCTGCAGGACTGGGATAACCAGAAAGGCCTCTTTGCCAAGGTGATGCCCCGCGATTATAAAGCGGCGCTGGAACAATGCCGGGCGCAGGCCCTGCAGGCAGAGGAAGAAAAACGGGCCGCGGCGAAGACGGCCTGAGGAAGGCGGGAGGCCGGAAGCTCGTCCGCCCCAAAACATATACACGAAAACACGAGAATACACAAATACACAAAGAATAAGCCATGGCAGACCCAAAAGGATTCCTGAAATATACCCGGGAACTCCCCAAAGCGCGCAAGCCCAGGGAACGTGTTAAGGACTACAAAGAGATTTACGAAGATTTCAGTGCGAAGAAGACGGTGCAGCAGGCCTCCCGCTGTATGGATTGTGGCGTTCCCTTTTGCCATAATGGCTGCCCCCTGGGCAATATCATTCCCGAATTCAACGATGCGGTATATGAGGAGGACTGGCGGCTGGCCTATGAGATTCTGAGCAGTACCAACAACTTTCCGGAATTTACCGGCCGCATCTGCCCGGCGCCCTGCGAAGCGGCCTGCGTACTGGGCATCAACCAGCCGGCGGTGGCCATCGAGCACATCGAGAAGTCGATCGCCGAAGTAGCCTACGAGAAGGGCTACGCCCGCCCCAAACCGCCCGCGATGCGCACGGGCAGGAAGGTGGCGGTTGTCGGCTCGGGGCCGGCGGGGCTGGCGGCCGCTGCCCAGCTCAACAAGGCCGGCCATCAGGTGACCGTCTTCGAGCGCAACGACCGCATCGGCGGGCTGCTGCGCTATGGCATCCCGGATTTCAAGCTCGAAAAATGGGTGGTCGAACGGCGCGTAGCCCTGATGGAGGCCGAAGGGGTGCGTTTCCGGACGAACGCCAATGTCGGGGTGAATGTCGCCCCGCAGCAGTTGCTCAACGACTTTGACGCGCTGGTGCTCTGTGGAGGCGCTACCGTTCCCCGCGACCTGGACATTCCGGGCAGGGGCCTGGAGGGCGTCCACTTTGCCATGGAATTCCTGGAGCAGAACAACCGCCGCGTGGCCGGCGAACCCATACCCGAAGAAATGGCCATCCTGGCCGCCGGCAAGCACGTACTCGTCATCGGCGGCGGCGATACCGGCGCCGACTGCGTGGGTACTTCGATCCGCCACGGCGCCAGGTCGGTCACCCAGGTTGAACTGCTCGACAGGCCGCCCGCCGAGCGCGGCCCTCATGACTGGCCCAACTGGCCGATGGTATTGCGCACTTCCTCAAGCCACGAAGAGGGTTGCGGCCGCCAGTGGGCGGTTTATACCAAAGAATTCGTAGGCGACAAGAACGGCAGGCTCAGGGCCGTCAGGCTGGTAGACATCGAGTGGGCCAAGGATGAAAAAACCGGCCGCTATACTTTCAAAGAGGCGGAGGGCAGCGAGCGCGACATCCCCTGCCAGTTGGCGCTGATTGCCGTCGGCTTCCTGCATCCACAGTTTGACGGCATGCTGCAGCAACTCGGCGTGGAGGTGGACGAACGGGGCAATGTGCGCGATGAACACTATCGGGCCAATGTAGATAAAGTGTTCGCTGCCGGCGATATGCGCCGCGGCCAGTCGCTGGTCGTCTGGGCCATTGCCGAAGGCCGCGAGGCCGCCCGCCGGGTGGACGAGCGCCTCATGGGAAACTCTATGCTGGAAGCCCGGGATGACAGCCTGATGATGATAAGAGAGTAGGCGCCGGGGCGGCCCTTTGCCGGCGGATTTTGAAAAAGCTGGAGAAATGGCTAGTTTTACGGAAAGGCGCCAATGGAAAATGTTATGGAAGAATTCAGCCATTTTAAAGGATACCGAAGCGACTTTCTGGGCCCTGCTCTGAAGGTGCATTTGCCCAAGATGAACCGGCAAATGAGAGCGGCCGTGGCCCCGGTTCGAGGCTCGAGGGGCAACGTGTTGCACTACCAGAATTTCAGCCTGATCCAGAACGCCCACCGAAGGTTCCCTATTTTTACAGCTGCCAATATCGACGGCAGCCTCTTCATGAACCTCTCCCGGGAAGACAGTTGGCAGTTGGATCCGCGGATAGATGAGAACCACCAGTGGGGCTCCAGCTTATACGCTGCTGCAAAAAGCGATTTCGACCGGGGGCATATGGCCAAGAGGGAAGATGCCCAGTGGGGGCACACCGAAGAGGAGGCCAGGCGGGGCGCCCTTTCCACCTTCTTTTACACCAATGCAGTGCCTCAGGTGGCCAAGCTCAACCAGCAATTATGGCGGAGCCTGGAGGACTACATCCTGAAAACGGAGGCGGTCGCCAACGGCTCCAGGATCATCCTCTTCACCGGCCCCGTCCTGTCGGATGCCGACCCCGTTTTTGTTACTGAAGTGGACGGGCAGCGCATTCCCATCCCTACTTTGTTCTGGAAAGTGGTTTATTTCACCAAATCGGATGGCCACCTGTACCGGGTCGGCTTCCTGATGGGGCAGGAGGAGTTGCTCCTGAAGCAAAAGGTCGTCCTTGCGCCGGAAAGGAGCCGAAGTATTTTTGTCAGCGACGAGGAGCGCCTGTTCATGGAATTCAGGCACGCTGATATCTACCAGGTAAATATTTCGACCATCCGTAAACTGACTAAACTCCGCTTTACGGCCGCCAGAGAACCTTATAAAGATGACCGCCCGATCAATCTGATCAGAAAGGAAGTACAGAGCAGGAGCCTGTTCGGAGACGGCCCTTCCTTTGAGATCGAAGGGATGCGGTTATGAGCCGGCTATTGTCCACATTTGAACAGGCGGTGTTCGAAAACGGACATTCAAATGCTTGTCTGTCAGTTTCAAAGTTTTGGCAATCAGTTTTTTAGATCTTGGCATAGTCTTGGCCCCTTTCGGGTAGGGCCAGGGCGTTTTCCTGTCGGCATACACGCTGGCCGGAGAAAACGGCCTGGCCTGCAAAACAACATGCCCGATGCTGGAGAATTATATTAAGATCGCCTTTCGCAACCTCTGGAAGCACAAGTTGTTTTCCGGGATTAATGTATTTGGCCTGGGCGCCGCCATTGGCGCCAGCCTGTTGCTGTTGCTCACCGCCCTGCAGCAATTTTCCTTCGACCGCTTTCACGAAAAGGGAGGCCGCATTTACCGGGTCTACCTGGAATCTTACCGCAGCCGTGGGCTGGAGCGCAGCGCCAATATGCCAACGCCCCTGCAGCCCATAATCCGGGAAGAAGCGCCAGGCATCGAGCAGGCCGTCCGCTGGCGGGGCGGAGTGGCCACGGTGGAATACGAAGGAGAGCGTTATCAAACGGGCATCCGGTACACGGATCCGGCCTTTTTCGAAATGTTTTCCTTCCGTTTGCTGGAGGGAGACCCAGCCCGCGCCCTGGAATCGCCGAACAGCCTGGTGATCTCTGAAAGCGAGGCGGTGAAGTTTTTCGGGACGGCCAGGAATGTCGTTGGCCGTGAGCTCAGGGTGATCGCCGGCGGAATGCCGAAGAACCTGCAGGTGACGGGCATAGTAGAAGATAGCCCCCATACTTCGAGCCTGAACTACGAGATGATCACCCGCTACGAAAATGTGCCGGATTATCAGCAGAATGCCGGCAACTGGGACAACCACAATCATGCCTTATTCCTGCTGGCAACAGAAGGAGAAAACCCTCAGGCTGTAGAACAGCAACTGGCAGGCATCACGCAGAAATATTTTTCCGGCGCCATAGAACTGATCGGGCAGGAGGGGGCTTCGGCGCCGGATGGCGGCCCTGTTCTCCGGCTGAAGCTCCAGCCCCTGTACGATTTGCATTTCGACCGCGATATTTCCCGCGACGGCATCAGCCGGGCCTTTCCCGCCGGCCTGCTGATCGGCGCCTTTTTCATTCTGGGCATTGCCTGCATCAATTTCGTCAACCTCAGCCTGGGCAGTTCCATCACCCGCTCCCGGGAGGTGGGTGTCCGCAAGGTGCTGGGCGCCAGCCGGCGGCAATTGATCGGCCAGTTCTGGGGCGAGGCATTGCTGGTGGCCGGGCTTGCCCTGGCGCTGGGTTTGGGCATCAGCCAGGCCCTGCTGCCCGAATTCAATGGCCTGTTCCGGACGGGCATAGAGCTGAACCATCCCCACCTCTTCCTGGCCGTCGGGGCCATCCTGCTGGCTGTCGGCCTGCTGGGCGGCGGTTACCCGGCCATGGTGCTGTCGCGCTTTCAGGCTGCGGCGGTGCTCAAGGGAGACACTCAGGTGCAGCGCCCCGGGCGGCTGCGCAATCTGCTGGTGCTGGCACAGTTCGCCGTCTCGGTGCTGCTCATCAGCTGTACCATCATCATTGGGCAACAGTTGCAGTACCTGAGGCATAAACCTCTGGGATTCAATAAGGAAGAAGTGTTGAGTATCCCGCTGCCCCAGGGCCTGGACGCCTATCAGGCGCTGGAGCGGCTGCGTAATGAGCTGGCTGCCAACCCGCGGGTGAAAAGCATTTCTGCAGGCTACAACAACTTCGGCCTGGGCAAGGACGGCTCTATTTACACCTCGATCATCTCCTTCACTATGGATGAACGGGAGTACTACACCCACATTCAGGCGGCGGACTTCGGCTTCACCGAAGCCCTGGAGATTCCCCTGATGGAAGGGAGGAGCTTTTCCAGCGAACACCTCACCGACACCGCCCGCGCCATACTGATCAATGAAACCTTCGCCCGGCAACTGGGTGAAGGCCCTTACGTCGGCAAAGTCCTGCAAATGGACCCTCCCCGGGAAGTGATCGGCGTGATGAAAGACTTCCACTTCCAGTCGCTGGAAAGGCCCATAGAACCCCTGTCGGTCGCCCTGGCGCGCCCCGGCGGTGATTTTCCGATAAACTACATCTTTGTACGCATCAGCCCGGACGAAGTGCCGGCAACCATGCAGGCTATTGAAAATACATGGAAGGCCCTCGCGCCCCGGGCGCCGTTTATGGCTTCCTTTCTCAACGAAAATACCAACCGCATGTACAAGGTAGAGGAAGTCATGGGGCAGCTGTTCATAGCGGCGGCCCTGCTGGCCATCATCCTGTCGTGCATGGGCCTGTTCGGCATCGCCGTGCTGGCCAT
>CAZAXA010000206.1:0-10233 GCA_964488965.1 uncultured Phaeodactylibacter sp. | reverse complement strand
TTAATAAGCAAAAAAAACTGAAATGAAATTTTAAATATAGTGACATGGCGCTCCTGCTATAAGATTGATAAGATACATAATTGAGGATGCCTGGCAAAAAAAAAACTTATAATGCCCGGCGCATGAAGGGCCTTGCCGGCCGGGGCGATGGCGCCTTATGGTGTGACACATTTCCTGTGAAAAAAAGCGAGGGCCAAAACCCGAAGGCCTCGGCCCTCTCCACATAAACAAATATGCACAGTCTTTCAATCCTTTGTTCAGCGTAGTCAGGACAGAAAAAACCGGCCAGCCGAAAAATGCGGTTAATTCACGGAGCCGGCGGAACAGATGCACACCATTGTGCCGTTACAGGGCGCTCCGCTCCTGTGATGCCGGATGCTCTTAAAGGCAAACGGACATACAACCCGCGCATAAAACCGGGCTTACCAGTCTTTTGTAGAAATTTTACCTAAGGGGAGAGGCTTCACATAATAATATTATAGTAATTCTCCTCACAAATTGAGGTTCTGCATCCTGGGCAGAGAAGCAGGAATATAAATTCCTGCGTGCTACGCGGGAATCTATATTCCCGCTTCCCGGGCATAAACTCAGAAAGCAGGGAGAAACACTATAAAGCCTTCAATGATCTGCTCAGGAGGAAAGTACTATCTGTAATAAAAAAATTGCGTTCTTCTTTATAGTACTACCTCCGGTTTCAGTTTGAGCTTGTTTGGAAACAACTAACCCTTGAACTCAAGGGACACATTCCGTTACCACAAATTTAACTATTATTGTGATTTCGACGGCAAGATTTTGGATGTTTTTAATATTTGTGTGACACTGTAAAAGAAGGCGTAAGAATAGCCAGATGACACCGGACTGGAAACCATATATGAAAGGCTTTGAGGCCTATCTGCTGCTGGAGCGGTCCTTATCCCGCCATACGGCCGAAGCGTACCTGTCGGACCTCGGCAAGTTGCAGCAGTTTCTCGGTATCAGGGGGTATTCCCTTTCTCCGGCAGGTATCGAAGCGCCGGTACTGGAGGAGTTCCTGCTTTGGCTGAACAAACTGGGCCTGGCCGCCCGCTCCCAGGCGCGCCTCATCTCGGCCCTGAAGACCTTTTACAAGTACCTCATCCTGGAAAACCTCGCCGAGGCGGACCCCACCGAGCTGATCGACGCTCCCCGGCTGGCGCGCAAAATCCCGGAAGTGCTTTCCTACGAAGAAATCCAGCGTATCCTGGCCGCCATCGACCTCAGCCACCCACAGGGCCCCCGCAACCGGGCCATGCTGGAAACGCTCTATGCCTGCGGGTTGCGCGTGAGCGAACTGACACAACTGCGCCTGTCCAACCTCTACCTCGATGCCGGTTTTGTCAAAATAGTGGGCAAAGGGGATAAAGAGCGGATCGTCCCCATAGGCGACGAGGCCATCAAACATATCCGGCTTTACGCCGCCGCCGGCCGGCGCAGCCAGATGAACATCAAAAAGGGGCAGGAGGACATCCTCTTCCTCAACCGGCGGGGCGGCGCCCTCACGCGGGTCATGGCCTTTAACATCGTGAAAGAAGCCGTGGCTGCCGCGGGCATCGTGAAAAACGTCAGCCCGCACACCTTCCGCCATTCCTTTGCCACCCACCTCATCGAAGGAGGCGCCGACCTGAAGGCCGTACAGGATATGCTGGGCCACGAGTCCATCATCACTACGGAGATATATACTCACCTGGATACGGACTTCCTGCGGCAAACGATCCTGATGTATCATCCGAGGAATCGGAGAGATAGTTGATTGGGTACATCCGGCCCGAAACCTAATCAATTCAACTAATCAACCAAATCAACCAATAAACCCTATATTTGCAGTTCGAAACGGAAGCCTATGGAAGAGTGGGAACTGGATTTTGAATGGCTGCAGGTGCGCCACCTGGTGAAAGAAGCCTTCAGGCGGGATGCTCTGCCGGGCCTGAATGCCGTGCTTTTCCTCATCGGAATACAGGAGCTGGGGCGCGTCCAGCCTTCCTTTACCAAAGAAGAAAAGCAGGACCTGATGCACATAGCCGTCTGCCGCCTGCTGAGCTACGATGGCTATTACGAATTCGCCGGCCGCGATGCCGACGGCTGGCCCCACTACCGGATGATAAAGCCCGTGCGCACCAGTGGGGTGGAAGAACAGGAGAAATTGCTCAAAATGAAGGCCATTCAGTATTTTAAGGAAATGAAGGAGGAGTAAGGGGGCGTATCAGTGTATCAGTGTAGTTGCTGGCCGCAAAACCATAATACCAAAACAATACATGAAGAACATCGCATACGCAGCCATTTTAAGCCTGCTTCTCCTGAGCTGTGGCCAGGGCGGGCCCACCTATGCTTTGATAGAAACGGAATACGGCAACATGAAAATGGAGCTTTACGACAGTACTCCCAAGCATAAGGCCAACTTCATCAAACTGGCAGAAGAGGGTTTTTACGACGGCCTGCTTTTCCACCGCGTTATCCCCGGCTTTATGATACAGGGAGGCGACCCTGATTCCAAAACTGCGCCGCCGGAGCAACCGCTGGGGCAGGGCGGCCCGGGTTATACCATCGAGGCCGAGATCGGCGAAGTCCACATCAAAGGCGCCGTTGCGGCCGCCCGCCTGGGGGATGAAGTGAACCCTCAACGAGCATCGTCGGGTTCCCAGTTTTACATCGTGGCCGGGCAAAAGTTCGACGAGGCCGTCCTCAACCAGATCGAACAGCAGAACGGCCTGCAGTACAGCCCGGAACAACGCCGGGAATACCTTGAAAAAGGAGGATACCCGCCGCTGGACGGCGCCTATACCGTCTTCGGGCGGGTCGTGGAAGGGTTGGAAGTCATCGACAAGATCGCCGCCGCGCCGCGCGGCCAGATGGACCGGCCGCAGCAGGATATCCGGATGAAAGTAAGCATTATTGAATGAGTGAAAGAGTGAAGAATTAGAAATGTTCGCATAAAATGAAAAAGCCGCTTTACGTAAAATTATTTCTGCTGGCCCTGCTTGCCGCCTCCTGCGCCCGGCCGGTGGCCAGATTCAGCGCCGGCAGGGAGGGGCGCGTGCTGGAGCCGGTGCAGTTTGACAACCTGTCGGAGAAAGCCAGCAATTATCAATGGGATTTTGGCGACGGCAACCTGTCGGAGGCCGAATCGCCGGTTCATAAATACAAGGCCTCCGGACGTTATACGGTCCGGTTGAAGGCCATTAACGAAAAAGGAAAAACAAAAACTGTGGAGCAAGAAATTTCCATCGGCCCGCCGAAGGCCTGCCTGGTTGAACTGGAAACGGATTTCGGCGCCATGATCATCCAATTGTACGATGCTACGCCCAGGCATCAGGACAATTTCATCAAACTGGCGGAAGAAGGCTTCTTCGACAGCCTGCTGTTCCACCGGGTCATTCAGAATTTTATGATACAAGGCGGCGACCCGGAGTCGAAAAAAGCGGCGCCGGGCCAGGCGCTGGGCAGCGGCGGCCCTGGTTATACCGTCGAAGCGGAATTTGTCGACTCGCTGATCCACCTCAGGGGCGCCCTGGCGGCCGCCCGCACCGGCGACGCGGTAAACCCGCAGAAGCGTTCTTCCGGCTCCCAGTTCTATATCGTTCAGGGGCAGAAGATGACAGAAGATATGCTCAACCGCATCGAGGCCCAAAAGGGTATCCGCTACAGTAAGGAACAACGCGAGGCCTATATGGAAATGGGCGGCACGCCCTTTCTCGACCGGGAATATACCGTCTTTGGAAGGGTGGTGGAAGGCCTGGACGTCCTTGATAAGATCGCCGGCGTGCAAACCGACGGCCGCGACCGGCCCGTGGAGGATGTACGCATGAAAATACGCCTGATAAGGTGATACAAATGTAATTCCATGCAGGAAAGAACAGTACTGGGCATAGATGTCGGAGCTTCCGGTATCAAGGGGGCGGTTGTCGATGTTGGCGCCGGGCAGTTGCTGAATGAGCGCATTCGCCTGGAAACGCCCGACCCCGCCACACCGGCGGCTATGGCGGAAACTTTTGCCGAGCTGGTCCGCCGGCACAACTGGAAAGGGCTGATAGGCTGCGGGTTCCCCTCCATCATCAAAAATGGCGTGGCCCATTCGGCCGCCAACATCAGTGAAGCGTGGATCGGGACGAACGTGGTGGAGGCTTTTTCCATGGCCTGTGGCTGCCCCGTGGAGGTGCTCAACGACGCCGATGCCGCCGGCCTGGCGGAGATGCAGTTCGGCCTCGGCAAAGGCGAAATGGGCACCGTACTGCTCATCACCATCGGCTCGGGACTGGGCTCTGCCCTCTTCATCGACGGCAAGCTGGTGCCCAATACGGAGCTGGGCCATATCTTCCTGAGGGATAAAAAAAAGGTGGCGGAATATTACGCTTCGGCCAATGCCCGCAAACGGGAAGACCTCAGCTGGGAAGAATGGGGCATGCGCTTTAACGAATACCTGCAGAATATCGAACGGGTGCTCAACCCCGACCTCATCCTCCTGGGCGGCGGCACCAGCAAGCGATTCGACAAATACGACTCCTATCTCTCTATACAGGCGACGGTAAAGCCGGCCCTGCTGCTGAATTCTGCCGGCACGATCGGCGCGGCAATCTATGCTTATCAGCAGGAGAGAAGGGGGGGGAGGGCTTGAAGGCTTTCCGGTTGTCTGTTGTCTGTTGCCTGTTATCTGTTGTCTGCTGATCGTTGAACAACAAACAACAAGCAACCAGCAACAAACAACCAGCAACCAACCCGCCTCCCTACGCCCAATAGGCCGAGATCAGCGAAAGCACGTCGGGGTCCTGTTCCAGGCCGGGCAATATGCTGAACAGCAGGCGGTGCATCTCGAAATCTTCCAGCAGGGCTTCTCCCAGCCAATAGCAGGCTTCCTGCCGTCGGCCGACAGAGAACAGGCAGGCGATCCGGCAGTACAGCAGCTCGGTGCCTCCCGATCCTTCTTCGCCCTCTTCCAGGGCTTCCAGGGCAGCTTCAGTATGGCCGGTTTCCATCAGGAAAGTGGCCAGGCGTATCCAGGTGGCGCTTTCCTCCTGGTTCACCTCCACCGCCATGCGAAAGCATTCTTCAGCTTCCTCCAGTTGCCCCAGTTGCCAGTAGGCCTCGCCCAAAGCAATATGGTACTCCTCGCGCTGGTCTTCCACCTGAATGGCCTTTTCGAAATAGTGGCTGGCGGCCTGCCATTTGGCCTCTTTGGCAAAACACTCGCCGATGAAAAAGAAAATCTCATCGTTGAGCGGGTCGAGCTGTATCGCCCGGTTGTAAAAGGTGATCGCCGATTGATACTTGCCCAGATAGTAGTAGCACTGGCCAATGGCCGTGTAGGTCTCGCTGTCCGGCTCGAAACCTTCCAGCAGCTCTTCGTAGTGTTTCAGCGAGCGGTTGTACTGTTTGATCTCAAAACACAGGGCGGCGCATTCCCGGCAGGCCTCCTCAAAATCCTCATCGGCCACAAAGGCGTATTCGTAAGCATTGATCGCTTCCTCATAATTGCCCAGGTAAGCATGGGCCTGGCCGAGGTTGAACCAGGCTATGGCCGCATAAGCGTCTTTCTCCAGGATGGCTTCGTGGATGGTTATGCTTTCTTCGTACTTGCGGGACAGTTCCACACATACTCCGAAACGCTCCAGCGCCGATTCGTTGGAGGGGTCCAGGTTGATGGCTTCCCTGAGCGCGTAGAACATGCGCTCGTGCTGCTCCAGAGCCTCATAGGCGATGGATTCCACCAGGAAGATGTTGCTGAGTAATTCTTCATTCGCGGTATCTTTCAGCGGTTCCAGCAGGGCCAGCGCCTCCCCCGCATTGCCCAGCCCCACCTGAGCCTCGGCCCACAGCAGGCCTATCTCCGGTTCCAGCGGGGCATAAAGGCTGGCCTGCTCCAAAACCGGCAGGGCTTCTTCCTCCTTACCCAGGCCGATCAGCAACTCGGCCTTGCGGATATAACAATCGACCGAATAACTATGGTGAGCTACAGCATGGCAGGCTGCTTCCAGCGCTTTGTCCAGCTGATGGTCTTTTTCATAAAATTCCATGATCTTCAGATAGGCCTTCTCTTCAAAAAAAGCCATCTCTCCGTTCCGGAATTGTTCTTCATAGGCGGCGACGAGCCTCTTCGCTTCGGGATCTTTTCTGTAACTGTTCATAGGACGCAAAGGTGCATGAGTTAGTAGTATCTGAGTTCAGGGATAAATATAAGCGAAAAGGTATCAATGATGCCACCATTTTTGAAGCAATACCCCATCCATTAATGGAACGGTAGCTTTATGCCAGGGAATGGTCGTATCCGGCATAACATATTGCTATATAACACTTTAGGGATTAGTTTTATTTGAAATTTCTTGTATGTGTTAAATTGGATATATCGGGGTTTCGTATATTCGTGTTTGCGTGTTTGCGTGCATTTGGCGTAATACTGAGGCTGCTCCGGAAAGCCCTGCGGGTTGGAATGCTGGAGTGTTGGAATATTTGAAGACGATTGTCTTCCCCCGGGGGAGTTCGAGGGGAGATATCACGGGTATCTCCCAAAAATCCTCTACTGCGCCTTCCCCAGAGGAGGACAACCCTTTTATTTCCCGCAACGGCGCAACGCCTGCACACTGCGCCTGCTTTCAATTCCGGAAATCTCCTCCCGGCGGGCGGCGGTAGGGGCGGTCGTTGCCGGGCCGCCGTTCCTGTACCTTCTTCAGCAGTTCCAGGCGGAACTCTTTGTCTGCCTTGCTGAAAAGGGCGATCTTCCGGGGCGATACCACCGTCTTGAAGCGCTGGAAATAATCCCGTTTCAGGCTGAGCAGTTCCTGTTCCATCTCAAAGCGGCGGTTGATGAAGTCTTCCGCCTCTTTATCCGACATGCTTTCCAGGGGCCGGGGCGGTTTGTACTTTTCCCTGACTTTATCGCGCTCTGTTTCAAACTCATTGTACAAGGGCCAGAAGCGCTCCGATTCGGCGGTAGTCAGGCCCAGGCGGTCGGTGATATAGGCCACGCGGGCAGCCTGTATCCGGCTGCGGGCCTCGCCGCCGATGGGTTCGTCGTCGAAAATCTGGCTGAAGGCCGGCAGGGCAAAAAGGCCGGCCAGCAAAATGAGCCAATACTTTTTATTCATTTTCCTGTATAGTTTTTGTGGTTGCCAATTGGTTTTACAACATCTCCTCCAGTTCATCCAGGCCGATATCCTCGATGAATTCATCCAGGTAGCGGTCGATATCCTCCTCCCGGATATCCGGCAGCACTTCTACTGCCGGCACATCTTCCGCATCTACCATGGAGGCTTCGAGCATCAGCTCGAGCTCGAATTCGCCGATATTTTCCGTGATATAGGCCGCCGCCTCTGCTTCGCTGACCCCCGCCAGGGCTTCCTCCGCCCCGGCAGCCGCCGCCTGCGGCCAGAACCAGTAAACGCCCAGGGCGAGCAAAACGGCAGCCATTGCCATTCCGGCGGCGTAGCGGGAGCGCAACAGCCCCTGCAGCCATACTCGCCAGGGCAAGCCCGAGGGCGCCGCCGGCTGTTCGCGGCCTGTCAGGCCTTCCTCCGCCCTGATGCGCCGGAGCACATCGCCGGGCAATTCCCCGAAGTAGCCTTCCGGCACGCGGAACGCCGGCCGGCCGCTTTCCTTCATCTTCAGCAGCCGGGGCGACAGGCTCTCCAGTTCTTCCCGTATTTTATCTTTTTCACTCATTATTCCGCTTTTAAAAATGCCTCGATCTTTTTTACCGCATGATGGTAGGAAGCCTTCAGGGCGCCCACCGAAGTGTCCAGAATATCGGAAATATCATTGTAGCTCAGCTCGTCGAAGTAGCGCATGTTGAAAACGAGGCGTTGCTTTTCGGGCAGCTCCTCCAAAGCGCGCAGCAGGCGGGCCTGAGCTTCATCGCCGTCGAAATAGGCGTCGGCATGCAGGCTGTGGGCCAGGCCGCCCGCCTCCTCGTCAATGGAGGAAGCACTGCGCCTTTGTTCTTTTTTCAGAAAAGTGATGGCCTCGTTCGTCGCTATGCGGTACAGCCAGGTGTACAGTTTCGACTTCCTTTCAAAGCCGTGGATGCTGCGGTACACCTTAATAAAACAGTTCTGTATGACGTCATTGGCATCCTCATGCTCGTGCACCAGCCGCCGGATGTGCCAGTACAGGCGCTCCTGGTACTTCTCCATCAGCAGGCGGAAGCCCCGTTCATAGGTCCGGGGCTCCTCCAGCAGGGAAAGTATCTGATCATCCGGTATGGCTGCCAATGTCCTCTCCAAATTGTGTGGGTTTGTCAGTATGGACTGCCGAAAGGGCCAAAGGTTTAATGAAAACCTGATTTTTCCTTTAACATTGCCTTAAAATACATTTTCCCTTTCATATCGTTACCTTTGGGGGGTTTTTAGGGTTTTACGGCGTTGTGGTGTTACGGTATTTCGGCATTGCGGCCGCAAAACCATAACACCGAAATACCGCAACACCATATAACACCGCCTCAAGTAAAAATAACCTTTAAAGTATGAAAAGAACGATCATAACGCTCATTGCCCTCTTCGGCCTTGCCGCCCTGCAGCCCACGCAGGCACAGGACAAGGTGTGGAAAACGCTCTCGAAGATCACCTTCAGGAAAGAATACAACGAAATGATGGGCTTCAAGGTGGACGTCCCCGTCTTCAGCGAAGAGGTAAAGGCCCTGGAAGGAAAGGAGATCACGGTAAAAGGCTACATCATCCCGGTTGAAGGGTACAAAGGCCATAAAGAATTCATCTTCTCCGCCTTCCCCTACAACATGTGCTTCTTCTGCGGCGGCGCCGGCCCGGAGACCGTCATGGAGGTCTACGCCGACGAGGCCATAGAATATACGGCCGAACCGATCACCATCCGCGGCAAACTGGAACTCAACACCGACGACATCAACCGCCTGATCTATGCCCTGCGGGGGGTGGAGAAGGTGAAGGATGTGGAGTAGAGGGCGGGAATGGCAGGTTGTTGTTCGTTGTTTGTTGAAAGTTGCCCCGCAAACAACAAACAACAACTGACAACCAACAACCAACAACTGACAACTGACAACCAACAACCAACAACGTTTCGCCCACCTCATGTCCCGAACAGTACGAACCGTATACCTGCTTTTCCCCTTCCTGGCCCTGGCGCTCACCTTCTGCGCCAACCCCATCGCCCCCGTAGGCGGGCCCAAGGATGAACAGCCGCCGCAGCTCGTGGCCGAAGCGTCGACGCCGAACCTGCAGACGCGCTTTGAGAAGCAGCGCATCGAGCTCACCTTCGACGAGTGGTTCGAAGTGCAGGACATTTTCAACCAGGTGGTCGTCTCGCCGCCGCTGGAATACCCTTTCGAGATCACCCTCAGGGGCAAAACGCTGCGTTTCGACTTCGACGAAAAGGAGGAACTGCGCCCCGAAGCCACCTATACCATCAACTTCGGCGAAGCCGTGCGCGACCTCACCGAGCGCAACCCCGCCGTGAACCTGCGCTTCGTCTTCTCCACCGGCGAATTTATCGACTCCCTGTCGGTTTCCGGCGTCGTCGTTGACGCTCAGAAGGGCGAACCGGTGAAGGACGTGCTCTTTATGCTGTACGAAAACCTGGCCGACAGCGTGGTGCGCACCGAGCGGCCATTCTACTTCGCCCGCACCAACAAAGAGGGTAAGTTCGTCATCGAGAACGTCAAGGCCGGCAGTTTTAAGGGCTTCGCCCTGCAGGACGCCAACCGCAACTACCGCTTCGACCAGGCCCAGGAGCCCATCGGCTTCCCGGATTCCCTGCTGGTACTGAGCGACAGCCTGCAGCCCAAAGTGCGCGTCAAGCTCTTCACCGAAGAGCAACCCCTCCGCCTCATGGGCAGCGACGACAGCCGCTACGGCCTGATCCGCCTCCACTTCAGCAAACCCCCGGAAGGGCTGGGCATCACCTACCAGGACGCCGGCCAAACCGTGATCTTCGAACACAATCCCGACACGGCCAGGATATGGTACGACCAGCCTGAGGACAAGGGCTGGAAGCTGTTCCTGCAACAGGACACCATCCTCTACGATACCGTCGCGGTGCGCGCCCGCAGCCGGCAGGAGTTCCTGGAAAAGAACAAGCTGCTGCTGGCCCGCGCCGGCAAAGGCCCCCTGCGGCTCAATCCTACCAAAGCGGCTGAGCTCACCTTCAACCACCCCATCGCCGCCCTCGACACCAGCCTGATGCGCCTCTACGAGGACACCCTGCGCCTCGAAGTGCAGCCCGAATACCGCCTCGATACCAACGGCCAGCGCCGCTTGCTCC
>CAZAXA010000205.1:0-10238 GCA_964488965.1 uncultured Phaeodactylibacter sp. | reverse complement strand
CGGTCGTTTACCCGGTAACGGGCGCTGAAATTGGCGCGGCCGAAGCGGCGGTATGTGTCTTTATTATAGCCTTCCTCGCGCACGAGGTAGCCCCCCAGTACCAGGTCGAGTTTGCCGATCTTGCGGCGGTGGGCAAGGCTGGCGCCGGAGGCATAAGGAGCTTTGTCCCACCATTTCAGGCGTTCGTCTTTGGGGTTCATATAATAGGTGTACCAGGCGGCGGCTTCCGTTTCCGGTTTTGCCTTGGGATAAGCGGTGCGGACGTTGATGATGCCGTTCAGGGCGGAGGAGCCGTACAGGGCGGAGGCGGCCCCTTTGACCACTTCCACCTGGGCGATATTCTCTACCGGCACATCGTCCCAGTTCGGAAAGCCGGCGTCGGCGGTGAGGATGGGCATATCGTCAACCATCAGCAGCACGCGGCTGCCAGCCCCCTGAGAGTAGCCTGACCCCCCGCGGATATTGGCCTGCCCGTCGATGATGGTCACTCCGGGGATTTTCTCCAGGGCCTGGTCGATGGTAACCTTTCCGGTGCTCTTGACGAGGTCCGGCCGCAGCACTTCCAGCGAAACAGTGACTTCGCTGAGCGGTTTTTCGAACTTGCCGCTGGTCACGGTTGCGGTTTGCAATACGGCGGCCTCCACTTCGAGAAAGGCATCCAGTTTCAACGTTTCGCCGGCCGCCAGTTTCACGTCCTGGCTGAAGGCCTTGTATCCGACATACTGGAAGGTGAGGGCGTAGGCGCCGGCTTCCAGTTCCAGGCTGTAGGCGCCGTCAAAGCTGCTGACCGTCCCGATGTCGCCGGCCCTGATGGTGGCCGCGATGAGCGGTTCGCCGGTGCTGGCGTCCACCACTTTACCGGTGATGGTAGCGTTTTGAGCAGTTGCGTATTGAAGGCAAAGGGTCAGGAGGCAAAAAAAGGTAAAAAGTTTGCTCATGTGTAGCGTTTTGCAGGTTGAACGTTGGATTTAGTTTATGCTTCACAACAGGCCCATAGAGCAATTCAGAGGGGCGAAATTAGAATAAATTATGGCTTAACCGATAAAATTAACAGAAATTGCCATACCGGGGATATCCAGATTATGACAATTTTTTTATTTTTGCCTTTGCCTTCAATAGAGCCTTTACCTCTGTACACCCTACCGAAAAAGCGGTTCCAGCCGCAATTCATCCATTCCGTGGCAAGATATTATGAAAATGTTATATATTGTCGCGATCATTAATGCAATACCAATCAAATACTCTAGACTTATGAAGAAAGTTGTACTCTTCTTTTTGGGAATGATGAGCTGGGCCTTTGCCCACGCCCAGGCAACCACCTGCGAACCAGACCAGTCTGTGCCGGATACAGTGGTGGTGTCCCCGCTGCCTCAGTCTGCAGAACGCCCCGACGGCGGCATTACCGATACGGCCTGTGTGGCGGAATATTTCGAGTTCGTCTATACCTTTAACATTCCCCCGACCTATACTACGCCCTTTGGGCCGGCGCCGATCACCTCCGTTCAGGTCGCTGTGGATGGGGCCGTGGAAAACCTGCCCGCCTCTTTCGATTATATCTGCAACCCGCCGAATTGCGTTTTCAATGCCAATACCAAAGGCTGCGTAGTCCTCTTCGGGACGGCCACTGCCGGCCAGGAAGGCCCCTATGACCTGAAAGTGGTGGCTGACGTGAACATCACCGGCGTGCCCCTGCCGCTGACCCTTACCCTGCCGGATGACCTGGAGCCCGATAGCCATTACTTCCTGGTCGTGAAACCGGAAGGGTCGGAAAACTGCTTTACGCTGGACGCTTACGAGCGTTTTGCCGCCCACTTCAGCCTGAGCAGCCAGCCCAACCCCACCAGCGGCTGGGCGCAAATCCAGGTTGACGCCCGGCTGGGCGGAACCTTCGACTTTATCGTCAGCGACATCTTCGGCCAGGCCCTGTACCGCCGGCGGGTGACGATACTGCCGGGCGGAAATACCATCGGCTTCGATGGCAGCCACCTGCCCAATGGCGTCTATCTCTACAGCCTCAGCAACGGCCGGGAGATGGTGACTCAGAAAATGCTCATCAGCAGGCATTGATACAGCAACTACTACGGGAAACTCCAGCTTATAATCCCTTCTGATTTTCGGAGCGGGGCCGTTGTATCACCCTGCAACATTAAGGCTTCGCTCCAGCACCCTTAAAAGAAATGCTTTTTTCCGGAGCCCTGCCCTTAGGGGGGCTCTTTTATTGGGCAGCGGGGGGTGGATTTGTTGCTGTTGTACTGGAGTGCCGGAGTACTGGAATAATGTATAAAAACGTGATTATTCATATTAAACGAATATGGTTTTTTCATTACTCCGGGGCTCCATTGCTCCAATGCTCCGGTAAAGGGCTTTCCGGAGCGCCCTTACCAATACAATGGCCCGTAATGCACCCCTGCCCGCAAAAACCATCCATCATGCTGAGAAAACTCTTACTCTTATCTGCAGGGATTTTCGTTCTTTTTAATCTCAATGCTCAATCCGGCTGCCCGGGTTGCCTGGTGGAACTGCCTGCCGGCCTGCCGGAAGACACCATCTACCTCAGCGATGCGGCGGACGGCCAGGTGGGGGCGTACTACGATTCCGACCTCGGCTTCCGCATGCCTAAGACAACCACGCCGGTAAATGCCAATGACCCGGATACCCCGCCGGGGCTGGCCATCAGCCAGATCACGATCATTTCGGTCTCCAACCTGCCGCCGGGGCTGGGCTGGGAGGCCAACCAAGCCGTGTTCAACGTATCGGAGGAGACGGACGGCTGCGTAAAGCTCTGCGGAATACCGCTCATTCCGGGATTTTACAATGTGGAAGTCGTAGTGACAGCCCAGGTGCTCTTTGTCTCTCAGGTTTCTTCCTTTTCCTTTCCCATACTGATCCTTCCGGGCGCCAGCGTCACGGAAGGCTTTACGCTGGAGAACAACAGCGGCTGCGGCAGCGTAACGGCCCATTTCACCAATAACGTACCCTCGGGCGGGGCGGAGGGCTATTCCTACCTCTGGGATTTCGGCAACGGCAACATGTCGGTCAATGAGAACCCCTCGCCGCAAACCTATGATGAAGCCGGGGTGTACGAAATCAGCTACCAGGCCATCATAGATACCTTCGGTTTTTTGCTCACCGAAGTCGTAGTGGAAAGCGTAACGTGCAACGACCTGTTCAATAATGCCCCCGACCTGCGCATCGAAATCTGGGATCCGGACGGCGAGCGCATTTACGAATCGCTGCATATAGAGGATGCCCAGCCCCCGCTTACCTTTACGCTCAACATCCCCATCGGCGAAGGCAACTACGTGCTCCGGGTTATGGATGAAGACAGCGGCCTGCAGGGCGGTGATGACGAATGCGGGACGATCAATTTCAACCGCTTTTCCAGCGGTTCCTTCACCGGGGCGGGCCTGGCGGCCAGCCTGGCGGTCCTCCACCCGGTGGACACCGTCCGCTCGTCAGATACCGTATGGGTGTATGAGCAACCGGCGCCGCCCCTGCTTACCGGCGAGGAGCCTGCCTCCCTCTGCGAAGGGGACGCCATCAAGCTCAGCGTGGCCAATGATTACGATACCGGCCTGCAGTGGTACCACGACAGCCTGCCGCTGATCGATGTGGAAGGGCCTGCCCTGACGGTGGACGCCGGCGGCGATTACTGGGTAAGCTATACTACTGCCGACGGCTGCAGGGCTACTTCCGAAGTGGTCAGCCTCAGCTTCCATCCGTTGCCCGTGGCGCCGGTCTTCCAGAATTTCAACAACCTGCTCAGCCTGTACGACCCGGGGAGCCTGCCCGCTTCTCACTCCCTGCAATGGTACCGCAATGGCCTGATCATCGAAGGGGCTACGGGGCAGGAGTACTGCATAAACTCCAATGGCGCCTACCGCCTGGAGGTTACCGACCTGATCACCGGCTGCCGTGCCAGCTACGAGTTACAGTCCACTTACAACCCCGGTTTCCCGGGCTGCCTCACCTCAGGGGCCGAAGATCAGAACAGTATTTCTTTTACCGCTTACCCCAATCCGACGGATGGCATGCTCCGCCTGGAAGGGCAGTTGCCGGCCGGAGAGGTGAGCCTGCTGTTGATCAACAGCCAGGGCCAGGTGGTGGGCAGGCAGCAATGCGCCGCCCCCGGAGGGCTGCTTCAGGAGACGCTGAACCTGAGCGCTTTGCCTGCCGGGCTGTATATCGTGGAAGCCCGCGCCGGCGAGCAGGCGGCGTACATCAGGGTGGCAAAGCGCTGAATTGGCATGAAAGTTGATCATCCTTTAAAGCAATTCAGCCGTAATTTTTTATTGCCGCTGAATTGCTTTAAAATCTGTTATCCAGTTCAAAAAATATTAAAAAAATAATATATTGAGCGCTGTTCGCTGAAAAACGCGCCATCGCCCGGCTTTTGCCGGCAGGGTTGTAACGCCTGCCCGGTGTTCCTGCTTATGGTTTTTCCGGATAAATGCTAATTTTGCGGGCGTCTGTTTTATGCATGCCATAATCCCATTGTGACTATCGAGAGTTTAAGCTTTTTTACGAACGAAAAAGTATTATGACGATTCAGATCGAGAAAAGGGAGATTGGCAACCTGGTGTTGGAAAATATTCCTGAGATACCGGAAATCCTCAATAAAAGGCTCAATCACTACCACAATACCCGCGATGCCCATGCTGTTGACTGGCTGAACAACGGGCGGGGGCTGCTCATCAGCACCCGCTTCGGGGAATCGGCCCAGCTTCACGTGGTGGACAGCCCGGGCGCTACCCGCCGGCAGGCCACTTTTTTCCCCGAGCCTATCTTCAGCGCGAGCGTCTGCCCGGCGCCCGGCGCCAACGGCTTCATCTTCGCCAAGGATGTCGGAGGCAATGAAAATTACCAGTTGTATTACTATAACCTGGATACCGAAGGTTACTACCTGCTCACGGACGGGGTATCCAAGCACGGCAGCGGCCTGTGGAACCGGCAGGGCACTGCGATCGCCTATAACAGCACCAAAGGCAACAACCTGGACCATGGCCTTTACCTGTACACCTTCAGCGAGCTGCCCGGCGAACGGCTGATCTTCGAAGGCGAAGGGTTTTGGTACCCGGTAGACTGGTCGCCCTGCGGCCGCCGCCTTACCGTCATCAACTACCGGTCGATCAATGAAAGCTTTCTCTACATCCTGGATATCCACAGCGGCGAACTGACGCCCGTACTCGCCAAAACAGGCGTGGCCTGCCAGGGGGGGTACTGGAATGCCGACGGCGCCGCTTTGTTTTTCACTTCCGACGAGTTTTCCGAATACCAGCAGCTTATCCGCCTTGGCCTCAAAGAAGGCAGGCAGGAGGCCATAGCCCCGGGCCTGCTCTGGGATGTGGAAACGCTGAGCCTGTCCCCTTCAGGAAATAAGCTGGCCTTCGTCCTGAATGACAATGGCATATCCCGCCTTTTTTTTATGGATACCGCGAGGGGAACCTGTAAGCCCTTTGCCGGCCTGCCGGACGGCATCATCAGCGGCCTGCGCTGGCGCCCCGATGGAAAACAGCTGGCCATCACGGTGGATACTCCGCAGGCGCCGGCCGATGTGTATGTCGTCAACCTGCAGGATTCTACTACCTGCCGCTGGACCTACAGCGAAGTGGGGGGGCTGGAACCCGGCATCTTCGTAGAGCCGGAGCTGGTGCATTATCCGACTTTTGACTTCATTGACGGGGCGCCGCGGCGCATCCCGGCTTTTTATTTCAAACCGGCCAAAGGCAAAGGCCCTTTTCCGGTGCTGATCTACATACACGGAGGCCCGGAGAGCCAGTACCGCCCCTGTTTTTCCCCCAATATCCAGTATTATCTCAACGAGCTGGGCATTGCCGTTATCGCCCCCAATGTGCGGGGTTCGGCAGGCTACGGCAAGCGCTTTCTGAAACTGGACAACGGGTATAAACGCGAAGACGCCATTAAGGATATTGGGAGCCTGCTGGACTGGATCGGCGGCCGGCCGGAGCTGGATGCCTCGCGCGTGGCTGTCATCGGGGGTTCTTATGGCGGCTATATGGTCTTGTCGTCCATGGCCCACTACAATGGCCGGCTGCGCTGCGGGATCGACATCGTGGGGATCAGTAACTTCGTTACCTTCCTGGAAAATACCAAATCCTACCGCCGCAACCTGCGCCGTGTGGAGTACGGCGACGAGCGCAACCCCCGCATGCGCCGCCACCTGGAAAGCATTTCACCGACCTCCAATGCCCATAAGATCACCAAGCCCATGCTGATCGTACAGGGCCAGAACGACCCCCGTGTGCCGGCCAGCGAGGCCGAGCAGATGCTGCACGCCATCCGCCGCAATGGAGGAGAGGCCTGGTACCTGCTGGCCAAAGACGAAGGCCATGGCTTCCGCAAGAAGGCCAACCGGGATTATTATAATAAAGCGGTTATCCTTTTTCTGCAGCGGTATTTGCTTTGATGGTTAGATGGTTTGGTTGCTCCAATACTCCAACATTCCACCACTCCATTTTGAGGGGATAGGCTGTTCAGGGTTTCTGGTTTCTGGCCCTCCACAATCCATTCCGCCATCCATCCCCTAGCGCGTATACAAATACTCCACTTCAAAACCCTCGATCTCTCCCAGTTCATCCACCTCTTCCAGGTAGGCGCCCGCCACGGCCGCCTTCAGCCGGCGGAGCTTGCCTTTCACCTCGCTTTGGCGGATAGCGACATCCACTATGCCGACGGCGCCGAAATCCTGCCCGGCTATTTCGAGTTCCAGGCTTTTGATGCTGTTCATGACGCTGCCCATCAGGGCGTAGCCGAAGGTGATGCGGTAGATGTCTTCCACCGTCCGTTCGATGATCTCGGCCTGGCGCAGGGCATCGGCGGCGCTTTCCCGGTAGGCGTTGATCAGGCCCGAGGCGCCCAGCAGGACGCCGCCGAAGTAGCGCACAACAATGATGATGATATTGGTGAGTTCAAAGCTGTTGATCTGCCCCAGGATGGGCCGGCCGGCCGTGCCGCCGGGTTCTCCGTCGTCGTTGGCGCGGAAGTTGTTGCCGTCCAGCCCCAGCCGGTAGGCATAACAGTGGTGGCGCGCCTTGGGGTGCTCTTTGCGCACTTCTTCCAGGCGGGCCTGCCACTCCTCCACGGTATAAACAGGGAAGGCATAGGCCAGAAATCTGCTGCCCCGGTCGCGAAACTCGCCGAAACTGGGCCCCCCGATGGTGCGGTAGCGGTCTTTGATCTCGGACATAGAGGCGAAAGTAAGCATTTTATTATCTTTGCGAAAAAAAGGAGAAGCTGTGCAGCGCACCCTCGATCAATTTGATGCCATTCTGCGCCAATGCCGCCGCCTGTTTGAGCAGAAGGCCCGCGATTACGGCACGGCCTGGCGTATCCTGCGGCCTTCTTCGCTGACGGACCAGCTCTTCATCAAGGCCAGGCGGATACGCAGCATTGAGGAGAAAGGGCAGCAGAAGGTGGAAGACAGCATAGCCTCCGACTACATGGGGCTGATCAATTACAGCCTGATGGCCATGATCCAGTTGGGCCTGCCCGAGGATGCTCCTCTGGAATTGCCTGTGGAGGAAGCCCTGGGCCTTTTTGACGAACAGGCGGCCCAAACACGGGCATTGCTGGAGGCCAAGAACCATGACTACGGAGAGGCCTGGCGCGATATGCGCGTCAGCTCCATGACCGACCTGATCCTGATGAAGCTGCTGCGCATCAGGCAGATCGAAGAGAACGAAGGAAAGACCATCGCCTCCGAAGGCCTGGAGGCCAATTACCAGGATATCGTTAACTATTCTATTTTTGCACTGATCAAACTACAGGAACAAAAACAGCAGATATGACCCTTGGAACACTGGTGGCGACTATCGCCATCATCGCTTTGATACTGACCCTGGCCGCCGGCTTTGCCAACCGGCGCATCAACAACTGGCTGGTGAGTTACCTGCAGAACTTCTGTGGCGCCCTGTTCATCATTTCCGGATGGGTGAAAGCCATTGACCCGCTGGGCACCGCCTACAAGCTGGAGCAGTATTTCGCCGAATTCGAAACGGCCTTCAGCGGCGCCCGGTTCTCCTTCCTGGCCCCTATGTTCCCCTGGCTGTCGGAATACGCCATCGGCTTTTCCGTCTTTATGATCGTGCTGGAGATCGTGCTGGGCATTATGCTGCTCATCGGCTCGGCCCGCAAATTCACCGCCTGGGCCTTTTTCCTTATCGTGGTTTTTTTCACCTTCCTGACCGGCTTCACTTTCCTGACCGGTTACGTTCCGGAAGGCGTCAATTTCTTCCAGTTCGGCCAGTGGGGCCCTTATGTGGAGACCAATATGAAGGTGACGGACTGCGGTTGTTTCGGCGATTTCATCAAACTGAAGCCTAAAACTTCCTTTTTCAAGGATATCTTCCTGCTCTTTCCCGCCGCGCTTTTCCTGTTTACCCACCGGAAAATGCACCAGCTTTCCGGCCCTGGCGGCCGCACGGCCATGGTGTTGGGGGGCATCGTTGCGCTTACTTTTTACTGCTTCACCAATTTCATGTGGGGGTTGCCGCATACCGATTTCCGGCCCTTCAAGGTGGACAGGAACATACGGCTGGAAAAAGCGCTGGAAAGCCTGGCGGAGAATAATGTGGAGGTGGCCGCTTACCGCATGGCCAACAAAGCTACGGGCGAGGCAGTGACTTTGCCGGTGGATGAATTTCTGCGCCGGATCAAGGAATTTCCCAAAGAAGAGTGGGAATATGAACAGGTCAAAAATGAACCGGAAGTGGTTTTGATCCGCTCGGCGGAGGCCGCTGAAGGATATACCATTTCGGGCGCCGGGGGCGAACCCTGGGAACAGGAAATGGTGGCCTACCTGCGCGAACGCTGGGGCGGGCTGGAAGGCGATACCATCGTCCGGGCGGTCGAGCATACCAAGGTGAGCGATTTCGAAGCCACCGGCCCCGACGGCCTTGATGTGAGTGAAGAGCTGCTTTCCAACCCCGATTACAGCTTCATGGTTATTGCCCACAAACTGGAGGCCAGCGGAGAAGAAACGCGTACGGAAGTGGCCATGGACACCATCTACGCAGTGGATACGGTGGCCGTGGGAGACACGGTCAAGCTGGTGCGCCGCATTGACAGGGTAGACAAAAAACAGCTGGAGAAAAAGGTGTACAGCTGGAGCCAGCAATACATCGCCCCCTGGCTGGTAAAAGTGAAGCCACTGGCAGAAGCCGCTGCAGAAGCCGGTTATAAAACCTTCGCCCTTACTGCTTTTGCCGAACCGGAAAAGCTGGAAAGTTTCCGGGAGGCCAGCGGTAATCATTATCCGTTCTATACGGCCGACGATATACTGCTGAAGACCATCGTGCGTTCCAACCCGGGCCTCGTCCTGCTCCGCAACGGCAAGGTCATTCAGAAATGGCATCACAAACAACTGCCTCCTTTCGATGAGATCAAAGAAAAATATATGAAATAAACATGCGCTGAGCCACCTTTTTGCATGGCTTATTGCTTTGCGGTTTGCAAACCACCCCGAAAGGGCTATATTTGCAGACTGAAACAGGGAACTTTGAAAACATGCTGAGTAGAAGGAACGTCCGCATTAAAGTAATGCAGATGCTTTATGCCATGAGCAGGGATGGCGAGCTCGGGTTGAACGATATGATCAACCTTTACCGGGTGAGCATACAAAAATCCTATGAACTTTATCTCTTCAGCCTCCTGGGCCTGATGCGTATCGCCGGATACGCCAAGCAGGACGAGGCAAAAAAGATGGCCAAGCTGCTGCCTACGGAAGAAGACAAGCAATTCACAGCCAAGCTGGGAGAGAACAGGCTCATGCAGTCACTGACGGAAAATGAAGGCCTGCAGCGCCTCTTCCGGCAGTATAAGCTCACCCACCGCATAGACCTCGACAATGTCCGACTTTTCTATACCGACTTTGCCAAAACCGATGAATACCGCGATTATATAAAGCAGGATGACGACAGCGATGAAAGCCACCGCGAAATCCTGCTCGCCCTCTACAAACACCTGCTCAGCAGTGAAACCTACAATGATTTCCTGGAGGACAACTATTCCAACTGGACAGACGACCGCTCGCTGGTAGCCGGCGCCATAAAGAAGACCCTGAAGGCCCTGCCGGCAGAGCCTGACTTTTACGAGGAGTACCGCCCCACCGGTGAAACTACAGTTGACTTCGGCGAAAAACTGCTGCGCCGCGCCTGTGAAGATGGGCTGCGCCTTGAGCTTGTCGACGCGGGAATCGACTTCGCGTTGGGTGCGGGAGT
>CAZAXA010000204.1:0-10307 GCA_964488965.1 uncultured Phaeodactylibacter sp. | reverse complement strand
GGCTGCTTTCTCAGCCACCGGAGTTTGACCTGGAGGCCTACCGCCAATTCCTTCAGGATCACGAGGATATGACGGCAGATGAACTGCTGAGCCTGTATCCGGCGGAGCTGTTCCTGGAGAATGCGGGCGTCTCCTGGGCCTTGGCTCTGTACCGCGATTCCATGGAGATAAAATATGCCTTGACCGAACACGAAAAAGCTCTCTTGCAGAAGCACGGCTTCATGGTGAGCGAACGCCTGAGGAGAAATTCCTTCGTCGAGCATTACTTAGATATCTGGCGGGAAGACCTGCCGGTATTCATCAGCACGGATGCTATCCTGCACGCCTTTCACTTTTATTATGTGAAGCTGCTGCAGAAGATGGAAAAGGGCGCCCTGCAGCCCCTGCTTACCGAGTTGCTGACAGCAATGCGCCAGTCCCTGCCCGCCCTGGCCGCCCGCTATGCCGGCCAGGAGGATATGGCTGTCATGCTGCGGGATGCAGATGTGTATGTGGCCGTCCCTCTCCGGCTGCTGGGGGAAAACATCAGCCCTTTCTATCCCGAAAACGAGGCGGTGGTGGAGGAAATTCTCGGCCTGATCGCCGCCGGGGAGTTCGCTACATACCCGTTCTTTTCGGAAACCTGTAAGGCGATCGACTTCAGCCAGTTCAGGCCCCGCGGGCATTATGCAGAAGACGAAGCGCTGAGCCGCTACTTCCGGGCCATGATGTGGCTGGGCAGAATAGAGATTTACCTGTTAAAGCCTGTCTCCGCCCCCCTGTACTGTCCCGAGCAAACCGATGCGGATATTCAGCGGCAGGACATCGATGCGGCCCTGCTGATTGAACTCATGGGCCTGTCCAATACCCTCGAACAGTACCGGCAGATCGAAGGCGCCCTGTCCTTCCTGGTAGGAGAACCGGACAATGCCACGCCGCCACAGCTGCAGGCCCTGATCCAGTCTGCCGGGTTGGGCAATGCCGCCGGCCTGCTGGACGGCGAGATACTGGCCGCCTTCCAGGATTCCCTGCGCAGCCAGAGTATCGGTATGCAGCGGATCAATTCCCAGGTGCTGGCCCAGGACCCTTTCTCCACGGAAAGCCTGCAGCCGGCCGCTGCTTTCCTGCTGTTCGGGCAGCGGTTTATCCTCGATTCCTATATTGCGGCCAATGTGGTGTACTCCAGGGTCGAATACCAGGGCAACCTGGTTTGCCGGCTCTTTCCCTCCACGCTCGACATCCTCTTTGCCCTGGGCAACGACCCGGCGGCGCAGCTCCTGATACCGGAACTCGAACAGTACCACTATGCCGACAACCTGGCGGCCCTGCGGTATCTCGTGGATGCTTATGACGAAAACTTCTGGGGCAGCACGGTCCACAGCCTGTGGCTGAACGCCATCCGGGCCCTGAACCCGCCACAGGACAGGGAAGCCCTGCCCCGCTTTATGCAGACCGGCGCCTGGTGGCAGCAAAAGATGAATACGCAGATGGCTTCCTGGGCCGAACTGCGCCACGACCACCTGCTGTACGCCAAGCCGTCCTATACCGATGCAGTTATCTGCTCTTATCCCAGTGGGTATGTAGAGCCCATTCCTGCGGCGTTTAGCAACCTGAACGAACTGGCGGCAAAAGCGCATGCCAGGTTTTCCGGCCTGCCGTTCAGCGATGAAGAGCTGCAGGCGGAGATACTGGGCTACTTCAGCCTGTTGCAGGAAATCACGGATAAGCTCGCCGCCATTGCCGAAAAAGAACTGGCGGGTTTTCCTCTGGATGAGGACGAACAGGCCTTCACGAAGGAGATTTTGTTTCAGGGCGAGTACGGCGTACTGGATGGCTGGTATATGAAATTGCTCTTCGGCGCCGATTACTATCCGGAAAATATCCCCTTCGGCGGCCTGGATAATCCCCTTTCCGATTACCTGGTGGCGGATTACCACACCATCCCCACCGATTGCGCCGGCAGCACCATGGGATGGGTGGCTCATGCCGGCACAGGGCCGGCCGGCCTGGCCATCGTCGTTGCCCGTGATAATGACGGCCAACTGACGGCCTTCGCCGGCCCGGTGATGAGCTATTACGAATACACCACTACCAATTTCCTGCGGCTGACCGACCAGGAATGGGAAGAAGGTTACTGGCAGCTTGCCGGCCGCCCCGACTGGGTGAATGTTTATCTGGCCGACGAAAACGGGCAGCCCAAAGGGCCCGGAGGCCTGATCTGGACCGGAACCGAGAGCCCGGCGCAGATCAGGGAAACGGCCCTTACCGCCGAATGTTTCCCCAATCCTTTCTCTCCTCCGGCCGCCATCCGCTTCACTATCCCCTACGGCATGGGCTATCAGCCTGCCGAACTCCTGGTGTATGGCCTTCAGGGGCAGGTGGTGAAGCGGCTGCTGCAGGGCAGGCTCCCTGCCGGAACCTATATAGCCCAATGGGATGGAACCAATGAAAGCGGAAAGCGCATGCCTCCGGGGAGTTACTTCTATGAGTTCCGATGCGGGGATCAGCAGGTTGCCGGAAAGATGATCATGGTGGGGGGAAGGGAATGAATTACACTCTTTGCCTTGAAAGAAAGTGCTAATTTCATTATCTTTAGGGCTTATGCAACAAGATATGAACGAGAGCAAAACTGCAGAAAAGGCTGAAGTTTCCACTCAGAGGCGCCGCTTTACCGTTGAAGAATACCACCGTATGGGAGAAGCAGGTGTTTTCAATGAAACGCGTGTCGAACTGATAGACGGAGAAATATATTTCATGAGCCCTATTAACAGCCCCCACGCCGGCACAGTCAAATGGTTGAACCGGCTTTTGAACAAATTATTGGGAGATCATTTTATTATCAGCGTCCAGGACCCCATCACACTTGATAATGTATCTGAGCCTGAGCCAGATATCGCTGTCCTGAAGATGCGGGATGATTTTTATACGGATGCCCACCCTCAGCCTGAAGACATTCTGTTGCTGATAGAAGTCGCCGACACCTCACTTGATAAAGACCGCAACATTAAATTGCCCGGTTATGCCAGAGCAGGTATACCCGAGGCCTGGCTCGTCGTCCTGGCAGAAGGGACTGTGGAAGTGCATACCCAGCCCTCTGCCGAAGGCTACAACAGCATACAAATCTTCCGGGCGGGCAAGGCCATCAAATCTTCAATGGTGAAAGGGCTTACTGTGGAAGAAGTCTTCGGCGCCAGAGGCGGGAAATAAGAGGGGCCGCCCTCTTTTTTCCGGAAGCCCGACAAGAAGTATTCTGCCCGAAAAACCTGATCTTCCTTTATAAATAGTATTGTTCGTCGCCTGTTCAGGGGGGGCGCCCATCAGGGCAACAGGCAACGAACAACAAATGCCGGGAGGCACAACGGCCTCACCTGCACGCGGCTTTTTCCATTTTCTGCAACTGGCTCCTGACCTGGCCGTACTTTTCCGGGGCTGCGTCCTCCAGTTTTTCCAGCGCGGCATTGAGCTTTTGTTCGGCGGCGTCCAGTTGATCGAGTACCGCCCTCATCTCGCCGGCTATCTTTTCATCCTGCTTGCCGGCGGCTACCACCTGGTTTTGAATAGCGGTATCCAGTGTGGGAAAAGACTGGAACATCATGATCAGCCCGGTATTTCTGACCTGGATCATATTCCGGCGTTCGTCGGCCGGCATATCGGCGGGAAGGGCGCGGGAGAGGGAGGCGGCCACCTCATCCCAGAGGCTGTCGGCCTGCTGATGCAGTTGCTCCATCCGGCAGTCCAGCGCCTTTTTTTCACCGAAAAGTTCCAGGGCCATTTCAGCCTGCCGGTCAGCGCAGGCTACCGAAGCCAGGGCCAGGCAGATGAGAGCCGCCGGCTTTGCCATTGTCAGCAAAGATCGCTGGGAGACGTTCATCGGCTTCTGTTTTTGCAGGGCTTATTCTCTCCAGGGCAGGGCGTTCACTTTTTTCCCGATCTCTTCGCCCAGAGCCAGCCCTGCCTCCGAATCCATAGCGAAATGGACGCCCAGGGGGACGCGGGAATAGGCATTTTCCTCAGCCATGGCATGGAAACTGTTGAAAGAACGAGGCGTCCCGTTAAACTCGGTGCGGCCTTCATGGCAGCGATCCGTCATGGCATAGTTTTGCCCGAAGATAGCGGAGAGCACCTCGGCGGCGGCGGCGCCAAAGGTAGCATGGCCGGAAGGATAAGCGGGGAAAGGAGGCGTGTAGTAACTGCCCGAGCCATCGGGGCACATGATGGTGTTCCAGCCCGGCTGCCCCTGTACCCGGCGGATATAGTCGATGGGGCGCTCTACGTTGAAGCGGTATTTTTCGTGCCAGCAGCGTACGCCGGAATCGCTCAGCGCCATGCCCATCCGGGCGTAAAGCTCTACCGCCACGCTCAGCGGCGGGGATTCCTCTTCCACCAGTTGGTTGGCCACCGCGACCCAGCGGCCGGCGGGCGTAAAGGTAAGGATGGGGCAATCGTCGCTCCAGAATTCGGCGATCCAGCGGCTCTCCGCCAGGCCGCCCTGTTTAATGTTATCGACCATCTCCTTTACTTCCAGCGCCTGCTGGTAAAGCGGGGAGGCGGCGTCTTCGCTGTAGGGCAGCGGATCCGCAACGATATCTTCATCCGTGGCGGCAAAGGTGCGCACCTCGCCCCAGCCGGGCAGGAGGGCGGGAGAAAAATCAGGGAAAGTGGGCTGCCACAGGCCCGTGCCGGCCGGAGGCTGGTAGGCAGGGTCGTTGTTGCGCAGGTAAGCCTGGTGGCCGACAGCGTCGGTTGCCGACCATGTGTAAATACTCTCGGCAACAGCGCGGCCGAATTCCGTCGAATGGGAAAACAGCTCGTGAGAGGCCTCTTCCTTGAACTCCTGGTAAAAGTCATTGCGCAACTCAAAAACACGGAATAAGTGCTCAGAAGGCGCCGTGGGAAAATACAACTCCATAGACCGGGAATAGGCGGCCACCAGCACCGAGGGCCAGTGGTAATCCCTCCCGGCTTCCGGCGCCGGCAGGTCCAAACCGGGGAAATACGCTTCCATAGAGTTGTATCCGTCCATGCCGTGCACCACCGACTCATAGGCGGCCAGGCCGATGTAAGCGGCCGTCCGCGCCGACACAGGAGGGCGGTAACCCGGAGTGAAGCGCTCCAGGTCGAGGAGTAATTCGTTCCATTTCAGCGCCACATCGGCAGGCAGGCTGTTTACCTTTTCGATAACGTCGGGAGGGGGTACTTCATCCCGGTTACAGGCGGATACCAGAAGCAGCGCCCCTACCCAAAGAGGGGCCAACCTTAAGGCCAGATCCTTCATGTGTTCCATACGGTTATAATTTGTTAGTGATCAATAGCTGTCGCCAGCTTTTTCCGTCCAGCATTTAAATAGAAAATAAAATAATATATTCAGCAAATATACTCTCTCCTCATCAGCCAAGCCTTAATTTGGTTTTAAAATCTCCTTAGAATTTCCTTAGATATTCAGAATACCCGGAGAAACAAAGAAGCCTGTAGTTTCGTATTATCAGTACTTAAAGACCTGTGCAATGAGAGTGCTGCTTATAGAAGACGAGGCCAAGGCCGTACAGTCGCTGAAGAAAGGGCTTAACGAACACCATATCGATGTAGACCTGAGCTACGACGGTTTCACCGGCCACCTGCTGGCGGAGCGGGGCGATTATGACGTCATCGTTTCGGATGTCATCCTTCCGAACCTGAATGGTTTTGACCTGGTGCGGCGCCTCAGGAACAATGGAATCAAAACGCCGGTGTTGTTACTGACGGCGTTGGACTCCACTGACGACAAGGTGCTGGGCCTGGAAGCAGGCGCGGACGATTACCTGGCCAAGCCTTTTGAATTTAAAGAATTGCTCGCCCGCATCAAAGCCCTCTCCAGGCGCGGCAAAGATATGCCGGGGCGCCGGGCGGCCCTGAGCTTTGCCGATGTTGAAATGAACCTCGACACCAAGGAATTCACCCGCAGCGGAAAGAAAATCGAATTGACGCCCAAGGAATTCGCCCTGATGGAGTACTTCATCCGGCATCAGGGAAGGGTAATATCCAAAGCGGAAATTGCCGATAAGGTCTGGGACATCAATTTTGAGACCAACACCAATGTCATAGAAGTTTACATCAACTATTTGCGCAACAAGGTGGACAGGCCTTTTGATAAAAAGCTCATCCACACCCTGTTCGGCTCGGGGTACATCCTCAAAGAGGAATAAAAACGGCTTGCCGGCCCTTCACTTCAAACCATCGCCACGCAAATGCAAATCCGCAACAAACTGACGCTCCAGTTTATCATGATAGCAGCGGGAATACTGCTCGCCGCTTTGCTGTTCATTTACATCCAGTTCAAGAAAAACCTGGAAGACGAGTTCTACAGCAATCTCCGCTCCAAAGCGCTTATGACTGCCGAAATGATCGTCGGCAAGCTCACCGATGACTCGCAGGCCGAAGCGCTCTCCGGCGGGGAGCAGGGGCCGCTTTCGGGCTCCTACACAGAAAACATCTCTATATACAGCCCCACCGGGCAGAGGATTTACACCTTCAACCCCACGCCCACCCACATTCCGCCCTCCGCCCTGAGCAGAATCTGGAAAATAAAAGAATACCGGTTCTGCCACAGCAAATATGACGCGATCGGCATCCTGTACACCAACCGGGCGGGGAGAAGCTTCATGGTGGTGGCGGAAGCGGTTTTTGACCCGGTGCACCTGCGCAACCTGGGCCGGATACTGGCAGGGGTATTTATCATTTCCATCGCCCTGGTAGCGGGGGGCGGGTGGTTCTTTGCCCGGCAGGCCCTCGCCCCCGTCAGCCACATCATGAACCAGGTCGACGCCCTGTTGCCTGCCGATATGAGCCAGCGCCTGCCGGCCTCCGGCCAGCAGGACGAACTCTCGCGCCTGGTCATTACTTTTAACAAGCTGCTGGACCGCATTCAGCATGCGTTCAAGGTACAAAAGATGTTCCTCTCCAATATCTCCCATGAATTGAAAAACCCGCTGAACGTGATCATTTCCCAGATCGAGATCACCCTGGACAACGGCCGCGGGAAAGAGGAATACCGGAAAACGCTTTCTTCGGTGCTCGCCGATGTGAAAGAACTGAATGAGATGGCCGATAAACTCATGCAAATGGCGAGGATCAACTCCGACGGCTCCGTCGTGCAGTTCCAACTGCTTCGGATTGACGAGGTGATCTGGCAGACTAAAAATGCCCTGCTGAAATCACATCCGGAATACACGATCAGGTTCGAAGTGGCCAACCTGCCCGAACAGGAGGAAAAGCTCTGCGTGAAGGCCAACGAACAACTGCTGAAAACTGCTCTGATCAACCTGATGGACAACGGATGCAAGTTCAGCCCCGGCCAGAGTGTGAACGTCCGCCTCTCCTTCACGCCTGAAGGCAATACTTCGGTTGAGATCGAGGACGAGGGCCCCGGCATCCGGGCGGAAGAACTGCCCATGGTCTTTGATGCTTTCTACCGCAGCCCGGCAACTACCTCCGTCAAGGGCTCAGGCATAGGGTTATCTCTGGTGAACAGCATCCTGGAACTTCACCAGGCCGGGCTCGACGTGATGAACACAAAGGGAGGAGGCACGACATTCACTCTGAAATTCCCGGCCGTTCACAGCTTTGAAAGCCCGTTAACCCCCTCTTAAAATGAAGATTGCCAAAATACCCCGTTTCAAGGCATTCCGCCTGATGGCCATCACCATTGTCCTGGCCTTCTTTGCCCGGGACATCTCCCGGGGGGGCGCCCCCCCTGCCGAAGCCGGCCTTGCCATCGCCCTGGACTGGAACCGGTTCATCCTGCGCGCGGAGGTTTATACGGAGGGGTTTCGCGCGCCCGTCGCCGCCCGCGCTTACGGCTACATCGGGCTGGCGGCCTACGAAGCGGCCCTGCCTGCTCTTCCGGAGAGCTATCGATCGCCGGGCTTCCTGTTTCCAGGCCTGAAACTGGCCTCGCCGGAAAAAGGCAGCGGTTTTAATGCGGCAATATCCCTGAATGCCTGTTATGCGGCCATTTTGTCAAAATTTTTTGCTTCCTCCCCACAGAATATTGAAAATGAACGGGCCGAACTGGAGGAAAAATGGGAGAAGGCCTTGTCCCGCAGCGCCGATCCGGCTGTTCTTCAATTATCGAAGGAATACGGCCAAAAAATAGCCCAGGCCGTTTTCGACTGGTCAGCTACCGATAGTTTCGGCCATCTTGCCAACCTTCACAATTACGACCGCAATTACTGCTCCTCTGAGGGGGGCGGGCAATGGGCCTCTTCCGCAGCCTTTCCCATGCCGCCCTTGTTGCCATACTGGGGCCAGGCGCGCCCTTTCGTTATCCGGACTGCCGGTTATCTCGCCCGGCCCCTGCCGGAATATTCTACCGAACCCGGCTCGCCTTATTATATGCAGGCCCTGGAAGTACTCAGCCTGAGTTCTCCCCTTTCGAGCGAAAACCAATGGATCGCCGAATTCTGGGACGACGACCATCCTGGCCTGGCCTTTACGCCCGCCGGCCACTGGCTTGCCATCGCCAACCAGGTAATAGAAAAGGAAAAACCGCCCCTTGCCAAAGCGATGGAAACCTACCTGAGAATAGGGTTCGCGCTGGCAGACGCGTCCATCGCCTGCTGGTTTTCCAAGTATTATTACAACCTGGAACGCCCCGAATCTTTCATCCAAAAGAATTTGTCTCCCAACTGGAGGCCGCACGCACCCTCCCCGCCCTTTCCCTCTTACCCCTCCGGCCATTCCATGATGGGGGCGGCGGCAGCCGAAGTGCTTACCAGGCTCTACGGCAGTCATTACGAACTCACCGACCAAAGCCACAAGGACAGGCAGGAATTCAGGTCCAGGCCGCGCCATTTCCATTCTTTCCGCGAAATGGCCGTGGAGAATTCCCTTTCCCGTATCCTGCTCGGCGTCCATTTCCGGATGGATTGCGAGGAAGGCATGCGCCTGGGAACTATGATCGGGAAGGCCGCGGCAGATTTGCCGCTGATCAATACGGGCAGCCCTTCACCCGGCAGAGAGCCTCAATAATTGCCTGCCCCGGAAACAGGCCTCCTCCTCTCAAAGAAATCCTGGCGTTGCCCCGGGGAACCAGGTGATGATGGCGCCCCCCTCCAACCAATTGTTTTCACAGTGTGTTATACTATAGGCGAGGTGCGGCAGTTCAGAAGTTATAAACAAAGTGTTTGCAATCTGACTTTTCGTTGAAATCGTCTCCTGGCTTATTAAGCGGATGACTTATCTTTAGCTAAAATCATTCGGCCATGAAAAACCTGATCGTATCCCTGCTCTTCCTGGGCCTGAGCTGGCCGCTGGCGGCACTGGACGCCAGCGTATCCTACGCCACCTTCAGGAGCCCCACTCAGAGCTATATCGAGGTGTACCTGCACATTGCCGGCAGGTCCGTCACCTTTCAACCCCTTACCGATTCCACCTACCAGGCAGGCGTGGAGGTCATCCTGCTCTTCAAACAGGGGGAAGAGATCGTCAAATTCGACAAGTATATGCTCAACAGCCCGGTGTCCAGCAGGCCGATCGACTTTATCGACCTGAAGCGCTACGGCCTGGCAGACGGCAAATATGAGCTGGTCGTAGCCATCAAGGATGCCCACCGGCCGGAAAACGCCAAGGAATTCAAAACCGAACTGGAGTTCAACTACCAGGGAACGGAACTGCAGCAGTCCGGGCTGGTGTTGCTGGCTTCCTTCCAGCGCTCCGACGACTCCAGCAACATGTTCGTCAAGAGCGGCGTACAGATCGAACCGCTGCCCTACAACTTCTACAGCCGCCATGCTTCTACTCTGATCTTCTACAACGAGGTCTACAATGCCGACCAGGCCCTGGGCGAAGACTTCGTGGTGAGCTATTCCATCGAAAAACTGGAAAACGGGGAATCCGGGCTGGCCATGATCGGCCACAAGAGGCAGAAGCCGCAGGCCATCGTCCCTCTGCTCATCCAGATGGATATCACCCAGCTGCCTTCAGGCAACTACAACCTCACCGTTGAGATACGCAACCGCGCCAAGGAGCTGATGAGCCGGAAAAAAATCTTCTTCCAGCGCAGCAACCCCTTCCTCGATCAGGAACTGGAAACCCTGCAACTGGCGGCCAATGTCAACCTGGAAGAAGAATTCGTCCAGCAACTGACGCCTGAAGAACTGGAATACAGCCTGCGCGCCCTGACGCCGAGGCTGCCCCAGGGCGATGTCGAGATGGTGAACACCATTGTCCGCAACGACAGCCTCAACGCCCAGCGCCTCTACCTGTTCAGCTTCTGGGCAAAGGAAAGCCCCAACAACCCGCAATTCGCCTACCAGAAGTACATGGAAGTGGCCCGGGCCCTCGACCAGCAG
>CAZAXA010000203.1:0-10358 GCA_964488965.1 uncultured Phaeodactylibacter sp. | reverse complement strand
CCGCCTCTTAGCCTAAGGTGCAGGACTGCCCGGTGAGTATTTATTGAGAAGTTACAGATTCTTGAACTTTATGAACCGACACCGAAAAAAGTAAATTACCGGCCATTTTGCGGCTTCATCGCGTCATGGCTAAAAGAACATGATAATTCTAAATAAAAACGACCCACCCATGCCACACCCCCTCCAACTCCAGCTCAAAAACCTCCTCATCCGCAACACCGGCGAAGTGCTGCAGGCCCTGCTCAAAGTATTTGCCGGCAACCAGGAAGCCTATAATGAAGTAATCCTCCAGACTCAGCGCCTCGAACGGCTGCAAAAAGCCATCCGCAAAGGGACGGCCCCCGGCAGCGAGGAAAAACTCGAACTCAATACCCTCAACGACGCCATTCTCTCCCTCATCGATGCCATTACCCCGGAAGAAGCCGCCGCCTACGAACTCGAAAACGCCATCTTCAAGCGCATCCTCGTCGTCTGTAAATCCGCCGAACGGGAGGAGTACATGCGGCGGCTTTTCCCTCCGCAATATTACAAGGGCGTTGAATACGACATCTCCGGGAAGCCCCGCCCGGCGGCTTCCGTCAACCGCTTCGACCTCGTAGTGTTCGACAATACCCCTCAGGGCGGCCCCGGGGATGCCCACGAACTGCTGCACTATTACCTGGACGATACCGAGCCTTACCTGTTGTATTTCGGCCAGAACCTGCCGCTGCTGTGGCAATATCCGGAGAAAGCCTACTTCGCCAACTCCGTTTTTTCTATTCATGCCCGGCTGGAGGAGATGATGGCCTATCTGAAGTACAAACAAAGCTGAAGCTTGCTTGCTATTCAACCGCTTCGCGCTTGCAACAAGGCCTCGCTTGATAGCCTCGGATTGCATCCGGGGCTATTTGTGCATAACCTCTTCCAGGGGTTTAAGAGCCGATTGGTCCCCGGCCGCCCAGGCCTCCAACGGAGGCCAACAAAAATAGCCGCCGATGCAATCGGCCATTATTTCACTTTGCAGCAACAACCACGAAGTGGTTGAATGTTGCACATATAAAAATCAAGCAATTATGGGCACGTACACCCAAATTCTCTATCAAATTGTTTTCGGTACCAAAGGGCGGAAACCAACGCTCATCAAAGAAAATCGCCCCGCATTATTTAAATACATTACGGGGATTCTAAAAAACAAAAAATGCCACTTGTACCGAATCAACGGCGTGGAAGACCACCTGCATATCGTCACGCACCTCCACCCGTCCGTCGCCTTAGCCTCCTTGATTAAGGATGTTAAAATAGCGAGTTCGGGATTTATCAAAAGCAATAGCCTTTTTCCAGATTTCACCGGCTGGCAGGTTGGCTATTCGGCTTTCACTTATTCCATTGAAGCGAAAGATAACCTTATTGAATATGTAAAAAATCAGGAGGAACACCATAAGGCAAAAACCTACCGGGAGGAATTGATCGAATTATTTCTAAAACACGAAATCGAATTCGATGAAAAATACCTGGAGTGAAGGGGCCCTTCAATCACTTCGTGGTTGAAACAACACCTGCTTTTATAGCCTCGGATTTCATCCGAGGCTATTGGTGCCCAACCCCTTTCAGGGGTTCAACCAGCCCCGCCTCCACCGGAGGCCAGCACAAATAACCGCCGATGAAATCGGCGGAAGCTACAGCCCTACCCATCCTCCCCATACCTCAGCCCGATCTTCCCTCTCACCGCGTCCAGCACCTCCATCAGATCCTGGCTGAAGCTCAGCGGCAGCAGGTTTTTTTTTTCAGGCCGTTCTCCAGGCAGTGTATCACCTCTTCGGCAGCCGGTGGTATGATAATCGAAGCGGTAGTCCTGCGGGCGGCGGTCTTCCAGGATGAGGCTGAGCCTGGTAGGCTCATGCCAGCGGGTGTGCAGGTGGATGACGCCGCGCTCGCCGTATATGAATGCCTCGGTTTTGGTGAAGGAGCGGAGGCTGCAATGCAGCTGTGCCAGTTGCCCGCCCTCGTATTTAAAGAGCATGCCCACTTCCTCGTCCACGCCGGTAGGGCCGAGATGGGCCAGGGCCTGTATTTCCGACGGCCTATATACGAAGATAGTGGGTTAAATCCGTTGATCTATTCAGCGGGCCTGGAGGCCCGCTCTCCATTTGCGGCTGAAACTTCAACGGTTTTAACCCACTACCTATACGAAAAAGAGGTTGCTGTGGCAACCTCCGTCGAAAAAATATAGTTGTTCAGGTGGGTAGAAATTGAGTGGAAATATAATGGCGTTTACTTTATTTCGCTTGTTTTAAAAATTCCAGCTCAGCCCCAGTTCGGCTTTGATGCCGCCGGTTGGGGAAGCGTAATTTTTGGTGTTGGCCGTTTTTACGATATCGCTGTAGCGGATTCCCGCCCGAATGCCGATGCCGGCAAAAATTTTTTGGTTATACCCTGCCAGGGCCGAATAAACCGGCGTGCCGCCCTTAAAGGAATAGCCGGCGCCGGCCTGCAGGAAAAAGGGCAGCTTATCGGAAAGGACGTAGGTGAAATGGCTCATCAGGTTGTCGCCCAGGCCAAAGTCGTCGTCACAACCGTCATCATCGGGATCGTCTCCCTCATCATCCGGATCGTCGTCTTCGAAGGGATCATCATCGTCGTCCCCGTCGTCATCGCCGCTCACGAGGATGCCCTCGCTGTTGTAGTAACTGCCGCCGCAAATCGGAGAGCCGATCGTTCCGATGCCGAATGAAAAACGTGGGTTGACTTTGTAATTCACGCTCAGTTCTCCCAGCGTGATTTCGCTTAATTGATTGAAATGGTTGGCGTAATTGCCGGAACCCACCGATGCGGCAATGGAAAACCTGCTCATTAACGAAGGCAGGCTGTTCGATGCAATTGAGCCTGGGCCAGCCGTTTGCAAATCCTGTGCAGACAAGCTGGCCGTTAAAGCCAGCGCCAGAAAAAAGAGTAGTTGTTTCATCATAATGGATATTTTTTTGTCGAAAAAATGTATTTCCCTCACGTCTGCTTTTTCAAAAGGGTTGCGCCGGCCCGAAAATTTTTTCGGGCTTTCAGAAGCTGTACAGCAGGATTGTCCTGGCTGTGGCCAGGCCGGGGCCGGACTGAGTGGAATTGCTCAATTGCGCCCGGTACAGCCCTTCCAGTTGCAGGCTCATGCGGCGGCCCAAAGTGTACGACATGCCCAGCCCCGCCATGCCGAAGCCGCCGATGATCAAGTTGCCGCCCTTGTGCGCAATCACTTGAAGCTCTCCGTTTTGTCCCATTTTTTCAAAGTCGTAAACGATGTCGAAGGGCAAAATATAGGCCGTCCCAAGGCCTGCATAAACAAAGGGCTGGAACCTGCTTCCGGCCTTCATGAGGTATTTCATTCCCAGGTCGAAATGAAGGGCATTTTTCAGCGCTTTGGCCTCGGAGAAGGCAAAATCGCTATGAGGGCTGGAAATGACGGGGATGCCCAGCGAGGCGCCCATCGACTCAGAAGTTAATTCTATGCTTTCGAAATTCGCCTCTCCCCTCATGCGCAAATGTTCGGAGAAAATCAATTCTCCGCCGATACCCGCCTGCCAGCCCATGCTTTCCTGTAAGCTTTCAGGAAGTGGGAACAATGCCCCGGTAGCCAGGCCGGCCGCAAACCCTTTGGGCTGTAATGCGCGTTTTGCCTTGAGCAAAAAGGGAATGGGCCGTTCCGCCGGCTCTATCACTGTGGCATAATTGCTCCAGTCTGAAACCAACCCCGGCAAGCGTTTCACGCCTTTCATCTCTTTGCCTTCGAGCGCCTCCAGCATATCATTCCAATGCGCCGAGAGCATTTTCGGCCGGGCCTGTTCATCCTCTGTTACAGTTACTATACGTTTATCCAGGGTATTATCAGAGCCGGCCTCGCCCGGCAGTTCCCGCAAACGGGCAGGAAAGTTTCCGCTTACCGGCGCCCCGGCCTCTCTGGTAGGCATAAGGCCCTGAAGCCAGCGGTGAAGTTCAGCTTCGGCCGCAAGGCTGCGGTATACAATTCTTTCTTTGATAAGGGTATCATGGACATAAATCACTTTCCCCATCCAGGCCGTATCCGTTTCCATAGCGGAAAACTGCCCCAGTTTGTGCATCAATTTCTCATTGATCTGCTTCACTTCCCTCAGGCTGCCGAACAGGAAGGCATTCCAGAGGAGAAGCGGCAACAGCAAAGCGGCAAGGAGCGCCCACCAGCCTGCCAGGCGCCTTCGCCCTCCTCTGTCGCCTTCATCCAGCCGCCGGGCCAGCTTCTCCCACTGTTTCTCCTCGAACTCGATCTCCCGAGCATGCTCGATGCTTTTTCTAAAGGCATGGAAATCTTTATCGTTCATATTTTCATGATTAGATATTCTCAATATTTTTTTCTGCCGTCGCGATCATCTGCCTCAGTTTCTCTTTGGCCCTCGACAGGTTGGACTTTGAAGCTCCCGGGCTGATGCCCAGTTCTTCGGCTATTTCTTCATGCTTGTACCCTTCCAGTATGTACAGGTTGAAAACGAGGCGGTACATGGGAGAAAGCTGTTGGATCATCGCCAGCAGGTCGTCGAGCGCCAGTTGGTCAAAGCCGGTGTTGGAGGTGGCGGAAGGCTCATTCTGGAACATGATTTCCATGACCGGGCGGTTGCGGTGGTAGCGGCGGTAGTAGTCGATCGCCACATTTATCAACAGGCGGCGCAGCCAGCCTTTAAAAGGTAAGGCCGGGTTCCACTTGCCGAGATTTTCAAAAACCTTGTAAAACCCTTCGTTCAAAATTTCCTGCGCTTCCTCCTTGTTTTTGGAATAGTGGAGGCAGATATTCATCCCATAGGCATAGAAAAGCCGGTACAGTTCCCTCTGGCTGTTCCGGTCTTTCTTCATGCAAGCCTGCAGGAGCGAATATAACTGTTCGTCCGTATTGTTCATCATCCGTCTAAATTCCTCCCTTTCACGAAAGATCTTGCAAAAAGGTTGCGTGGGGATAGCCGGGCGGCTGCGCAGGCATCAAAAAATCGACATCCCCGTCACGGTAGTGAACATCTCCAATTCTTTGATGCCCACCGCTGAATTGCCATGCTCGTTCAGCTCCGGGCTCCAGACGGCGATGGCCAGCTCGCCGGGGATGATGACCACGGTGCCCCCTCCTACCCCGCTCTTGCCGGGCAGGCCCACGGCGAAGGCGAACTCGCCGGCCTCGCCGTAGAAGCCGCAGGCCAGCATGATGGCGTTGAGGCGCTTGGCCTGGCTCTTGGCCAGGATGCGCTGCCCGGTGGCGGGGACGGCGCCGTGGTTGGCAAAGAGCAGAAAGGCCCGCGCCAGTTCCCGGCAAGACATGGCAATACTGAAGCCCTGGCCTGCGTATTACGCGGCAACTCGAAGGCGCCCCGTTCCAGGCGTTTGCTCCATAAAAGGAACTTGGGTTAACGCCATGGGCTTGGCAATAACTTTTGACGCTTTGCCCGCTCTGGGCCTGGCCTGCCACTAAATCCGCCCAGTAGGCTGCGTTGTGGTGGGAATAGCCTCCTTTGGCCTTGGTTCTTTTCATGGTGTTTTGCGCGTAAAAATCCGAAGGTTAGAGGGGGCAGGCAAGATACCCTTCGTCGTAGGCTTACGCTTCAACCTATTACCTTCACCTTTTCAAACAAGTCTTCGATCAATAATTGATTGGCCCTCAGGCTCAGGTAATATTTATTTTTTTTAACCCCGTAAACCGTCAAAAAAGTGAGAAATACGTTCTTCTTTGTGCGGGTTCCCTCCTTGAAGGCCTGTATTTTATTTTGTAACTGTTCCGCATAATTTTTAGTGATGGCAAATGCCCCGTCGCGGAATTTCAGTTCAAAGAGGTTGATGCAATTATCGCTCCGGTCAATGACCAGGTCAATTTGAGCGCCGCCGGTGGTATCGCTGCCTTTTTGCGCCCAGCAAAATTCATTGGTAATAACGCCATGGATCCCAAGGGCCTGTTTGACCTGCAGGGTGTGTTTAAGGCAAAGAGTCTCAAAAGCATAACCCGGCCAGGTTTTGTAAACGGGCATTTGGCTCACCTGCAACCAACTGGCCGTCCGTTTTCTGTTGGCTAAAAACTTAAAATAAAAGTGGGTGTACTCATCCACCAGCCTGTACAGGCTGCCTTCCCTGGCCTTATCGATAGGATAGGTTTGCTTCACAAAACCACATTCTATTAACTCCTTCAGGGCGAGGGTCAGGCCGCCGCCGCTGTTGAAGCCGGTTTGGGCAATAATTTCCGAGCGGCCCAGCCCTTTGTTTTTTGAAGACAAGGCTGCTACTATTTTTTCATGCAGTTCGCTGTTCTTAAACAGCGCAGCATAGAGGTTCTGAAATTCGTGCTTTAAAGGCGCCTGGCTGTTAAAAAACAGATCATCCAGGATTTGCGGAACACTCTTGCCTGGTTTTACATCCTTGAGATAAAAAGGAACACCGCCTACGCACATATACAATTGGGCGATATCCTTATGAGTAAGGTAAACCTGGTTGAGTTCCAAAAACGCCTTGGTTTCATAGAGGTTAAAGGGCATTAACCGGACATGGGCAGTGATCCGGTTATGAAGCCCTCCCCGGTCATTAATAACTTTTTTGATGATCCAGGAAGCGGCAGACCCGCAAATAACGAGTATGAGGTCTTCTCTTTTGGAACAGTACTGGTTCCAAAAATTATCCAGGGCAGCCAGAAACCCCGACCGTGGCGTTTCAAACCAGGGGATTTCATCGAGGAATACTACCTTTTTTTGTTTGCCTTTTAACGTGTTGAGGAAGGATTTTAGCTGGGCAAAGGCCTGCAGCCAGGTTTGAGGCAAGGGTTCTGGTTTTCCAGTTGAATCCGCTTCCTGCAGCGCCAGCCAGAAATTCTCCAGCTGCTGGGAGAAACTTTTCTGGTGCAGCCCGCTGCATTCAAATACAATTTGCTTTTTATAAACCTGCCTTACCAGAAAGGTCTTTCCCACCCGCCTTCTGCCATAGACGGCAACGAACTCAGGATTGTTCTTGCGAAGTAAACCCTGAAGTAAGGCTATTTCTTCCTGCCTGCCTGCAATTTTCATCTTTCGGCTCCTTTTATACTTCGCCAAATATACAAAATAAAACCTCAACTTGGCGAAATATAAAATTATACTTCGCTAAGGAAGATGAAAAAAGCAGGTGTTTGGCAGGTTTTGTTTTTAGTCGCAGTCGTAACTTAGCAAAATCGAAAAATGGCGATAAAAAACGACCTTTACAAAAGAGCAGCGGGCGGGTTAGGCCGAGTCGCAGTTGGTGCACCAGACACCGTGTCGGATGTTGAGCCACCCGCCCGGAATTACCACCGGCGCCATACTGGACAGTTATCTAGGCACGAAGCCTGTTTACGATGATCGTAGTAGCACCGATGGCCCGCTCAAATCATTTTTTTCAAACTTCGTAAATGTACAAATTTTATGGAGAGCTTGCCCAAAACTTTTATCGGCATCGACGTCAGCAAGGACACTTTGGTGACGGCCATTCCTTCTGAAAAGGAACAATGGGAGGTTGTCAATTTCGGCAACAACGAGGCCGGCATCGGCGCCCTGGTGCAGAAAGTGAAGGCGCTTCCCACGCCCCATGTGGTGCTCGAAGCCACCGGCAGTTACTCCATGAAAGCGGTCTTTGCGTTGTGTGAAAATCAGGTTCCTGTTTCTGTTTTGAACCCCAAACAGAGCAAGGGCTTCATCGAGGGCGTGCTGCTGTCCACCACCAAAACGGACGCCAAAGATGCCTGCGCTTTGGCCCTGTACGGGCAGTTCAACAAGCCCAAAGCTTATCATTTGCCTAGCGACAAAATGCTGGAAACCAGCCAATTGAGAACGCATTTGAAGCAGCTTAAAAAACAGCAGGCCGCCCTGGTTAGCCAGTTGCACGCCCTGGGTAAGCCTACGACGAAGGGCATCTTGCCTGGCCCCTCTAACCTTCGGACCTTTACGCGCAAAACGCCATGAAAAGAACCAAGGCCAGAGGCGGCTATTCCCACCACGACGCAGCCTACTGGGCGGATTTAGTGGCAGGCCAGGCCCAGAGCGGGCAGAGCGTCAAAAGTTATTGCCAAGCCCAGGGTGTTCACCCAAGTTCCTTTTACCGCTGGAAGAAGCTATCAAAACCAGATACGGCTTCAGCCCCTGGCTTTAGCCTCATACAGGTTCGCAGCCAGCCTCCCTCTTGCGAGGTAGTAGTCGAGTTGCCGGGTGGGGTGTTGCTGCGGTTTGCGGAATTACCGCCGGTGGAGTACCTGCGCCGCTTGAGCATGAGCTTCAACAGCATCGGCCAATGATGGCCTTCACCCCCGCGCAGCGCTATTACCTGAGCCGGGAGCCGGCCGATATGAGAAAGAGCTACGATGGCCTGAGCGGGCTGGTTCGCCAGGGGCTGGGCCGTGACCCGTTGAGCGGGGAGGTGTTCATCTTTTTGAACCGCCGGCGGACCATGATCAAGATACTGGTATGGGACCGCAGCGGTTTTGTGATTTGGAGCAAGCGCCTGGAACGGGGTACCTTCGAGTTGCCGGGCAATACACAGGCCGGGGCATCGGTGGCTTTGCGCTGGGAGGAGTTGGTGATGATCCTGGAAGGGGTAAGCCTGAGCAGCGTCCATCGGCGCAAGCGTTACAGCCGGGAAAAAGCGGCAGTGTAAAAAAAGGCGGAGTTATCCACCGGTTTTGGTGTGGGTGTGTTGATAAGGTTTTTTTTACTGTGCGTTTCGAAAAAGAGCGCAAGAAATCCACAAAAGCGGGTGGTGGGATGTTGGGAAAAAGTGCTTGTAGGATAAAGGCTAAGCCACTACCTTTATCCTATGCAAAACGCAAACGAACAGACGGTGCCGTTGTCCGATTACCAAAAACTGGAATCGGAACTCCAGGAGTTGAAACAACGCCTGGCGTGGTTCGAGCGGATGATGTTCGGCCGCAAGAGCGAGCGTTTTGTGCCAGCTGAAGAAGTGGCCGGGCAGTTGAAAATGGCCTTTGCCCCTGAGCTGGCTGAGGAGGTAGAAGCCTCAGTAAAGAAGCTGATAGCCGCTCACGAGCGCGAAGTTCCGCCCAAGAAAGACAATGCCCACAAAGGCCGCCAGCCTCTGCCGGCCCATTTGCCGCGGGTGGAAGAGGTGCTTGAGCCGCAGGAAGATACCACTGGCATGAAATTCATCGGGGAAGACGTGACGGAGGTACTGGAATGTGAGCCGGGCCGGGTATGGGTGCGGCGCATCGTGCGGCCCAAATATGCCCGCGTGGAAATAAACGAAAATGCCGGGCAGGGACAAATCGTGCAGGCGCCTGCCAAGGACTTGCCTTTTGGCCGTTCCAAAGCTGGAGTAAGCCTGATCGTGCACATCCTCATCTCCAAATTCGTTGAACACCTTCCCCTGCACCGGCTCATCGCCCGCTTTGCCCGCAGCGGCCTGAAGGTTCCCCCGGCCACCATAGGCCATTGGGTGAAAACCGGGGCCGCCCCGCTGATGATCCTCTATGAGGCCTACCAAAAGGTGATTTTTGAGTCCTATTACCTCCAAATGGACGAGACAAGGTTGAAAGTACTCGAAGATGGGAGAGGAAAGGCGCACCTGGGGTATCTGTGGGCGGTGTTCAGCCCTATCCATAAATTGCCCTTCTTCTTTTACGAAAAAGGCCGGGGCCATGAAGGGCCGAAAAAATTCCTGGAACGTTTTGCGGGCGTGCTGCAATGCGACGGCCTGAGTGTGTACGAAACCCTGAACAAAAAGCTGGACAGCATCTCCCTGATGAACTGCATGTCCCATATCCGCCGGGAATTCTTTGAAGCCCAGGGTACTGACGCCGAACGAGCCCAAACGGCATTGACGATGATCAAGATCCTTTACCTGGTGGAAGAAAAAGCCCGCCTACAGGGCCTCAACGCTGAACAGCGCCTGGAGCTTCGGCTCAAAGAATCAAAGCCCGCCTTCGACACCCTTGGCCAGTGGCTCCACACTGAATACGACAAGGCTACTCCCTCCAGCTCCATCGGTAAAGCCATCCAATACGCCCTCAACCGCTGGAAGAACATGGCCTGGTTTTTGGCCGACGGCAATATTGAGATCGACAACAACCTGGTGGAAAACATTATCCGCCCGGCGGCCATCGGGCGCAAGAATTACCTCTTTGCGGGCAGCCATGAGGCAGCTCAGCGCACGGCCATGTTCTATACCTTCTTCGCCGCCTGCAAACACCACGGCGTCGACCCCGAGAAATGGCTCACTGACGTGCTTAACCGCATCCATGATCACAAGGTCAGCCAACTGCACGAACTCTTCCCGCAGAACTGGAAACCGGCAGCAGAATAAGCAAGCCGCTGGCCGTAACCGGCAAAGTTAGGGGCCCACGCGGCAGGGCGCAAGATGCCCTTCGTCGTAGGCTTACA
>CAZAXA010000202.1:0-10363 GCA_964488965.1 uncultured Phaeodactylibacter sp. | reverse complement strand
GCCCCAGCTGAAAATCGTGCTCCCGGAATTCCCGGCTGAAGAAGCCCCCGAATCCGTCGAGCGAACCACAGGAGATGGGATAAGGGTCTTTTTTCTCAACCGTTTCTCCCTGTTCGTTGACTTCTTTATAGCGCCGGGAGGGGAAGATCATACGCAGGTTGTGGTCGCTGGTCAGCCCCTCGGCCAGGTCGCTTTCCTTGATCATGGCCTGCCCGCGGATAGCGCCGATGAGCCTGGGCGCCAGATCCAGGATGGTAGGCATTTTCTGTTCATCCTTTTCCGGCTCCTTTTCGAAATTGGGGAAGGGGTCGATCATCAGGATGGCATAATTGCTGTCCACACCTTCTCCGGCCTTGCATTTGGCCTCCAGCGCTTTGATCACTTCGCCGAAGGGTTCGTTATTGACCGTGCCTCCATCGACGGCGAAGAAGTTGAAAAAGTCATCTTTGATGTCGATGCGCAGTAAGTGTGAAGAGGCCAGTTGGCGATAACTCTCGTCGGAATGCTTCTGCTCGTTGATAAACATGCGTTTGATCATGCCCTCCAGGTAACTCTTGGGAATATTCGTGATATGGCGGGGCGCCAGGCCCAGCGGGAAGGCCCCCGTAGCTATGGCGGCATCGAGCATCGCCCGCCGGTGAGCCTCATGGCGTGGATTGAAAGGCATGGGGCCTTCCGGGTCCAGGTTGGCATCATCCCGGGTTTGAAGCCGGAAATGAGCGACCCCCTTGTGCAGGTTCATCATATGGGCAGGCCTGGGAGGCTCTTCCTGTGACTCTTTCTTCTCTTCATCGAAGAAATTGATCGCCAGAGGGATGCCGCGCAGGCTGGTAATGGTGAGGATGACCTCCAGCTCTTTGGAAATGTAATCCGGCAGGTTGGCCTGTATCCGCTCCAGGGCCATAGCCCTTTCGGCAATAGCATCGATGGGGCGGGAGTTGAGAAAAGAGACGACGCCCTGCCCTTCGGCGATGTCATCCGTACTTAACATTTGATGAAGGGTAGGCCCTTTGCCCTCAATATCGTCATTGAGGCCGACCCAGGAGCTGTATAGCTTATTTCCTTCTTTCTGCGGATTTTCCACATCGTTGACCGGGCGTATGCCCTCGAACAAGGAAAGGGTAGTGATGGCGGCGGTCATGCCTCCGGCGGAGGATCCTCCGATCACTTCGATGATGACATCATGCATGGGAACCGAAGCGTCGTGCTCTCCCTGCAGTTTCCGGATCAGTTCCTTATCCTGGTTCTCTTCGGGTTTGGCTTCTTCTTCCCGGAGTTTTTCGAGGTTTTTTTTGTTTTCCTCTTTGGCTTTTTCCCATCGGGAAAGCGATTCGAGCAGGTAGTCGATCACACCGGCAGTATAGGCGCCGGCAGAAACGGCGCCGGCCATAGCGATACCGATCCGGAAGGCCTTAGGTTGTTCCTTGCGCTGCATTGTTTTTGCATATTTTGATTCTGGCGGAAGTAAATCTAACGATTTTTCTGTTTACGTCGGCAAACCGGCCAGGTTTGTCCCAACGGCAATTTTTTTTTCAGCGGCGGCAGTGACCCGGAATACGGGGCCCTGTCTTATCATCATTACCGGCTGATTGGGAGCTGTTCTGAAGGAATAGCCGTATTGGCCGGCCTAAAAAAAATCGGCGCTATGGCTAATCAATCGCAAAAGATGGATCGCATCTCCTTCTGGTTTCTGATGGGCATGCTTATTATCGGGCTTCTCGTAATTGCCGGGCTGGCTATTACTCCTTTGATTATGCAGCTGACCGGGCATTAGAGGCGGAGGCAGTTTCCAGCCGGCTGGCTAAAGGACATTGCAAGCTACTTGAATTTATTTTTAGCGGGCCGCTGCTTATACAGGCAGCGGCTCCTTTCGTTCAGGGATTATCCTTTCCCTGGCCCAGGTGCTGCTTCACGTAATTGACGATCCGCCGGGCAGTTTTCCGGCGGATTTCCCGCTCCAGATGCCGGTTGATCTCCCGGAGCACATACTGGAATTTCAGGGAGAGGCTATCCTTGCGGATCTCTACGATCTTCAGGTTGTAAGTACCTTTTTCGATATGCCCCTCGTAATCGGAAATGGCGTGGATAAGGTCTGTTTCCAGTTCTTCCACCGTCTTGATGTTCTGGATCATCACCTCGAAATCTATATTGACTTTTTTGATCTCCCGCTTGGTGTAGTTGACGATCTCGCTGGAGAAGAACTTGGCGTTTGGAATAAAAATGACATCGTCATCTTCATTGAGCAGGGCGATCTTGGTGAAATTGATATCGATGATCTTTCCTTTCTGGTCGCCGATCTTGATGTAGTCGTCTATGGAAAATTCCCGCGAAAAGCTGATGATGATTCCACTGATGATCTCCGAAATATATTCTTTGGAAATGATGGCAATAGCGGCTGCGACAATGCTTAAGGTTGTGAAGAGGGTTTTAAAGTCGATCCCCCAGTAACCCAGGATGGTCATTATAGCCGCGCCGGCAAGCAGCAGGTAATAGATGTTGTTCAGCCCGATGACCACGTTATCGGGTTTGCCGTAGCGGATCTTCTCGCGGCGGCGGTAGAACCATGCCAGTACCGAAACCGTCACGCTGGCAGCGAGGGCGAACACGAAAAAGCTGATGGTAATGTCGGCCTGTTGCTGATAGGCGCCGAAATCCGGCATCAACTCGTAGTGCCTGCCTGAGAACAGTAAGGCAAGCGCGGCGACTTTGACGAAGAAAAGGACAGCGCTGAGTTTTCGGGCCTGCATAATCGGGGCAGCTTTAAAAGTGCTTGCCCATTCAAAATAAGTACATATTACTTAGAAACCAAAGCCGAGGGGCGGAGATTTTCACTGGCCAGCATATACTGGGCGAGCAGGCCGGCCGTTTTGCGGACGAGGGGCTCGCCGGTGATCTCTTCAAGAGGCTTGATGCCGCCGATGCTCAGTGTGTTGATTTCGGAAAGGATGCGCCGGCCGTCATCCTCGACGAGGGTGTCCATACCAAACATGGCAATACCCTTTGGAAGCAGGGTTTCCGCCAGTTCCCTGGCCATTTTCAGTTCGTCGGCGTCGGCCTTTGCTACAGCTGCCTGCCCGCCCTGGGCTGCATTGCAGAGCCAGGAACCTTCGGCAGGCAGGCGCAGCACCGCCCCTACCACTTCGCCATTGGCGACGATGATCCGCTTATCACCCTGAGTGACGTTTTTGAGGAATTTCATTCCCAGGTACCCGCCCTGGCTGAACTGTTGCTCAAATTCGGGGATATAATCCTGAAAGGGCGTTTTATTCTGGTTGTCATAGACATAACCTTCCTGCACTTTTACCACTCCGCGGCCGCCGTAGTTTTCCAGGGGTTTCAGGACTATGGGAAACTGCTCCTGAAACCTCCAGACATCCTCTGCATTCTGGCAGAGCTGTACAGGTGGGCAGAATTCCGGGAAGTTGACCAGGAAGGCCTTGTTGCTCGTCTCTTCAATGCCGGAGGGCTGGTTGAAAATGCGCTCTTCGCCGGCTTCCCGGCTGAGGAATTCAAAAAAACCATCCGGGATGGGGCGGGGCAGGCGCAGCCATATCCAATCATAGTCGCTTATATTGGCGGGCACAGTTTCCTGCATGAAGCGGTAGGCTGCATCGCGGTACTGCATCTCGCCGTCCAGCGCCCAGGCGCGCAAAGGGATGTTTTCAAAATGGTAAAAAAAGGCGTCATTGGCCGGGTTGCCACGGCTGGCCACATGCACGGCGCCGACATTGGGGTTGCGGCGAAGCTCGCTGCACAAGGCGTAGAGCGAGTTGGAGTCATTGTGGCGGTTGTGATCGGTCAGTACCAGTATGCTGAGTTGTTTTTTCATGATGCAACAGCTGCAGTTAGAAATGATTATCAGCTGGCTACCCGCGGGCTCTTGTACAGGTTGAGCACCCGGCTGCGGGCACGGGCAAGGCGCATCTTTACAGCACTCTCCGAAATGCCCCACAGTTGAGTCAACTCCTGGATAGAACGGCCTTCGCAGTATTTGGCAAGCAGAAGGGTGCGCGCTTCAGGGGAGAGCTGCTGCACCAGCAGGCTTATACGGTCGATCGCATCTTCCCTGGCCAGGGCGGTGTCCAGGTCAAATTCTTCATCAGCAAACTGGTATGGGCCGTCCGCCGGGATCATTTGATGGCGTTGCTTGTCTTTGGCCTTATCGATGCAGGCATTGTGGGCGATGCGGAAAAGCCAGGAAGAAAAAAGTGCCGGCGATTTCAGGCACGTGATCTTCTCCGCCGCTTTGGCGAAGGCGTCCTGCGCCAGGTCGGCAGCCTCTTCATAGTTGTGGACAATGGTAAAACAATAGTGGCAAAGTTTGGAGTAGTGCCGCTGGTATAACTCGCCGAAGGCCATGTTATCGCCTTCGGCCTGGAAGCGGATGGCCAACTGCTCATCCGTCATATGTTTTAACTTTTCGTTACGCATGCTACTTGATTTAAGGAGGCCGCTCATTGCCTCCACGCCTCTGAACCCCCTGTTTTCAAGGGTTTTTCGTGCCCAAAAGCAGAGCAAAGGTGGGGGCGGAAAAAGAGTTTATAACAGCGCCGAAAAGCGTATTTTTCGTTTAAGGGTTTTGCGTATCAATACGAGAAATACGTAGATTCTTGCCCGGAAATTGTTGGAGGGAAACGGGAGCCGGCCTACACCGGCCGCCTGGCCACCCCAAAGCCATAATACGCCACTATGCCAAAGCAAACCAGGGGAACAAAAAAGGCCAGGTGGATGCTCCCGGTAGCATCGGAGACCAGCCCCTGAAGGGCCGTCAGCACCGCCCCTCCCAGGATCGCCATGATCAGGCCGGAGCCGCCGATCTTGGTATCCTGCCCCAGCCCAACCGACGCCAGGCCGAAAATGGTGGGAAACATCAGCGACATGCAGGCCGATATGGCCACCAGGGCAATAACCGCAGGATATCCGCTGCCGAAGATCACCGCCAGCGTACAAAGAGCAGCCAGAACAGAGGCGCCCCCCAGCAGCCTGCGGGCCTCGACAAACCGCATCAGCCAGGTAAAAATGAAACGGGAAAGGGTGAAAACCACCAGGGCGGCGAGGTAATAAGAGGCGGCGCCGGCTTCGTCCAGCTGCAGTTCCTGCATGACATAGCGAATGGTAAAGGACCATACCCCGATCTGCGCCCCTACGTAGAAGAACTGAGCGATAACGCCCCATACGTAGTGCCGCCGGCCGAGCAGCCGCCGGAATATGGCGGAATAATCGATCCCGTGGCCCTCGTCGGAAGCCCGGGGCATCTTAATCAGGGCGATGGCCAGCCAGAGGGCCATCAGCAGGAAGGCCACGCCTACATAAGGGCCCATAACGGCGTCCAGTTCCTCTGCTTGTATCGCCCTGAGGGCCGTGGGGTTCATGTTTGCCCGTTCTTCGGCGCTGGCCACATTAAGCTGCGAAAGAATGAATACTTTGCTCAGGATGACGCCGGTGATGGAACCAATAGGGTTGAACGATTGCGCCAGGTTGAGCCGCCGGGTGGCCGTCTCCTCAGGGCCCATGGCGATGATGTATGGGTTGGCGGTAGTTTCCAGTATCGACAAGCCTCCGGCCAGGATGTATAAGGCTGCCAGGAAATGGCCGTAAACCATGGTCTGGCTCGCCGGATAGAACAGCAGGGCGCCGGCAATGAACAGCCCCAGGCCTGCCAATACGCCCGTTTTATAAGTGTACTTCTTGATCAGGATAGCAGCCGGCAGGGCCAGGCAGAAATAGGCCCCGTAAAAGGCCACCTGGATAAGCGACGTCTGGGCGTCGGTCATGCTTTTGATCTTCTTGAAAGCGGCCAGCAGCGTGTCGGTCATGTTGTTGGCCAGCCCCCACATCAGGAAGAGGCTGGTGATGAGGATGAAAGGGAGTAAGGGTGTTCTTTTCATATCGTTGTCTACTGTAATCCTAATACCTTTGTGGCCCTGAAAAGATATCTGAGGCAAAACTCAGGTCAGCGCCCGGTCCAGATGCACATAGCCTCCGTCGGGGATCATCCACTGGCCGGTGGTATGCCCCGAACGGGCAGACAGCAAAAAGACGGCAAGGGCAGCTATTTCCTCCGTTGTGGTCATGCGGTTTTCCAGAGGGATTTTGCTGCATATTTCGGCTTCCCTGGCGGCGGGGTCTTCGAAAGTGCTGTCCAGCCACTTCCGGTAAAGAGGGGTCATCACTTCGGCCGGCAGGATGGCGTTGACCCGGATGCCGTAAGGCAGCAATTCGGCCGCCCATTCCCGCGTCAGGGCCAGTTGGGCGCCCTTGGCGGCAGCATAGGCGGAAGTGCCTCCCTGCCCGGTCAACGCCACTTTCGAACTGATATTCAACACCGCTCCTTTGCTTTGTATGAGGTAAGGTAAGGCAAAATGCACCAGGCTGTAGTAGTGCGCCAGGTTTTTTTGTAAGGAGGCCAGGAACAGGGCCGGGCTGCCGCCTGCCAGGCCGACGCCATCGTTCAGGCCGGCATTGTTGACGATGCCGTCGATCCTGCCGTAACGGGCGCCGGTTTCCCGGATTACCTTTTCACAAAAGGCCTCTTCTTCCAGCTCTCCCAGAAAATAAAAGAACTCTTTTCCTTCGGCCCTCAGCGTTTCGGCCAGCCTTTCGGTCGCCGCCGGCGAACGGGTAGCGGCCACCGGGATGGCGCCCTCGTCCGCCAGTGCCCGCACGACGCCCTCGCCAATACCTTTGGAACCCCCTGAAACGATGAATACCTTGTCTTTTAGTTGCAAATCCATAACTCAAAGGCTTAGATCATAAAATTCCATGGCGTTATCACCCCATATTTTGTCTTTTTCGTCCCCGGAAAAACCTTGCAGATGCTCCTCCAGGATACCTTTCACCGCTTTATAGCTACCCCCCAGCAGGCAGACCGGCCAATCGGAGCCGTACATCAGCCGGCCGGCGCCAAAGGATTCAAAGACATGGGCCAGATAAGGCCTGAAATCCTCCGGCGTCCAATATTGCCAGTCGGCCTCCGTTACCATCCCCGACAGTTTGCACCACACATTGTCCAGCTTGCCCAACTCGGCCATGAGCACGGCCCAGCCGCCGAAAAAGCCATCCCTGATGTAGGGCTTTGCCAGGTGGTCGATGACAAATCGCTGCCGGGGGAACGAACGCGTCAGCTCCAGGGCGGCGCCCAGCTGATGAGGAAAGATGAGAATATCGTAAGTGAACCCGTATTTTTCCAGTAAGCCTATTCCCTGCATAAATGGTTTGCGAAGCATGAAGTTGACATCCGGCTCGGCCTGTACGATATGCCGGAAACCCTTTAGCTTTGGAAAACGGGAGAAGTATTCCAACCGCTCTTCTATGTCGCCGGAACGCAAATCCACCCATCCAACCACCCCTTTAATAAAGCCGTATTGCTCAGCCAGTTCCAGCAGGAAGAGGGTTTCGGCTTCGGATTGGCCGGCCTGAACGGAAATACATCCATCCACCGCGTTTGCGGATAGCGTGCCCTTTAGTTCTTCGGGCAGGAAATCCCTCTTCAATAGGGCCATACTGTCGTCGATCCAGGCATCCCGTACCGGATCATACTTCCAGAAGTGCTGATGTGTATCAATTATCATGGGTTTCCTGTTTACCAGATGGTCATCACTTTGAGCAGGCCTGCTTCCGGGCGGCCCCAGCTGGCGAAAGCACCCGGAATTTCTCCGAAAGAGGCCCTCAGGGAGATGTAGGCTTCTGAAGGAAATTCCTTTTGCCGCAGTATGGCGGCCGCACGGCCGAAATCGGTACGGGTGGCGTTGCGGCTGCAAAGCAGGGACGCCTCCCTGGCATGTATGCTGGGATGGTGAAACGACAGTTTGCCTTTTGACAAGCCAACCAGGGCATAACGGCCGCCGTGAGCCATAAAATCCACTCCCGACTCCAGAGCCTGCCGGTTGCCGGTAGCGTCAAAAACAACGGTGGGCAGCTCGCCGCCGCCGGCTCTGAGGAGGCTCTGGCGGGCATCCCCGCCGGCCCTGACGGTATGCCGCACACCCAAAGCTTTTTCACAGAAAGCAAGGCGGCCGGGGTTGACATCCAGAGCGATGACCTCCGCGCCGGACAATTGAGCGATCTTCATGATGCCCGTGCCAATGGGCCCCGCCCCGATAACCAGTACGAGCTCGCCGGCTTCCACCCCAGCCCGCCGTACCGCATGGGCGCCAATGGCCAGCGGCTCCAGCAATGCCAGCTCATCCAAACCCAGCCCTTCCTCTTTCAGCAGCAGGCTGGCCGGGTAAGTGAAATGCTGCCGCATGCCTCCGTCCTCGTGAACGCCGAATACCCTGAGGTTGGAGCAGCAATTGGCGAGCCCTCTCCGGCAGGCGCTGCAGGCCCCGCAATGGCGGTATGGAATGATGGCCACCGCATCGCCTTCCCGGATGCCATGGCTGTTTTCCGGGACGGAAACCACCTCGGCCGCCAGCTCATGCCCCAGGATGCGGGGATAGGTAAAATAAGCCTGCCTGCCGGCATAGGCGTGCAGGTCAGTGCCACAAATGCCTACCCGGCGAACGCGGAGCAGCGCTTCCCCGGCCCGGGCAACGGGTATAGCGTACTCCTGAAAGACGAGTTTGCCAGGTTGCTGGCAGATAATGCCCTGCATGGATCAGTTCTGGTTATTTTATAAGCGCTTGTTTGCGTTTTGTTTTTATGGCAGGACCCTCACAACCTCTTCGCCCTCGGCTCCAGGTCTGTCAGTTCAGCAATGCGGACCGGCTCGCCGGACTCGATGCTCTTGCGGGCAGCAATGCCGATGAGTATGGACATGGCCCCGTCGCGCAGGCCGGCGGTATGCCGCAGCGGGTCGGGATTTTCGGGGTTGCGGAAGATTTTATCCTGCAGGCGTTCATCTCCCCCGCCATGGCCGCTGCGTTCGAAGGGAACCTTCAGGCTTTCGTAATCCTTCCAGTTCCGATGCACGATAACAGGCCTGTGAGCCTGCTCTTCCCCGCCGGACTGGGCCATCTCCCGGGCGTGTAGTTCGGCCTGGCTGACATCGGTTTTTTCCAGCCAGGGGATGTCGAGCCAGGCTTCAATGCGGCCCTCCATACCGTTGAAGGCGATGCGCCAGCCTTCGAAGGGAGAATAAGTCGTCAGAGAATAGTTGACGGCCACACCGTTGGCATATTTGATCTGAGCGGACATTTTGTCGTAGATATTGATCTCATGGCGGAACAGGCAGTTGTCGCGAATGTAGCCGTCATGGCGTTCGTTTTTGACATAGAGGTTCATCAAATGTTCGTCCGTGGTGATATCCCAGTAAAATTTACAATCTTTGCTATGAGGGCAGGTTCGGCAATTGGCGCCCCGGAATGGCCCGTTGCTGCCGTAATGTTCGAGGGCGCCATAAGCGAAGACCTCTTCCGGGTCGGAATCCAGCCACCAGTTAAGCAGGTCGAAGTGGTGGGTGGCCTTGTGTACCCACAGGGTGCCGCCGTACTGGCGCAGGCCATGCCAGCGGCGGAAGTAAGAGGCGCCGTGATAGGTGTTCAGGTACCAGTTAAAATCGACAGAGGTTATCTTTCCTATGGCATTATCGGCCAGTAGTTCCTTGATCCTTGTGGTGTAGGGGCTCCAGCGGTAGTTGAAGCCCACGATCAGGTTCTTTTGGGAACGCCTTTCAGCATCGAGTATGGCCTGGCACTTGTGTTCATCGGTAGTCAGAGGCTTTTCCGTCAGCACATCGCAGCCGAAGTCCAGCCCCTTGATGATAAATTCGTGGTGGGTGCTGTCCATAGTGGCTACGATCAGCAGGTCCGGCCGGGCCTTGGCCAGCATCTCATCAAAATCCAAGAAAGTGGGGCAATCCACCCCCATGTAAGAAGCAGCAAATGCCAGCCGGCCGGGGTTGATATCGCTCAGGCCGGCAAACTCCAGTAAGTCGGAGTAATGCTCCACCAGCCGCCTGCCCCAGAAACCGGCGCCGCGGATGCCGACGCCCACTATGGCCACTCTCAACTTTTTACCATACGGGCTTAAGCTGAAGGCCGAAGCGGGAAACACACTGCCGGCGGCGAGCATCCCCAGCGAGGCCAGGAATTTTCTGCGGGAAGTAGGATTTTGCATAGTGGTATTTTTATTGATGCAACAGATGTAAGCAGCCAGGTTTAAATCTGTCCGGCTACTTCTGATCCAACGGCTTTTTCACAAACATGATGTTATAAAAAAGGCTGCATATATTTGTGAGATAGACCAACAAAACACAAATATTAATTATGCAGCCTGAAAAAACGAAATTACGCCGTATTTTGAAAGATTGCAAACCGAATTGGAAGGCCACCGCGCCCAAGGGGCAGGGTGCATAACCTCAGCTTTGTATTATAATGATTCTCCTCACTTTATGAGTTTATGCACGAGAAGCGGGAATATA
>CAZAXA010000201.1:0-10395 GCA_964488965.1 uncultured Phaeodactylibacter sp. | reverse complement strand
TGGAGGGAGCGGGAAGCTTTCGCCAGGGATTCGGCTCCCGGAGAAAGTTTGCCCCCTCCTGGCGAAGTAGCCCGGCCTGGCCAGGACGGGAGGCCCTTCTACCCACAGGAACATCTTCTTTCGCTGAAAACAAAAATCAGCAACGAGAGCCGGCACAAGGCCGCTTCTACGGTAACGGGCCGGCGATCGGATATGCTGCTTTGCCAGCAGGTTAAACCAGGCTGGCATCCGGCTTGTATTGAATAAGAACATTTTTTCTTCGGGGCCGGTTGGCCGATAACGACAAGGCCTGGCCCTCTGCTCATTACGACTGCCACGCTCCGAACCCTCCGGAAGGGCCGACTCTCTATTCCTCTCTCCGGAGCATTTGCAAAATATCCTTATAAACTTAATAAGCAAAGCGCTATGCCAAAAGTTGTCAGAGAAGATATTGACAATTTGAATGCCACCCTCACGGTAACGTTCGAAAAAGCGGATTATGAATCCAGGTTCGAATCCGAGCTGAGCAAATACCAGAAGCAGGCCCATATGAAAGGCTTCCGCAAAGGGAAAATGCCTATCAGTGTACTGAAAAAGATGTACGGCAAGTCTGTTCTGGTGGATGTGATCAACCAAATGCTTCAGAACGAGCTAAATGACTACCTCAAAAATGAAGGCGTAAAGCTTCTGGGGCAACCCCTCCCCTCGGAAAGCCAGGAACCCGTCAATTTCGAACCCCGGGAATTGAGCGACTATAGCTTTAAATTCGACCTGGGCCTGGCCCCCGAGTTCGAGCTCAAAGGCATCGGCAAGGACACCCCCTTTGAGAAAATAGAGTTGGAGATCACCGATGAAATGATCGATGAAGAACTGGAGGCCGCCCGCAAGGCCCAGGGCGAACGCCAGTTTGCCGAAGAGGATATCCGGGAAAACGACATTCTCAAACTTTTCGCCAGGGAACTGGATGGGGAGGAGGCCAAAGAGGGCGGCCTGGAAACGGAGTTCAGCATCCTGGTGAGTTCCATTGCCGATGAAGCGGCCAAAGCGCAACTGCTGGCCGGGAAAAAAGGGGATACCTTCCGGTTCAACCTCTTCGAACTGGAAGCCGGCAAGGATGAGAAGTACGTGCGCAACTATTTCCTCAACCTCCCCGATGGAGATAGCCGGGAAGTGGGCCGGGAATATGAGGTGACGGTTACCGAAGCCAGCCGCATCATCCCGGCAGAAATGGACCAGGAGTTCTTCGACAAACTTTTCGGCGAAGGGGAAGTGAGCAGCGAGGAACAGGCCCGCGCCCGCATACGCGAACATATCGGGAGGCAATACAACAGCCAGTCGGAAGCGTTGCTCCTCCGCGATATTCAGGAAAGCCTGATGGAACAGAACCCCCTGGACTTTCCCGACAGCTTTCTCAAGCGCTGGATGAAAACGGCTAACGAGAAACTCTCGGATAAAACCGTGGAAAAAGAATATGCTGCCTTCGCCAAAAACCTGCAATGGTCGCTCATCCAGAACAAACTGGTCAAACACTTCAATATCAATATTGGCCAAAGCGAAATCCTCGAAAAACTCAGGAACCAGATACGCGGCTATTTCGGCGGCGCGGTGGAACCCGGCATGGAACAGGTAATAGAGAACACCGCCCTGCGGCTGATGCAGGACGAAAAGCAGGCGGAGCGCGCCTACGACCAGGCTCTCAACGATAAACTTTATGAAGCGCTGTTGGCAGAGGTGGAACTGAAATCCAAAAAGGTGAGCCTGAAGGAATTCGAAGAAGAGGTGGCCAAGGCCCGCGCCGCCGCCCGGGCAAGCAGAGCCCATGAGGAGGAAGAATAAAAATCCGAGGGCATTCAACCCCCCCACGGCCGATTTGTTATACAGATAATCAATCTAAGCAGGACGAGCATTCCTAATTACACAAAAGCATTAAACGCATGTTTCACAAAGACGAATTCATGAAGTATGCTACCGGCCACCTCGGCATGAGCAGCATGCATCTCGAAAAATACATCCACTCGGCAACCCCGTCTTTTGTACCCAACGTTCACAATTTCACCACCGCCATCATCGATGAACGGATCAAGAACGTCTTCCCTATGGACGTATTCTCCCGCCTGATGATGGACCGCATCATTTTCATGGGCGTGCCGGTGAACGACTACGTAGCCAATGTGATCCAGGCCCAGTTGCTGTTCCTGGAATCCGACGACCCCAAACGCGATGTTCAGATGTTCATCAACAGCCCCGGGGGCTCGGTGATCGCAGGCCTGGGCATCTATGACACAATGCAGTATGTCGCTCCCGATGTCAATACCATCTGTACGGGCCTGGCAGCGTCTATGGGGGCTGTCCTGCTTTCGGCGGGGGCAAAGGGTAAGCGCACCTGCCTCTACCACAGCCGGGTGATGATCCATCAGCCGCTGGGCGGCATGCAAGGGCAGGTTTCCGACATGGAGATTTCCTACAAGCTCATTAAGGATATGCAGAAGCAGCTTTACAGCATCCTTGCTTCCCATACTGGCCAGCCCTTTGAGAAGATCGAAGAAGATTGTGACAGGGACAACTGGATGACCGCCAACCAGGCTAAAGAATATGGCCTGATCGACGAAGTCCTCGACCGGAACAATCCGAAGAAAGCAGAATAAAGTTTGCCGAAGGCCCCGGCCACTGCAATAATGGCCGGGCCTTCGCCTTAAGAAAAAAAAGCCTATGATGCGAAGGAGTAAGCAAAGTTACCGCTGTTCTTTTTGCGGCCGCGATAAGTCCGAGGCCCTGATCCTGATCGCCGGGATCGATGGCCATATCTGTGAGGTTTGTGTAGAACAGGCAGGAGAGATCATAGAAGAAGAGCTCTACGGCGGCAAGCGTAAGGAAGAAGATAAGAAGGACTTCCTCCTTCCTGACAAGATCACCCCCAAGGAGATCAAAACTCATCTCGACCAATATGTCATTGGCCAGGATGAGGCCAAAAAGTTCCTCTCCGTGGCCGTTTATAACCACTACAAACGGCTGCGCCAGCCCCGCCATGATGAGATCGAGATCGAAAAGTCCAACATCATTTTCGTAGGCCAGACCGGAACCGGCAAGACCCTGCTGGCCAAAACGATCGCCAAATTTCTCAATGTCCCCTTCGCTATTGTCGATGCGACCGTATTTACCGAGGCCGGCTACGTAGGCGAAGATGTGGAAAGCATCCTGAGCCGCCTGCTGCAGGTTTGCGACTACGATGTGAACGCGGCGGAACGAGGCATCGTCTACATCGACGAGATCGACAAAATCTCCCGGAAAAGCGATAACCCTTCCATCACCCGCGACGTTTCCGGCGAGGGCGTCCAGCAGGCCATGCTCAAAATGCTGGAAGGGACGGATGTCAACGTGCCCCCCCAGGGCGGCCGCAAACATCCGGAACAGAAACTCGTCAAGATCAATACCAGCAATATCCTCTTCATCTGCGGCGGCGCTTTCGACGGCATCGAAAAGATCATCGCCCGCCGGGTAAATACGCAGGTCATCGGTTTTAAGTCCGAAGAGGCCCTGACGATCGACCGGGATAACCTCCTGCAGTACATAAGCCACCAGGACCTGAAAGCCTACGGCCTCATTCCCGAGCTCATCGGCAGGCTTCCCGTACTGGCTTACCTCGAACCGCTCGACCTGGAAGCGCTCAAGCGCATCCTCATCGAACCGCGCAACGCCCTGGTGAAACAATACAAGAGATTGTTCGAACTGGAAGGCATCAAACTGGAATTCACCCAGGATGCTATCGACTATATATCTGAAAAGGCACTGGACTTCAAACTGGGCGCCCGCGGCCTGCGCAGCATCTGCGAGGCCATCATGACCGACGCCATGTTCGACCTGCCTTCCACCCGCGACGTGAAGACTTTCGAGATCAGCCGGGCCTACGCTGAAGAAAAGCTCGGCCGCAGCAAACTGAGCAAGCAACTGCGCGCCGCGTAGTGGAGTCTGCCCGGAAAAAAAACCGCCTCCCGGCCCCCGGCTGAGAGGCGGTTTTTTTTCGCATCCCGCCGCCTTTGCAGAATGAACTCCCCACTGCCTCCAAAACAAAATTAATAACCGAATATTTTGTTAAACCCTTTAATGCTATTGCAAAAGTTGTTAAATGCCAAAAGATTCCCTGATAAAGTAGCTATATTTGAAACAGAGTTCTTACCTTGGGCTTAATATTGTATATACATTGAACGCAAAACTGAACAGTAAAACCAACTAAATCACGAATTATGAATGCTGTATTAAACCTTGGCAAGTACCTGTTTGCGATCCCGTTCGCTATTTTTGGCCTGTTCCATTTCATGCATGCGGAAAACATGAAAGGCATGGCCTTCAACAGTTCCATCCTGGTATATCTGACGGGAGCGGCCCTGGTTGCGGGCGCAGTCAGCATGATCATTGGCAAAATGGATAAGCTTGCCACCGTGCTGCTTGCCGTTTTCCTGCTGCTCACGGCCTTCCTCGTCCACCTGAATTCGGCGATGGAAGGCGATGCCGGCAATTTTCTGAAAGACATCATGCTGTCCGGCGCCGCCCTGATATATGCCAAAACGATGGCCAAGGACAATGCGGTGATCGGTTAATTCTCAACAGGAAAATAAAAGAACGCCTGTGGAAAAATTCCACAGGCGTTCTTTTTATTGTCGGATCCGATTGTTTCAAAACAAAGCCTGCCGGGAAAAGTTACGAGGCCTTTGGATCGAGGTTTACTCCTTTTTCCCTGAGGTGGGCGCCAATGTTGAATTCCACTCCATTAAACAATTCAAAGGAGTTATCCCAGCTATCCGTGATCCAGGGCTGGCCTTCGGTAGCGACGGTGACCTTCCTGCTCCTGGTAAAGGCCCAGATCACTTTCTTCACCCCAAAGTCCAATAATTTCTGGGTCTTTAAATTGATATAATCGGGAGGAGTTAGCCCCTCGAAAGCGATCTTCAAATCTACTTCAATGACCATTTCAGGGGGAACATCAACATACTGAGGAGTGATTTTATCCGGAGTAAGCACCGTACCGGAATAAAGCGCGATATCGTTAGCTAAGTTATTTTTCGCCTCCAAATGAAGCCCGGCTTCATTATTGCCGATAATGTAGTTTTCATCCGGATCGGCCTTAACGATCAACCGAAGGAAATACTCAAGGATAAAAAACTGCAAACCGCTACTCCCCACGATGTCTTCGAGTTTTTGGCGGCCCGCTAATACTTCCTGGTAGCCCTTGTAATACAAAGGCTGGCCATCCAGCACCTCGTAGATCAGATAGTCAGGTATCACTTCCGCCGCCGCTTTAGTACTCATAGTTTTATCGCTTGTTGATTTATGAAAATACGACAAATTATCTCTAATCGCTACTATAGATAACCATTTTAGATAAATTTCGGTTATTTTCTCCTGGCATAGAACATGGTTTATGAGATATTTTGCCGAACTGGCCTACAACGGCGCTCAATATTACGGCTGGCAGAAGCAGCCGGGCAGGATCAGCGTACAGGAGCAACTGGAGGCGGCCTTTTCCACTATCCTTGGGACGGCGATAGAGATAGTGGGCTGCGGCCGGACCGATACCGGTGTACACGCCCGGCAGTACTTCATGCACTTCGATTTCGGCGGGCAGTTCCCCCGGGAATTCCTCCGCCGCATCAACAAGTTCCTGCCTCCCGATATCGCCATCTACCGCATCTTCGAAGTGGCGCCCGGCGCCCATGCCCGCTTCGACGCCACCCATCGCGCCTACGAATACCACCTGGATTTCATAAAGAACCCCTTTGGCCGGGAAACCAGCTATTTCTATCCTTTTGCCCGGCTGCCGGAAACGGGCAGGATGCAGGAAGCTGCGCAGCTCCTGCTGGACTACGGGGAATTTTTTCCTTTCTGCAAAACCCATACCGACGTTAAGACCATGCGGTGCGCCCTGCGCCGTTCCGAATGGGAGGGTTCGCCTGCCGATGGCAAAATGGTGTTCCATATCGCTTCCGACCGCTTCCTGCGCGGCATGGTGCGCCTCATCGTCGGCATGTGCCTGAACGTAGGTACGGGAAAAATGACACTGGAGGAAGTACGCCGTGCTTTAGAGCGGCAGGAACGGCTAGGGAAGAGCTGGAGCATCCCTCCTCAGGGCTTGTTCCTGACGGAAGTAAGGTATGATCTCCTTGGATAAGCAACCTGCACATTTCCACACATTCCCATGCATTTCATGCCGGCCGTTTATCGGGAAAACGAATGCCTTCACAAGGCGAATTCCTGCCCGAGTTCGGGGATTTCTACGTCATGGAAGCCCTTCTCCCGCAGCAAATTCCGGAAAGCCTCCTGGCGGTCCAGGGTTCCGTGGACGAGAAAGAGCTTTCTCAGCCCCTGCCTTTGGTTGGCAATGAATTTGGCCAGTTCATCACGGTCGGCGTGAGCAGAGAAAGAATCCATCACTTCAATTTCTGCATTTACCGCCTTCTCTTCTCCAAATATCCTCAATTGTCTGGCCCCATCCCGGAGTGCGCCGCCCGGCGTACCCGGAGAACAGTAACCAACGATGAGGAAAGTATTCCGGGGGTTCTCAATATTGTGGAACAGATGGTGCTTGACCCTCCCGGCGTTCATCATGCCGGAAGAACTGATAATGATGCAGGGGTCGCCGGAGTAGTTGAGTTCTTTGGATATTTCCACATCCCGGACGTAGGTGAGAGAGTTAAAACCGAAGGGGTTGTCGTCGGTGAGCAGGTATTCATTCAGCTCGCTGTCGAAGCATTCGGGATGGGAGGCGAAGATCATGGTAGCGTTCACGGCCAGGGGGCTGTCGACGTAGACCGGGATGCGGGGCAGCCTGCCTGCATTTTCCAGTTGGTCGAGCATATAGACGACCTCCTGGGTTCGCCCGACACTGAAAGCCGGGATGATGAGCTTACCCCGTTTTTCGATGCAGGTATGCATAATGATCTTCAGGAAGCGCTCCAGCTCATTGGGGGCGGCTTCGTGCTCCCGGTCGCCGTAAGTAGATTCGCAGATGAGGTAATCTACCTCCGGCATAGCTACAGGGTCGCGCAGAATAGGCCGGTTGGGGCGGCCCACGTCGCCGGTGAAGCCCAACATAGCCGTGCGGCCCTTTTCCTGTATGCGCAGGGCGACGCTGGCGCTGCCCAGGATGTGCCCGGCGTCCTGGAAGAGCACTTCCACCTTGTCGTTGATGCGGAACCAGCGGCCGTAGCCATGGCCGTTGAAAAGGTTCCATGCCAGTTCTGCATCCCGGGTGGTATAAAGGGGTTCCTTCAGGTTGTGTTTATTGCCATGTTTGAGTTGCCGCTTGTTGTAGTACTTTACGTCCATCTCCTGGATTTTGGCGCTGTCCAGCAGCATGATGGCGCAAAGGTTGCGCGTGGCATGGGTGCAGTGAATGTCCCCCTTAAAGCCATCGCTCACCAGCTTGGGGATGCGCCCGCTGTGGTCGATATGCGCATGGGAGAGGATGAGCACGTCGATCTCCGAAGGGTTGAAGTACCAATGCTCATTGAACTCCGACATATCCTCGGAGCTTCCCTGGTAGAGCCCGCAATCCAGCAGGATTTTGAATCCATCGTCTAAAGTGATGAGGTGAGCGCTGCCGGTTACTTCCCGTGCGGCTCCGCAGAATTGTATTTTCATGGAGACCAATATACCGACTTCGGAAGGTTTGACAAAAAAAAAGCCACTTCAGCAGCAACATTATTCTGCAGAAGTGGCGGTACAATTTTGTAAAAATTGGATTAGTATGAAGCCAAAGTTATTTGCGGCCAGCGGTTAGTCCTGAGCAACTCTCAGGGCGCCGTAACTTACCCTTGCCCTCAGCAGGCGGGGCGCTTTATCTGTGCCGGCATGCCCTCTGACTTCGTGGTTGGCGCCGGCTTCCTTTTCATAAATCACCTTCAGAGAACGGGGATACTGAATACCTGCGAAATCCGCCACGGCGTCCAGTTGGTAGGCGGCCCCGTTTTCGATGCCCAGCCGAAAGTTCGTGAAGCTCCCGGCAATGTCCACGTTCCTGAAATTGCGCCCGATGGAGGCTATCTTTACCCCGCTGCTATCGGCCTGCAACTCCAGGCTTTTATTTACCCTTTCCACGTAGAGTTCCATCAGAGTGCTGTTCACCAGTACCTCCTCCGCCGTTTCGATATCGATGTTATCGAACTTGCCTTCGTTGACGAAACGGTTCACCTGCCCCACTTCATAAGTATCATATTTCGACCGGCTGAGTATTTCCGAAGCCTGGTCGATCCATATGCGGGAGTACCGGCTGTCGATCTCTAACAGGCGGGCATTTTCCAACCGGAGGCGGGCCTGCTGCAGAGATACTTTCAGCCTGTCCGCTTCTTCGATGACACCCATGCCATGTTCGAGCGTCACTTTGGAATCGCCCCTCAGCTGGTCCGCCCTGAGGTTGCCGTAGCGGACGCTGAGTTCGGTACGCCCTGCCATATTGTCGATGCTTACATCGCCGTACTTATTCTCTACGATCAACGCGCACTCGTAAGGGATATAAGCCTTATAGGAAATGGAATAATCCGCTTCCTTCTCACTCCAGAACCACCACTCCTTTTTCTGCGGGTCGATCTCGGTGGCTGCCGAGGCGTAATCCGGGCCTTCTTCGAATGCCACCCGGATGCGGCTGAATACGCGCTGAGCGCTTGACTCATCGGAAGCGCGGACGAGTATGCGGGCTTCCACTTTTGCCCGCGGCTGTTGCCAGCCTTCGACGGCCACGCTGCCGTATTTGTTGTTCAGGCTGATGACGCCGCCTTTAGAAATATCGAGTTCCTTTTTAATGACCCTGGAATACTCCTGGCCGAAGCCCGCCTGCGGAGGTAAGGCCAGCGCGCTCCAAAGCAGGAGAAGGAATATCCCTTTAAATGCTGACTTCCCCATTTTTTGCTGGTTTTTCCATCTCCGGATCGGTGGACTGAAGGCGTTCCAGGACGCGTTCCAGGATGGCAACCTTGGCCTGATAGCTCTGGATCAGGTTTTCTACGATCTGCTCTTCTTTCCCTTTGGGCGCCACCAGCAGTTCCTCCCGGAGTTCCTGCATGACCTCATCGAGCCGGGCCAGGTCTTTTTCCACAGAGGCTTCTCGCTGGTAAGCGGCCAATTGCTGATATTTCTGGCGGATTTGTTGTTGATAATATTCCTCTACCTGAGCGTATTCCGGTGCGACCTTCTCCAAGGCGGCGGCCTGCCGTATCTGGTTGCCAAAAAGGTAAACCCCGATCACGGCGCCGCATGCCAGCAAGGCAACTACCGCAGCGGCGGCGCGGCCTGCTTTCCAGAGGATGAGGCGCCGGTATCTGCGGCGGTCGAGCTCCTGGCTGATCTCTCCCCACACCTCCAAGCCGGGAGTGGCGCTTTCAAAAGATTCCCGCTTGTCAAGAATAAACTGCTCGAGATGGTCTCGCTGCATTGTCCTAATAATTTGATGTTAGTTTCTGCGACTGTAATAATTCTTTAAGCTTTTTTTTGGCACGGCTGTACTGCGATTTGGAAGTAGCTTCCGTAATCTCCAGGATTTCGGCGATCTCCTTGTGGTCATAACCTTCCAGCAGGTACAGGGAGAAAACTACCCGGTAGCCGTCCGGAAGAAGTTGTATAGCCTCTTTAACCGCTTCCACCTGCAGGGCAGATGAGAAGCTTTCCGCTTCCCCTTCCTCTTTTGAAGGGGTTTCAGCGTGCCGTTCTTCCAGTTCCTCAAAGAACAGGCGGTTTCGCTTGAGGTGGTTGATGCAGTTATTCACGGTGATGCGTTTGATCCATGCTCCCACCGACGACTGATATCTGAAAGTGTGGAGCTTGGTGAACACATCGACAAAGGAATTCTGCAGCAGGTCCTCAGCGTCCTGCTCATTGCGGGACATCCGCAGGCACACGTTATACATAGCCTTGGAATATAAGCGGTAAAGCTCGAACTGGGCCCTCCGGTTACCACGCTTACATTTTTCGACAATGTCTCGGTGTGTGCTTGCGTAATCCAATTTCAGGTGGTTGTATTCAACAGCGGGTGATTTTTTTATCGCATGCATTTTCCTTGACTTCAGCTTCCTCTACAAGGGACAGGGGAAAGGGGGGAAGGTTGCATGTTGCCTGGCGTATTTTTTCGCAGGGCTTTTCATATTGCTAGACTATATTGTTATATAGCCATATAACAATATACCTCCCCCGCTTACACCTTCTCCTCCATCGAACTTCCAAAGACCGGCAGGTACAACTGCCCTTCCAGAATGGCGCGTGAGATCACGATGCGCTGTATCTCCGAAGTGCCTTCGTAGATTTGGGTGATCTTGGCATCCCGCATCAGGCGCTCCACATGGTATTCCTTGACATAGCCGTAGCCGCCGTGGATTTGCACCGCTTCAATGGTATGGCGCATGGCCACTTCCGAGGCGTACAGCTTGGCCATGG
>CAZAXA010000200.1:4763-10439 GCA_964488965.1 uncultured Phaeodactylibacter sp. | reverse complement strand
CCAGGAAAATTTCACCCCGCCCATAGCGAAGGGGCTGAGGCTTTCGTCGAAGAAATTCAGAGGGTTAGGGGCGCCCAGGCCCGCCTGCAGGAAGGCGCCGGCCCTGGGCCGGCGGGCGGCGCTGATCATGTCTTCCCGGGCCAGAATGCTCTCCTTCTGGTATTGAAAGAGCTGCAGCTCCGGGCGCTGTATTTCCATTCCGGCCGCCAGCGCGGCTTCCATCTCTGGCAAAATGAGTTCGACTTCAGTGGACAGCGGCTCACCGATCAGTGCGCTCAGGCTGGCCGTCAGGCCGCGGATCGCCCCTTCCGCCTGCTCGATCTCGGTTTGCAGGCGGAGGATTTCCACGCGCAGTTTGTCGATGTCGGCAGGCAGGATCACGCCATGGCGCCGGCCGGCGTCCAGGGCTTTTACCTTTTCCTCCAGCGTGGCCTGGTTATTGCGCAGTATGCCGATCCGCTCCCGCTGCATCAGTATGCCGAAGGCGTACTGATTCACCTGTGGCTTCAGCTTGTCGAGTTCTACCAGCACCTGCTGCACCTCAGCGGCGAGCTGGGCCCTTTCAATTTTTTGCCGCGCTATGTTAAGGCCTCCGTCGTAGATGGTGTACTGCAGGTCGGCCGTGGTTTGGATGCGGTACAGCGGCAGGTCGAGCGCCTTTTCTCCCGGTGGTAGCGGCAACTGGAAAGGGAACTCCACCACTTCCGACTGCAGGCTGGCCTGGGCGTTCCAACTGATCTCCGGCAGGCGCTCCTTCTGGATGCGCTCCAACTGCACGGCATTGGCCTGTTCCAACAAGGCAGGCTGGCTGTAAAGGGGGTAGTGGGCGCGCGCCTTTTGGTAGCAATCGGCCAGCGAAATTTTAGCCGTTTGGGTAATTCCCAGGGCAGGGATGGCCAGCAGGGCTAAAAAAGAGCGTATTCTTCTCATTGTTTTCGAAAATTTATCCAAACGGGTAAAACCCTAGGCCCGGATGGCGTGGTGTATAAAGGCGATGATCTCCTGTTTGCGGTTTTCCATCAGTTTCAGGTAAGCCTCATTGTCTACCTGGGCAATACTCTGGAACAGGGGCCGGGCAATAAAGGGGAAAGCGCACAGGGAAAGCATGTTCAGTACCAGGTGGAAAGGGTTGACTTCCCGTATCCGGCCGGCCTGTACTTCCATCTGTATCTGCCCGATCAGCGGTAGCGGGTTGGGCTTGTTCTTACTGCTCATGAGTTCTTTCACAAAAGCCTCTCCATTTTGGTTGAGCTCATTGATCACGAAAGACGGCAGGGCCGGGTTGGCGATCAGGGTGTCCATATACTGCTCTACGAAGGCCTCGATCTTCTCAAAAAGCGGCATATCTGCCCCAAATACTTCATTGATGCGCAGGGCAAACTGGCCGAATGCTTCGTAGAAAACGGCGTGGAAAAGCTTGTTCTTATTGCGGAAATAGTAGTGAAGCAACCCCTTATTGATGCCCGCTACATCTGCGATCTCCTGCATGCGGGCCGCAGCGAAGCCCTTTCGGGTGAAGACTTCCCGGGCAGCGTTCATTATTTTTTCTTCAGTGGATGCTTCTTTCATTATTATTTTACCCAAATGGGTAATTTTTCACAAAAGTAAAAGCTTTGCATGTATTGCGCAAGAGGGAGGCGGGAAAAAAAGGCAAATTTTTTATGGCCGGGAAGGGCGTAGAGACAGGAGGGGCGGTGAATAGCAGCCAGGATTTACAGGATGAACAGGCAGGAAATGGACAATAGGGGGAAAGAGAAAGGCCGGTTAGCATACCCGGCCGTAAACCTGTTAATCCTGTTAATCCTGTCCTTTCACATCCTGTTAACCCTGTTGTTTAGAAGCTAAACCCTACCGACGCCTGCAGCGTCAGGTTGCGGTCCTTATCGTCCCGGAAGATGAGGTTGTTGCTGTCATCGAGTTCCTTGCGGGAGGCGTCGCGTTCTGTTTTGGTGAGGTCGGACAGCCCGTAGTTCACCCGCAGGCCGACGTAGAGCCCCTGGTTGAGGAAGAAGGCCAGGCCTCCTATCAGGCCGAGGTCGATGGTGTTGAACAGCTTCTGGTCGCCTTCGAGTTCCTGGAAGTTGGCGGTCAGGGTTTTGGGGATTTCTACGATTTTGCCGTCGATATTCCGGGTCTCCACGTCGTTGATATCCGTACGTTGGAACGCATCGTCAAAGTAGTTGAATTCCAGGGCGATGGTGAAGGGGTCGACAGCAGAGCCGGCGGCGGTCTGCCCGCTGAAGGACAGCTCGCCGGAGCCGCGGGACGATATCAGGATGCCCAGGTTGAGCCCGCCGGATAGTTCTACCCTGCCGTAGCGGCCCACGGCCATAAGAGGGATATCGAAATAGGAGTTGGTGATAGACAGCGAGGTAGACCGGCTTCCGGTGGCATAGATAGGCTGGTCATCCGCAGTGTAAAATACCCAGAAAGATTCGCCGTCGTAATTGTAATCGGCTCCTTTCTGGGAGTACAGCAACTCGGCCCGCAGTCCGAAATAATCATTAAAAAACAAATTGGAGGTAGCGCCCACATGGAAGCCATTGGAGAATTTGTACTCTTCCAGATCGTTGCCGCTGCCGCTCATTTCCAGCGGCCCCCTGATCGTAGCAAAATTGATGCCCGCCCGGAAACCGCCGGAGAATTCCTGCGCCGTGAGCGGAAAATATGCCAGAAGAGCGAGTAACAGTACAAGTAAAAACCGGTTCATGTATGATTGTTTTTTGATTGCAGGCCAGGGTTGCTCCTGGTTCGGAGCAAACTGCCCGGAACGGAACAGCTCTCTTAAAGGACTTTCCTGAGCCAGATCCGGTTGGCAGCAACATCTTCTCTTTCTTCAACGGCAATGATATCGAAACCGTTGCCCAGTGCAAAAATAAACATGGCCTTGCCTGATGAGTACTTCCATTTAAAGTGCGATCTTAAGGTACACCGGGCAATGATCCGAATGCGCCGCTTCCGTCATCTGATAGGATTCCAGCAGTTTTTCTTTAAGATTTTCAGTAACGGACTGGTAATCGATGCGCCAGCCCTTGTTGTTCTCGCGGGCGCGGGCGCGGAAGCTCCACCAGCTGTATTCCACCTTCTCCGGGTTGAGATAGCGAAAGGCATCGACGAAGCCGTTGTTGAACCACCGGCTCATCCACTCCCGTTCTTCGGGCAGGAAGCCGGAGGTATTCTTGTTCCGTACGGGGTCGTGGATGTCGATCTCGGTATGGGCAATATTGTAATCTCCGACGATGATGAGCCTGGGCCTCTCCCGGCGCAGTTCTTTAACCCAGCGGTGAAAATCGTCCAGGAATTCCATTTTGAAGGCCTGCCGTTCATCTCCTGTAGTGCCGGAGGGAAAGTAGCAGTTCAGCACGGACCAGTCGCCGTAGTCTGTGCGCAGGATGCGCCCTTCCCGGTCATATTTCCCGATGCCGCAACCGGATATGACATCGTCCGGCGCGATGCGGCTGAAGGTGGCCACCCCGCTATATCCCTTTTTCTCGGCAGAATGCCAGTGCTGCTCGTACCCCAGGGAGGCGAGTTCCTTCCGTTCTTCCACCTGCTCCGGTTGCGCTTTGGTCTCCTGCACACAGAAAATGTCAATATCGTTGGCTTTTATCCAGTCTAACAGCCCTTTGCTCAGCGCTGCCCGGATGCCGTTAACGTTGTAGGATACGATGGTTTTTGCCATGGCTGCCTTTCGGTTTGAGAAGGCAAAGATAAGGAAAGTCCCTCACCCCCCCGGCACATATTCCGGATTACTGATGATCAGCTCGTATGTCCTCACCTCCCACTCGAATGGCGGCATGGCCGGCTCGGCATCATCCGTATCAATGCCCCTGGTTTTTTTTACTTCCTCATCCGGGAGAGGCAGCGGCTCCATATGCAGGGCTTTGACCTCAAAGGGCGTTTTACTGCTCAGGAACTTGACGAAGTTCTGCTCCACCTGCAGGTTATAGTCCCGCGTGTACTGGTCTGCCTTCAACCGCAGATAGTCTTTGCCGTTATCGTTGTCCGGCGGTTGCTGGCTGCCGAACTTCCGGGAGTAGGCCTTTTCGTTTTTCTGGATGACCAGCTGCGGGGCCCGCAGGAAGCAGGCCTTCTCGTCAGCCAGGAAGCCGAAGTTGTAGGGCATGTAGACCAGGCTGGTGTGCAGGAGTTCCGGGCTGTAGTTTTCCAGCTCGAAGCGGATCCAGATGTGGGGCTTATCCTCGCTTAGCTCGAAAGTGAACTTGTTGTCCGCCGGTTTGACCCGCCGTTCTTTGCCATTGCCGATGTATTCGAACAGCCGCAGCTCGATGGGGTACATGCTGGCCTTGCTTTTCAGTTCAACGGGCACTCCTGCAGAGAAATGATTGAGGTTTTTCAGGAAGGACCACTCCGAAATCTGGTTGAAGTTGTTGAACACTTCTTCGATCCTGGCCGCGTCCGGCTTGCCGGCAGAGCTGAGATAGGGCGTCGCCCGGATGAGGGGCCGGGCGGGTTCGAAGGGGAGGTAATAACCAAATGTCCCGCCTTTGGCGTACAGCACATAGTCGGCCTTGTCTTCTTTGTCGGCCAGTTCAAAGAGCTGCCTTTTGGCGCCGGCCAGCAGCTTGGTCAATTCTTTACGGGCAAGTTCCACCCCTTCCTTCTCCCCGGAGAGGAATACCTGTTGTTTGGGGATGGCCAGGCCCTCCACATTGCCCAGGAAAGGGCCTTCCGACTGGTCCAGCCCTGCCGGGAATTCTACTACCGAATGCATGGGGTACACCTTTAGTATTCTGGCTTCCCTGCGCTTCTTGCGGTCTTTGTGGGGAAAGACAGTGGCGGCTACGCCCTGCTTCTTCGCATCCGGCGGTACGCCGTGCAGGGCGCCCAGGCCGATGCGCCATTCCTTTTCGGAGGAGTTGTATTCCAGGATGCAGTCGCCCGTTTGGCTGGCCCGCTGGCTGGACAGGAAAACCTTGTAGCGGTCGCTGGGCTGTGCGGTGTTGATGTAGAACTGGGGCGTTTGCCGCTGGTCGCGGTAGCTGCCTTCCTGATGGTAAAAGCGCAGGCGGTTGAGGATGCGGGTGTGCAGGTCGTGGTAGGTGATATCCCCCTGGTGTTGTTTGACCACATCGGTGAGCGCCTGGGTGAAGGCCCCATTGCTCTGGGCGGCGCCTGCTTCCCAGGCCAGTTCTACCTCCAGGCAGGCGGCCATCATGATGTGTTGCCCCTGGGGAAGGATTTCGTCCAGTAACGCTCCCTCTTTCGCCATTTGCCGCAGGCCCGGCTGGCCGTGAAAGAGGAAGCCTTCCCAGCTTCTTTCCGGAAGGGCCTGGCGCATGACCTGCCGGGCCCTGGCGGGTATCTTTTCCGTTAGCGCGGAGCGGGTATTGGAACCCGAATGGCAGCAGTCGAACAGGGCGATGACATTAGCCTTTGAGTTCCCGTTCTTATCTTCGGCCACCTCCCGGATGAGGTAGCGGAATTCCTTGTCACATAATACGGTATCATCGGGGTCTTTTTTTCCCCGGGCGCGAAAGTCCGTACAGATAATGCCGCCGATATTGTCGTCGATCTCTTCTTCCTGAAAAGCCTTAATGCTCGTCTTCTCCCGGATGCCGTGGCCCGAAAAATAGAAGAGGGCGAAATCTCCCTTTTTCGCTTTGCCAAGATGGCCACGGAAGGCTTTGATGATGTTGTCCCTGGTAGCGTTGT
>CAZAXA010000200.1:0-4753 GCA_964488965.1 uncultured Phaeodactylibacter sp. | reverse complement strand
CAGGAGGTGTATGTTGCGGAACTTCGCCTTCATGAAATTTTCCTTCAGCAGGCTGCGCATCAGTTCCACATCGTTGAGGCAGCCTTCCAGTTGGTTTTCGGCGGGCAGATGAGGGTATTGGTTGATACCTACCAGTAAGGCGTAGAGGTCCGGTAAAGCGGATTGTTTTTTAGCGGCCATGATATGGGCATTTGTTTTTTGAAAAAGGTTCGTCAGGCATTTACCGCCTGATACCGGGGGTTTGCCAGGTGTATCTCCAGCGTCCGGATTTCCCAGTGGAATTCCGGTTCCTTTTTCGCCGGTTTTTCTTTCTCTTTTTTTCGGCTCATCAGCCCTTTGCCCCTTTCCGGCTGCTGCAGGGAATTAGGCAGCGGATCCATGTGCAGGGAGGAAAGGTCGAAGCTCGTTTTGCTCACCAGCAGTTTCAGAAAGCAGGCTTCGCTCTGCAGGTTGTAGCGCCGGGTAAAGTTGTCTATCCCGAACTTGATATAGGTTTTGCCGGGAGGGCAGCCGTCGGGCTGCGGTTTGCTGGAAAGGCGCCGGGAACGGCTCGTTTCTCCCCTGTCGACCGGCGCCGTCGCCCTTTCCAGGAAGTAGTGCTTGCCGGAATAAAAGCCGAAATCAAAAGACATGAACACCAGGCTGGCATACAGCATATGGCGGCTGCGGTTCTCCACTTCAAAGCGCAGCCAGGCATGGGGTTGCTCCTCCGTGAGCTCGAAGGTAAGCTGGTTGCCTTTGGGGAAAAGCAGCTTTTCCTCGCCGCCGCCTGTATACTGGTAAATCCTGAAGTCGAAGGCGGTGGCCGCCGTTTCCTCTTCCGGGGAGGAGGCGCCTTCCAGGGAAAGGTAGTTGACGTTCTTCAGGAAAGCCCACTGTGCGATCTGGTTGAGGTTGAAGAAGGCCTCTTCCATATTATCCGGCAGCAATGCGCCGGCACTGGTTTTGTAAAGCACGGCCCTCAGCAATGGAACTTCCTGCTGGAAGGGCAGGTTCAGCCATAGTTTGCCGTCGGCGGCGTGAAGCACGTAATCAGCTTCCTCTTCTTCATCGGCAAACCGGAAAAACTTCCATTCCGCTTCGGCCAGGTATTGCTCCAGTTGCTCCCTGGCCAGTTCCCGGCCTTCTTCTTCCCCGGCCAGGAAAATCTGCAGGTTGGGCAGAAGCAGCCCTTCCACTTCGCCGAGGAACGGCCCTTCGGAAGGCTGCAGCCCTTCGGGAAAAGCAATGGTGGAATGCATGGGGAATACCTGCAGTATGGAGGTTTCCTGCCGGCGGCCTTTATCGGCCTTCGGAAAGACGAAGGCTTTAACCCCTTCCTCTCCGGCATTGGGCGGCACACCGTGCAGCGCTCCCATGCTCAGGCGCCACTCCTTTTCCGCCGCGTTGTGTTCGACGGCGCATTCCGATAGCTGGCTGGCGCGTTTGTCGGTGAGGAAGAGTTTATAACGGTCGCCCGGCTGGCTGGAGTTGATGTAAAACTGCGGTGTTTGCCGCTTATCCACTAAGCTGCCCTTCTGGAAGAAGAGGCGCAGGCGGTTGAGTACGCGGGTGTGCAGGCCGTGGTAGGTGATATTGCCCTGGTGCTGGTGCAGCACTTCCGTCAGCGCCTGGGTGAAGGCGCCGTTGCTTTGGCCATCCACCTTTGTATCGGCTTCCCAGGCCAGCTCCACTTCCAGGCAGGCGGCCATCATGATGTGCTGCCCTTCGGGAAGGATTTCCTGCAGGGGCTTTTTTTCAGCCACCTTCTTTTTTATGGCTTCGTCCTGGTGAAAAATGTAACCTTCCCACTCCCGTTTGCCGATGGCATCCCGGCAGACCTGCCGGGCCCGGGCGGGAATCTCTTGTTCCAGGGGGACGGCGCGGGTATGAGAACCCGAGTGGCAGCAATCGAAAATGGCAACTACCCGTGCTTTGGGTTCGCCGGCTTCATCGTGGGCAATATTGCGGATGAGGTAGCGGAATTCCTTGTCGCAAAGGACGGTATCGTCAGGGTCCTTTACCCCTCCCGTTTTATAATCGTAGCAGAGGATACCGCCGATATTGGCGTCGACTTCCTCCTCCCGGAAAGCTTCGATATGGGTGGCTTCCCGGATGCCGTGGCCGGAGTAAAAGAAGAAAGCAAAGTCATCCTTGCCGGCCTTGCCCAGGTGGGTTTGAATGGCATCGGCGATATTGGCCTTCGTAGCCTGTTCATTGAGCAGAGGGCAACGGATATCCACTTCGCTGAAGCGGGATTGCAGGTAATCCTTTTCCAGTAGCTCCCGGATCAAGGCCACGTCATTGAGGCAACCCTCCAGTTGTTTTTTTTTCTCCAGGCCCGGGTATGTGTTGATGCCGGCCAATACGGCGTAGAGCCTGGGCAGAGGGGCATCATCTGTTCTGTCGGTCTTATCCATAAAAGGCGCGTTTTCGGGCAATTATTATTTCATAAAGGACTTTACAGCTTCGATGTCCGTCAGGGAACGGGAGAATACATCGGAAATGATGCCCCAGAGGAACAGTTTGAGATAGTCCATAATGCCTTCCGAACCGAAGGTATCCCCACCATTGATATAAATCTCATTGAACCCCAGCAGGAGGATGACGACGAAAGTGGCCAGGGTGATCACCGGCCGCATGAGGCCGTAGCGCAGGCGGGCCGAGGCCTTCACACCGGAAAGGAAGTTCAGCAGCCAGAAAACGGCCCTTTGCAATTGGCCGGGCTGCTGCTTTTCTTCGCCGCCTTCAGCCACTGCCGGTTCAGATATCTTTTTGAGGATAGGTTCCATAAACTTATTGAGCAGGCTGAGGACATCGCCGGTAACGCTTCTGCTCCTTCCCTCGGTGGGGTCTTCCAGGAATTTTGCGAGGCCTTCCAATGCCGCTTTGGCCTCTTCCTCCTGGCCGGCCAGCACGGTATCCCGAACCAGGCGAACCTTAGAGGCTGCCATCTGATGGATGGTTTCGATCTGGTCTTCATCGAGTTCCAGTTCCTCAATGCGCTCTTCCAGGCGGGCCGCCAGGGCCTCCAGTTCCCGGATTTGGGCCATCTTTTTTTCTATTGGCGGAAATTTACCTTCGACTTCGGCCTTGGCCTCATCGCTGAAAACGGTATTGATCTCCTGCTCCAGAGCCTCCACTTCATCCAGCAGCTGTTTCTGGGCGATGGTATCCGTAAGTTGATCCACCTTTGCCCGAAGAGGGACAAAGCGTTCCATGAGTTCCAACTGCCCTTTGGCCTTGTTGAGGTCCTTTATCCAGCGGCCGAGGACGATGCCCAGGAAGAGCAGAAGTATGGCGCCTAACGCGCCGATCCGCTTATTTACGGTGACGTTGGCGGATAAGGGAGCCTCAAAGCCCTTGAAATAAATGCGCATCTCGCCTTTATAACTGTCAGCCGGGAGTTGGTTCAGTTCTTTCCGGAAGGTGAACCACAATGTTTCCAGCCCTTCGGGCGGTATTTCCAGGCCCAGGGTAGCAGAATCCAGGCTGACAATGCGGCTGGTGAAGGGGGTATTGGTTTTTTCTCCCTTCAAGGCCAGGGATATATTGGAGATGGCCAGGTTTTTGCTCCCTTTGTTGTCGATCCGGAGGTTGATGCCTGGCTGGCGGATTCTCCGGGGCAGCATACCGTTCAATATAGAAGCGGAGGCGGTATTGATCACCGGCGCTTTGTCTTCCTCATAGATGTCGGCCTCCCAGGGTTCCCTGAGGTGGACTTCCATAGGCAGGTTCCAGCTTTGGCCGTCCTTCCGGGAAAACTGCAATTGCCCTTTGTAATGGCCTGCCTGTTCTACATTGCTTACGGTAACAGGCACTTCTTTGGGTTTGCCCGCTTCCACGACGATCGGGGAAGCCGGCAGAATAAGGCTGGCGGAGGGCAGGAGCAGGCCCTGGGCTTCGTCCTTCAAAACGGCGCCGACATCGAGGCTGGCCGGGCTGTTGCTCGTGATCAGCAGGTAGGCCGTGAAAGAAGTTTTTTCACGGAGCAAACCCTGGATAATAATAGAATTGGAAGGGTAAAATTCCAGTTGTGTGGTTTTTTCTGCTTCCCGGGCTGCTGCCGGGCCTTCCGGTGAAGGAGGAGGGGCTTCCTGGGCTGATACAGGCGCCTGGCCGATCACCAGGAAAAAAAGGTAAAATATGGATCGTTTAAGCATGGTGTGGTATTTGGATCTTTTTCAGGGCGTCCAAACAATATTACGAAATTTTCTTCATACGAATGCATTTCCAGGAGAATTGAACGGAACTTCATTTTTGGAAATACAGAGAGCCTGCTGTTGAAAAAGGGTGGAAAAAGGATGGCTTTCCCTGGATCCGGGGCCTGAAGTTGTGCCTGGTAGAAAATTTCAGGAAAGATTTTTTCAAAAAAAAACACTCAGGAAAGAACACATTTTTTAAAAAATAATCCAGATGAAGTACAGTTGAATTCAATTTTTTTATTGCAAACAATTGATAAACAATGTTTAAAAATTTAGTGATGAGCGCATTTTAGCACAGCAAATTGTAGAAATGTACTTCACAAGCCCTGAATTATTGTAGACATTTGTATTGTCAACGATGATGAACGGCAGTTGGCGGGTTCCTTCGGAAGAGAAGGACGAAGAAAATGACAAGACTTAAAGGTTGTAATCCCACGAATGCTATTATACTGACGCACGCCAAAAGCGTGGCCAGTATATGCTGACCCTATGGCGTCAGCATATAATCCCATGTAAAGATTTTCGGGGGTATCAAAGGATATCCTCATTTTTGGTATGTAGATAGCCTC
>CAZAXA010000199.1:0-10447 GCA_964488965.1 uncultured Phaeodactylibacter sp. | reverse complement strand
AAGAGAGGAAAGCCTTTCCGAGAGGGCCGAAGGACCGGTATTTGAATAGGTTTTCCTCCTGGTTGTCCTCCGCGCCGTTGCCCTTGCGGCGGGCCAGTTCCACATCGCGCAGGCGGGCCAGGTGGTCAAAGGCGTACAGGCCGTCCCGCGCTTTGGTGGTAGATTTGATGTACCACTCAAAGTACTTCCTGCGGTAATCCTTCCCATACAGTTCGTAGGCGACGGCCTGTGCCAGGCGCGTCTTCCCGGAGCCGGGTTCGCCGCGCAACAGCAGGGGGCGCTGCAGGATGCGGGCGTATTCCACCACATCCTTAAGGGCCTCGCCGGGAAAGTAGGGGGCGATCTTTTCTTCCAGTACCTTCCTTTGGTCTTTGATCTCGCCCCTCAGGTCTTCCGGCTCGTAGGACAAGGGAGGCGTCGCCTTCAGCAACTTTTCCCCCTCGTACCTCTTGTAGTTTTTTTCCTTGATCATGTCTGGCTGGTAATTTGAAAAACTTCGTCGTAAACCTCCTCGCAGTTCAGCAACTCGCAAACTTCCTTTACGACTTTGCGGATGTATTTCTTCTCAAGTATAACGTCTCTGTGCTGCTGTATGCGCTGCCGGCTTTCTGCCGGCAAGCGCTCCCCTTCGTCGATGAACCAGCTGTTGAACACGGCGGCATCGAGCGGTTCGATGGCAGGCATGGGCAGCCCCCGGCAGACGGGGTTCTGAGCGTCAAGGGTGATCTGGGAGATGGTGCACTGGCCCGGGTCGTAACCTGTATGGGCAAATATCATGAACAAACGGTTGCCGGTATCTACGGCATCGAGGTACTGGTTAAGGGCCTGCCACAGGCCGAGTACCATTTGTTTGAGGGCGGGCACGGCTTCCTTTTGTACCTTCACCTTATCGAGAATGACCACAACGTCCTGCTGTTTCAGGCGCTGGGAGATGGCCAGGCATACTTCCGCTTTATCGGGGGCCATACTCAACGTGCCCGCGAACTCGGTGTTGAGGGCCATCCACAGTAAAACTTCGCTGACGCCCTGGGGCATCAGCTTTTCGATGTTGAAGTAAACCGGCTTGAGGGCGCCGCCCAGCTTTATGCCGTTGAAGGCAAGTATCTTGCGTATCAGCAATTCGTGGCCGCACTCGGCCGTGCCCTCCATCAGGATGAAGTTCGCTTTCCTGGCGCTGTCGTCAAAATCGAAGGCCTGTTTCTGCCGGTCGAAGTTCAGGCGTTCGATAGCCATACACAGCAGCTGTTTTACGCCGCCCACTTCAAACAGTTGCAACAGTTCATTGCCGTGTACGCCGCGCAGCGCGGTATCCAGGTCTATCTGCTTTTCATAAGCTTCCAGATTGAAAAACTCCGCCACTACTTTTACCTGGCCGCTTATCAGTTTTTTCTGCTGCAGATAGGCCATATTGCCGCTCAGCAGCCCCGAACCATTGAGGATGAAATGCTTGCTTTTTTCCTTCAGCAGCGGCAATGCCCAGTTCAGTTGCCCTTCCAGAGCGCCCTCCAGCCCCGGGGTAGACAGGTAGACGACCACATCGGCTTTTTTCACTCCCCCGGCCTTCCTTTCGGCCTTCCCTTCCCGCGCCAGTTCCCAGATGTCATAGACCATCAGGTTGGGCAGCCCGGAAAAGCTCGTCCGGAGGCCTTCCGTAAAGTGTTCGGCCAGGTCGGAATCTGCGCGGGCTACCAGCACTTTGCGCATGCCTTCGGCACGCTCCAGTTGATCCACGATGCTCTCCGGCACCAGCCGCCACTGCGGGGCCGTTTTTTCTTTGTAAAAAAGCCGCCAGGGGTAATCGCCGCCTATTTCAATACCCCGGAAGGGGGAATCGTCCTCTTCCAGGTGTTCTTCAAAATAGAGCTGTGTCAGATCAAAGGCCTGCTGTATGGTCTTGCTGCTGCCGCCCAGGATCTCGTAGAACCTGGCCGCTATCTTTCGCGCCGCCACATCCTGTATCCCGCTGTCGGTGCCGATCACCACCGGCACGCCTGCCGCTGACAGCTCTTCGGCAATAGATTCCGAATAACAACTGTTGAGAAAGACGAAACGCAGGTTTTGCTGTTTCTCCAGGAAGAGGCGCAGCTTGTCGGCCTGCAGCAGCTTATCCTGCCCGCCTTCTCTCACCAGCAGGCCGCTGGCCAGGGAATGCCCGCTGTAGTGCAGCATGCTGATCCTGCCCGACAGGTTCAGGTCGTTGAATTCCTGGAAAAGCTTTTCGAAGGTGAACTGGTTCAGTTCCCGCGGGTCGCACAGCCCCTGAAGACGGGCTTTCGCCAGGGCAGTACGAATCCCTTCCACCTCGGCCTGCAGTTGGTCGAGGTGGCCGGCGGGCGTATTGGCAATGCCCAGGATCAGTATATCTGCTGGTTGAGCCATATTCTGTTATCCCTGTTTCTCCAGGATCTTATTGGCGGAAGGGCAAGTATTGGCCTCGGCGGCCGGTGCAAATAGTTTTGTTTTTCCAGCATATTTTGGGGTATTTAAGGTTGTATGGGTTTTGTTGGAATTTGGCTAAATTTCGGTTTTTTTGGATTAATATACTGCAAGATGCAGGTAAAGATTCAAAAAATTGCGTAATTCTGCTACAGTACATCATTAGCATTCAGCATGAAAAACATCCTGGATTTTCCGGAAGCAGAACCATCGGCCGGGGAGGCGAGCCTGGCGGCCTTTATCGGGCCGGGAAAGGACTACTACCTGGCGCAGTGGGCGCGCCAGCAGGAGGAACAAGCGTTGAGCTTCCATCCCTGGGCCTTCTGCTTCGGCATTGTCTGGCTGTTGTACCGGCAGATGTTCCGTGAATCCGCTCTGTTTATCGGGCTGTTCCTGGCACTGGGCCTGCTCCGCTGGTCGGATATCGGCTTCTGGCTGTATCCTGATATTTTCTTTTTTTCCAGGCTGCTGCTGCTGCATCTTGTCCTGGGCCTGGCCGCCAACCGGTTGTATCTCCTGTACTGCAACCGGCGGGTGGGAAAAATCCTGGCGGGCCTGGAAGCGGAAGAACAACCTGCAGCACTGGAGCGGCAGGGCGGCGTCTCGCTCCTTCCGCCGGCCGTTTTCCTGCTGTTGGCTCTAGTCTGGTTCATCAGCAACTATATTCAGGGCGCCTATGGCATCAACACCAACTTTATATTCTGATCATGACAAAATATCCTTACTTCTTCCTGCTGAGTTTTTTCCTGCCCTTCTTCCTTCCGGCACAGGTCAAAGAGGCGCCGGACAGGCAGGAGGGCGAAGGCCCCTACGAGCAGCTGATCATCCGCGGCGTCACGCTCATCAACGGCAACGGCGCTCCGCCCCGCGGGCCCATCGACATCGTAGTGGAAGGCAACCGCATCAAACAGATTGAGGTGGTGGGCTATCCCGGCGCGCCGATAGAACCCGATGGCCGCCCAACACTCCAAAAGGGCGGCCGCGAGCTGGACTGTGAGGGCATGTACCTGCTGCCCGGCTTCGTCGACCTCCACGGCCATATCGGCGGCAAAGCTCAGGGAGCGGATGCGGAATACGTCTTCAAGCTCTGGATGGGCCATGGCATCACCACCGTGCGCGACCCGGCCTGCGGCAACGGGCTCGATTGGGTGCTGAAACACCGTGAGCGCAGCGCCAAAAATGAGATTACTGCTCCCCGCATTTTCGCCTATACCGTTTTCGGGCAGGGGAGCGAAGAACCCATCAGTACGCCCGGGCAGGCGCGCGCATGGGTGCAGGAAAATGCCCGCCGGGGCGCCGACGGCATCAAGTTCTTCGGCGCTCCGCCCGATATTATGGCCGCTGCCCTGGAAGAGAACAAAAAACTTGGCCTGCGCTCCGCCTGCCACCATGCCCAGATGGACGTGGCCCGCTGGAACGCCCTGCACTCCGCCCGCGCCGGCCTGACCAGCATGGAACACTGGTACGGCCTGCCGGAAGCCCTCTTTACCGGCCGCACCGTACAGGACTATCCGTTGGACTACAATTACCAGAACGAACAGCACCGCTTCGCGGAGGCCGGCAGGCTGTGGAAACAGGCCGCCCCACCCTATTCCGATCACTGGAACAAGGTTATGGACGAGTTGCTGGCCCTGGATTTCACCATCGACCCTACCTTCAACATTTACGAGGCCAGCCGCGACCTGCACCGCACCCGCCGCCTGGAATGGCACGAGGAGTACACCCTGCCCTCTCTCTGGCAGTTCTACATGCCCAGCCGCATCAGCCATGGCTCCTACTGGCACTTCTGGGGCACGGAAGAGGAGGTAGCCTGGAAGGAAAACTACCGGCTGTGGATGGCCTTCATCAATGAATACAAAAACCGGGGCGGGCGCGTCACCGCCGGTTCTGATTCGGGCTTCATCTACCAGCTCTACGGCTTTGCCTATATCCGCGAGCTGGAACTGCTGCGCGAGGCCGGCTTCCACCCCCTGGAGGTGATCCGCTCCGCCACACTGAACGGCGCCGAAGCCCTGGGCGCTGACAGCGACATCGGAACGGTCGAGGTGGGCAAGCTGGCGGACTTCGTCATCCTGGAGGAAAACCCGCTGCAGAACCTCAAAGTGCTCTATGGCGTCGGCGCCATCAAGCTGATGGAGGACAATACCGTAGCCCGCGCCGGCGGCGTGAAATACACCGTCAGGGACGGCATCATCTACGACGCCAAAAAGCTGCTGGCCGACGTGCGGGAGATGGTGCGCAAGGCCAAGGAGGAGGCAGGGTATGAAATCCGGCAGCCGGGGATGGAGTAGATGGAACGCGAATATGGAACGTGGGTGGCGTGGGTAACGCGGATGGCGCGGATGGCGCGGATTTTCCGGAGAATCCTTATCGAAATTTGAACCAACTCTAGTCCTTCACGAAGCGTTGTACGCCCAACTGCCGGCCCTTTCCATCGAGGATGAACAGGTAGTAAAGCCCCGGGAGCAAGCCGGTGAGGCGCACCTCCTCCCTGCCACTGTCGGAGAGCAGTTGCTGTTGCCGTATCCGCTGACCCTGGCCATTGTAGAGTTCCACTACCGCCCCCTCTCTGCCGGGAGGCAGCACTGCTTGTAAGCGATCAGACGCCGGGTTAGGGAAAACCGCGAAGGAATACCCCTCCCCTTTCCGGCTTACTGCTACTACCGGCGAATATTCGTACTGCCCGTCGAAATCGACCTGGCGCAGGCGGTAGTAGCTCAGGCCGGCAGGAGGGCGAACGTCTGTAAATTCATATTGTTGAGGCTTTTGAGTAGTGCCTGCCCCTTTCACTTCGCCCAGCGCCTTCCATTCCCGGGCGTCGGCGGAGCGTTGTATTTCGAAGTGGGAGTTGTTGGTTTCCGTAGCGGTGGCCCAGGTGAGGCGGGTGAATTCATCTTGCTTAGTTGCTTTGAAAAATACTAACTCAACTGGCAGCATTAAATTACTAGCTGTATTTGCAAAACCAGAATATAAACCTCCACTGCTATTTGGACAAGTATCAAAATTAAAACAACCAGCTACTTCAATGTCAACAGTTGAGACATCTCCCGGATAATTCAACGTTACTTTCCAAGTGGCATTTCCTGGAAAAGTCGTATTATCATATTCTCCTCGGACAAAACCACTATAGGTATAAGATGGATTGCTCCCCCATCGAATCTGGGCCATTGCTGCCTCACCAGGCTGTGTATCGGCATTAATCCAGATAATTATAGTCCCTGCTGAAGGATTTTGATAGGTATAATAATTTACATATGAAAGGGAAAACAAATCTATGGGAAAGAGCAGGAGAATTCCCCCAAAAAGGCTAAGATTTCTTTTCATTAGTAGCAATATTATTAGCAATACAAGAAATACTATAACCGATTCAAATACAGATGACTAACAGACAACACTCACGATTGGAACCACTTCCCAAGCGGGATGTTTTTGGGGTGGGAAAATTGGCATTTCATACATAAAGAATACAACTATCGACAAAAATAAAATTTCCAGGACAAAATCAAAGGAAATATTACTCATAAATTATTTTGGCATGTTAGCTTGTTCGTCAGGCAAAGCCTTCGAGTACTATTGCCCCCATACGCCTTCCCCCTGTGAACCTCCCTCCTTTTCATTTGTATATTCAAGAAGTTATTTTTACCGCAAACTTTCACCTTTTCACAAAAAACTGAAAGTTCCGAAAGTATGTTATACCTTTGGTTTTTAAAATACCAAACACCGTTATGCAAGCATCCAGGCCGATCGAAGCCATTCTGAAAGATAAAACACCGGGCGCACCATTGCGCATCATTGCCGAAAAGGTATTTGAAGGAAAGCGCATCAGCGAAGAGGAAGGGCTGCTGCTTTTCCAGGAGGGCGAGCTGGGTTTCGTAGGCGCCCTGGCCAACTACATCCGGGAGAAACGCCATGGCGGGCGCACCTATTTCAACCGCAACTTCCACATCGAGCCGACCAACGTCTGTTTGTACACCTGTACTTTCTGTTCCTACTCCCGCCTCATCAAAAAGCGGGAAGAGGGTTGGGAGTACAGCATGGACGAGATCATGGATCTCGTCCGGAAATACGATGGCGAGCCGGTAACTGAAGTACACATTGTAGGAGGCGTGCTGCCGCAGTACGATGTCGAATTCTACAGCGAGCTGTTCCGCCGGATCAAAGCGCACCGGCCGGAGCTCCACGTCAAGGCCCTCACTCCGGTGGAATACCACTACATCTTCAAGAAGGCCAAAATTTCCTATGAAGAAGGCATGCGCCTGATGAAGGAGGCCGGGCTGGACAGCATGCCGGGCGGCGGCGCCGAGATTTTCCACCCGGAGATCCGCGAGCAGATCGCCGGCGGCAAGTGCACCGGCGAGCAGTGGCTGCGCATCCACGAAATCTGGCACGAACTGGGCGGGCGTTCCAACGCCACCATGCTTTACGGGCATATCGAAGAATACCGCCACCGCATTCACCACCTGGAACAGTTGCGGCAACTGCAGGACAAAACCGGCGGTTTCCAGACGTTCATCCCGCTGAAGTTCCGCAACAAAGACAATGAGATGTCTCACGTGCCCGAATCTACGGTAGTAGAAGACCTGCGCAACTACGCCATCAGCCGCATCTACCTGGACAACTTTGGCCACATCAAGGCCTACTGGCCTATGATCGGCCGCAACGTGGCTCAATTGGCCCTGGCTTTCGGCGTGGACGACATCGACGGCACCATTGACGATACCACCAGGATATACTCTATGGCGGGCAGCGAAGAGCAGAACCCGGCCATGAGCACCCGGGATTTGGTGAACCTGATCCGCCGGGTAGGCCGGCAGCCTATCGAGCGGGATACGCTGTATAATGTGCTGCAGGATTATACGGGCCACGTATTTGAAGAAGACGCGGAATTCAAGGGTTACGTTTCCCTGCCGGTCGTAAACGGGAACTAACCTTAATGACTGCAAAATGCAGAAAGAGATTTATATCATCCGCCACGGGGAGACCGAGTACAATCGACTGGGCATTATACAGGGCCAGGGAGTGGACATCGGCCTCAATGCATTGGGGCAAAAGCAGGCCCGGGCTTTTTACGAACAGTACAGGGGCGCCGGCTTCGAGACGGTGCTCACCTCCCGCCTGCGGCGTACTCATGAGACCGTTGAGCCTTTCCTGAAAGAAGGGCTGCCCTGGGAGCAATTCGCAGAGATCAACGAGATCGGCTGGGGCAGCCACGAAGGGAAAAAGAGCACGCCTGCCATGCAGGAAGAATACCGCTGGGTGACTGAGGAATGGCAACATGGCAATTTCCACGCCCGGATGGGCGATTCGGAAAGCGCCGCCATGCTCGCCGAGCGTTTGTCGCGCTTCGTGGATCACCTGCGCCGCCGCCCCGAAAACAAATTGCTGGTGTGCTCCCATGGCCGGGCCATGCGTTGCCTCATGTGCCTGCTTCAGGGAGCGCCCCTTCAAAATATGGACAATTTCCATCACTCCAACACCGGCCTGTATCAGGTGCAGTACCAGGACGACAATTTCCGGTTCATCCTGGAAAACGACCTGAGCCATCTGGAGCAGGCTGGCATGAAACCAAGCTGATGTGAGAAAACTGAAAGTAACCGCTGTAAGCTATCTCAATACCAAACCTCTGCTGTACGGCTTGCTGCAAAGCCCGATAGCCCAACAGATAGACCTCAAACTGGACATCCCTTCCATCTGTGCCAAAAGGCTGAAGGAAGGCGATGCGGAGCTGGGCCTCGTACCCGTTGCGGTCATCCCCGAACTGGATACTCCGCATCTCATCTCCGATTATTGCATTGGCACAGTTGGCGCCGTAAAGACGGTGGCTATCTTCAGCGAACGCCCCCTTGAAGAAGTTGAGGAGCTGTATCTGGACCACCACTCGCGCACCTCGGTGGAGCTGACAAAAATCCTGCTGCGCGACTACTGGAAGGCCGCCCCGGTACTGGCGCCCGCTTCCGACGGTTATATCGATACCCTGGGCGGCGGCCGCGCCGGCCTGGTCATCGGCGACCGTACCATCGGGCTGGAGGCGCGCTTCCCCTATGTTTATGACCTGGGGGAGGCCTGGCTGCAGCATACCGGCCTGCCCTTTGTCTTCGCCGCCTGGGTGAGCAACCACCCCCTTGACGCCGGATTCATGAAAGCTTTCAACCTGGCTATGCAAAAAGGCATCTCACACATCCCTGAGCTGATGTACCTGCTACCCTCCCCTCACCCCAGCTTCGGCCTGGAGGAGTATTTTACGCGCCATATCAGTTATGAACTGGATGGAGCGAAGCGAAAGGCTCTGGGGCAGTTCCTGGAAGCGATCAGCCCCAAAGTGCCGGCGAGTTTGATGTTCTGAGTTTTGGGAAAGCCTCTGAAGGCTGCGAAACCCCAAACTTTTACCAAACTCCTTTGTTTATTTTTGCATTGAAAAAATGCCATCCTATGTCCGATAAAACAACCCAACTGGCCACCCTCGGCGGCGGCTGCTTCTGGTGCACCGAAGCCGTTTTTCAGGAAGTGGAAGGCGTGCTTTCCGTAACCTCCGGCTATTGCGGAGGCACGGCCGAAACGGCCGACTACAAAACCGTCTGCTCCGGAAGTACGCTGCATGCGGAGGTGGTTCAGGTAGAATTCGACCCGGAAGTGATACGCTACGAAGATATCCTGGAGATTTTCTGGGCTACCCACGACCCGACGACGCCTAACCGGCAGGGCAACGACGTGGGGCCGCAGTACCGGTCGGTTATCTTCTACCACGATGAAGAACAGAAAAGAACGGCCGGGCGCTCCAAGGCGGAAGCGGCCCCTCAAATCTGGGATAGCCCCATCGTTACGGAGATCAGCCCTTTCGAGGCATTTTTCCCGGCGGAAGAATATCACCGGGATTACTACAAAAATGTAGGCAACCGCAATCCCTACTGCACCTTCGTCATCACCCCCAAAGTGCAGAAGTTCAGGAAAAATTTTAAGGACAGGTTGAAGGCAAAGAACTAAGCACAAATGCACGAAGCCACAAATCCCCGCTTCCCCTCTTTACTTTCCTTTTCTTTGGAAATATGAAAATATCTATTAATTTCGGGCGGACAAAAAATATCAGCATTCACATATGAAGCTTGCCATCCCCAGGGAACTCGAGGACACGCGCGTTGCGCTTGTTCCCGAAGTTGCCGAAAAAGCAAAGGCCCTCGGCCTTGAGATCCTTATCGAAGAGGGCGCCGGGGCTTCCTCCTTTTATTCCGACCAGGATTACGCATCAGCCGCCACTGTAACTTCCCGCGAAAAATTGCTGTCCGAAGCAGATATGCTGCTGAGCATCAATCCGTTGTCTGATGAGGAATACAAGAAGTTGAAGAAAGATGCCGTCGTCATTTCCCAGTTTCAGCCCTTCCTGTACCCGGAAGTTACGCAAAAGCTCCGCAATATGGGCCTGCGCGGTATGAGCCTGGATATGATCCCCCGGACCACTCTGGCCCAGGCCATGGATGTTCTTTCCTCCATGGCTTCCATTGCCGGCTATAAGGCGGTGCTGGAAGCTGCCCGCCACCTGCCCCGCTATTTCCCCATGATGATCACTGCCGCCGGCAGCGTACGGCCCGCGAAGGTGCTCGTGCTGGGCGCCGGCGTGGCGGGCCTTCAGGCCATCGCTACGGCCAAACGGCTGGGCGCCATGGTAGAAGCCTCGGATACGCGGCTGGCCGCCAGGGAAGAAGTGCTCAGCCTGGGCGCCAAGTTCGTCGAAGTGGAAGGGGCCCGTGAGGATAAGGATGCCGGCGGTTATGCCGTCGAGCAGAGCAGGGAATTCCTGGAGCGGCAACGCGCCGAAGTGCAGAACCGCGCCATGAAGTCCGACGTGATCATCACCACTGCCCAGGTGCGCGGCCGTAAAGCGCCTATGCTGGTGCCGAAAGAAACTGTAGAGCAGATGAGGGCCGGCTCGGTCATTGTCGACCTGGCGGCCTCCACCGGTGGCAACTGCGAACTGACGAAGGATAACCAAGTCGTTGTCCACAACGGCGTCACCATC
>CAZAXA010000198.1:0-10509 GCA_964488965.1 uncultured Phaeodactylibacter sp. | reverse complement strand
GATAGTAGACAACATGTTTTGCTCTTTCGAGGCCAACCCAGTTACAGCTACTACACCTATATTCAGCATAGACGACAGCCCTGATGATGTTGTATCCAGCTTTCAAATCGCCACATCGGGAACAAATACCATGAGTTATACTTTTGGGATAGGGGCAACAAATGCTTATGCCTACGCCGCCGCAGAATTTATCGCCAGCTCATCTGAAACCAACTTCAACCAGGTTGTAGCTGATCTGAAAGATTACATCAATTCCGCCGGTATCAGCGGGAGCATTGCCAGGGCCATCACCCGGAGGCTGGACATTGCAGCCGGCAAGTTCTGCTCCGGGTCCGCCGCCTCTACCGTAGCCGCTTACCTGCAAAACGTCGTCGACTATGTAGCTTACCATAGCGGCAGCGGCATTCCGACAGCCGCTGCCAGCCATATCATCGCGGAGATTCAGGCTTTGATCGCTGCTGTCAACAACGGCACGGCAGTGTGCGAACCTGTCCCAAACAGGCCGGGCGGCCCCGGCCTGGCCGATGCCGGACTGGAGCTGGACACCGGCATAAAGCTTTATCCCAATCCGGCGAGCGAGACTGTCAACCTTTCCCTGCAGGGGCAGCCCGCCCTGGCCCGCATCTACAACATGCAGGGGCAGTTGATGGCGGAGCGCAATTACCTCAGCCTGGAGCAGGGAGAACTCGCTTTTGATGTCAGCCGGTTTGCCAACGGCATTTATACGCTTATGGTTACGGTGGATGGCGATGTTTCGGTTACGAAGAAGTTTGTGGTGCAAAAATAGAATGGTTTCAGTGGGTGAACATTAGTTAGCCCGAATTTTTGGCATCCTTGTATTGGTTGTTCGTTGTCGGTTGTTTGTTGTCTGTTGCTGGTTGCCCAATTGGAGCAGCCCCTGGCTGGACAACAAACAACCGACAACCGACAACAAACAACGAGCAACAAACAATCAAGGCTCGCGCTTCACCGAAGACATCTCCTCGATCTCCCGCTCCGGAACCAGTACTTTATGGGTTTTTTCCACCACGATCTCCCGGCCTACCGCAAAGCTGGCCATGGACCGGATGTCTTCGCTGGAAGCCCCGGCCTTGATCACGTAAGTGCCGCTGTCTGCTATCCAGCTCGAACGTTCCGTATTGAAGGATGCCAGGCCTTTTGCACTTATCGTGAACTGAAGGCTTTGGCTTTCGCCGGGCGCCAGGAGCTTCGTTTTCGCGAAGCCCTTCAGTTCCATGACGGGTTTATCCAGGGAGGAGGGAGGGGCGGAAAGGTACAGCTGCACCACTTCCTTGCCGGCCACTTTTCCGGCATTGGTTATGTCAATGGAGGCGGTTATCGCACCGTCGAACTCGCTGGAACTCAGCTCCAGCTTTCCGTAGGAAAAATCGGTGTACGACAGGCCGAAGCCGAAGGGAAAGGCCGTTTTCACGCCGAAGGTATTGAAATAACGGTAACCCACGTAGATGCCTTCTTCGTACACTACTTCCGAGGCTTTGCCCCTGGAAAAGGCGCCCACCCGCTGTTCTGCGGCGCCGGGCAGTTCTTTACCCGGGAAGTTTTTCGCGCTGGGCGTATCATCGTATTTCAGCGGGAAAGTGGTGGGCAACTTGCCGGAGGGGTTTACTTTGCCCAGGAGGACGTCCACCAGAGCGTTGCCGGCTTCCTGGCCGCCCTGCCAGCCCAGGACGATGGCGTCCACCTGATCGCGCCAGCTCGCCGTTTCGATCACGTTGCCGATATTGAGGAGCAGCACCACCTTTTTGCCTTCGGCATGGTAAGCCTCGGCAACAGTTTGGATCATTGCCTTTTCCGCTTCGGTGAGGTAAAAATCGCCTTCTTCCTTCCTGTCCTGAAACTCGCCGGAATTCCGGCCTATGGTGATAAAGGCAATATCTGTTTCTTTAGCTTTTGCAGCGGCCAGGGCCTTGTCGAGGGGCATCTCCGGAAGCGGAGGAAGGAGCTCGAAGAAAAACTTCTTTTTGGGTTGCTTCTCCTTTTCCGCCGCCAGGTATTTTTCATAAATAGCCCTCAGGCCGGCATCGGCAGGATGGCCCGCATTCTCCAGCCCCTGCGCCAGAGAAACGGTATAGGCCTCGTTCACATCCCCGCTGCCCGTGCCACCGGCGATGAATTCATAGGCGCCGTTGCCGAAAGCGGCGATCTTTTTAACTTCTTCCTTCACGGGCAGCGCGCCGTTGTTCTTCAGCAGCACTGTCCCTTCGGCAGCCGCCTGCCGGGCCACCCGGGCATGTGCTTCCAGGTTCGGAGCATCCGAATAGGGATAGGAATGGAATGCCGGCGACTGCAAGACGATGGACAGGATGCGCTTCACATTGGCATCCAGCACCGCTTCCTCCAGCGAGCCGTTTTTAACGGCCGCCAGGATGGCCTGCGCCTGTTGAGGCATTCCCGGCATGATCAGGTCGTTGCCGGCCTTCATCTGCGCCACGGGGTCGTCGCCGCCAAACCAGTCGGTCATGACCAATCCCCGGAAGCCCCATTCATCCCGGAGGATGGTATTCAGCAGTTCTCCGTTCTGGGAGGTGTACGGCCCGTTCAGCTTGTTGTAAGAACTCATGACCGTCCACGGCTGGGCTTCTTTCACGGCGATCTCAAAACCGCGGAGATAAATTTCTCTCAGGGCACGCTCGCTGGCCAGTGCATTGACCATCATCCGGTTGGTCTCCTGGTTGTTGGCCACGAAGTGCTTGATGGAGGCGCCCACGCCATTGGATTCGATCCCGTTGACGATGGCGGCGCTGAGGCGCCCGCTCAGGCAGGGGTCTTCGGAGAAGTACTCGAAATTGCGGCCGGCCAGTGGGTTGCGGTGTATGTTCATGCCGGGGCCCAGCAGGATGTCTACGCCATATTCCTTTACCTCTTTGCCCATGGCGGCGCCTACCTTTTCCACCAGTTCTTTATCCCAGCTCGACGCCAGCAGAGTGGCTATGGGGAAAGCGGTACAGTAATAGGTTTTGCCGCTGGAGGAATCCCGTACCGGCAGTATGCGCAGCCCGGCGGGGCCGTCGGCCAGCACGATCGATGGGATGCCCAGGGCGGGAACTTCGAGGGTGGCGCCCGCCGCGCCGGGCACCTTGTCCGGCCGCTGAGCTTGTGAAAGGCCCGGAATGTTCATCCCCAGGCCTACTACCAGGCCGGCCTTTTCCTCCAGCGAGAGCCGGGGCAGAAGGTCGTTCACCCGCTCTTCGATCGAAGCCTTTGAATCCTCATAAACATCCTTTTTGCCGTTCTTGTTCAGATCCCGGAATGTTGGCTGGGCCTGTAGCTGGAAAGTGGCGAGCATCAGCAGGCCGATAGAAAGTTTTACAAGCATTTCCATAGTTTAAGGATTTCATTGTGTCACAATGACACAAAGATAGGAAAGTACAGATTTTTTTTACCACCTTTGCAGAAAAAAAACATGCCGCGCCTTGAAATGGAACATTTTCTTCCGGGGCTTTCCATTGATTGCGTCATTTTCGGCTTTCACGAGAACGAGTTGAAGGTTTTGCTGCTGAAGCTGAAAAACCTGGAAAAATGGGCTTTGCCCGGAGGTTTCGTGGAAAGGGAAATGGATGTGGACGAGCAGGCTGCTTACGTGCTGAAACAAAGGACCGGGCTGGACAATATATTTCTCAGGCAGTTTTATTTATTTGGCGGCGCCGACAGGAATGAGCCGGGTTACGCGGCGATGCTGGTGGAGAGAGGAGTCATTCCCCGGGATATGCAGGAGTGGTTCGAGCAGCGCTTTGTTACGGTAGGGTACTTCGCGCTGGTGGAATATTCCAGAGTGGAAAAGCCCTCGCCGGATTCCATTTCTGAGCTGTGCGAATGGTGCTCCCTGCAGGAGCTTCCCGACATGATCCTCGACCATAAGAAGATACTGGCGAAAGCCTATGAGTCCCTGAAAAAGGAGCTCAACTACCAGCCCATTGGCCTGGACCTCTTGCCCCGGCAGTTCACCATGCCCGAATTACAGGCCCTTTACGAAACGATACTGGAGAAAAAACTCGACCGCCGCAATTTCCGGCGGAAAATGTTGAGTTTCGACATCCTCATTTCAACGGAGGAGCGCCGGGCCGGCGTCCGGCACAAAGCGCCCATGCTTTACGAATTCGACCGGGAGAAATACCGCCGGGCCATCCTGGCCGGCCTGAACTCGGGGTGGTGAGCGGGCGCCAATTTGATGGCAGGGCGCGCTCTGTTTTCAACCGGCTATAACCCGTGGCCATCCAAAAACACAGGAACTTTCTTACATTTGGGTATTCGCAAATGCGTTGGAATTTATACCTGCAGTGTTCGCCTGGTATAGCAGATAATCAAAGAATATAATATAACCTTCACCCCACCATGCCCATACGCTCCTACATTCGCCCCATTGCCTTCTGGCTGATGCTGGCCGGCCTGACCGTCGCCTTTATAGGCCTGATCAAGCCCTTCCTGCTGGCCCTGTTCTGGGCGGCCCTTCTGGGTTTTACCTTCAACCGCCCTTACCGCATCCTGCGCTGGCGGCTCGGCGGACGGGAAAACCTGGCGGCGGCCATCTGTTCGCTGCTGATCATCCTGATCGTAGTAGTGCCTGCCGTTCTCATCCTGATGGCGCTGGTCAATGAGAGCGTAAATGTTTACCAGAAAATCCAGTCGGGAGAGTGGGATCTGGCCCGGGTAGTGGATTTTTTCGAGGCGCAATCGCCCCGCCTGGAGGAAGCGCTATCGGCAGTGGGGCTGTCTCCTGAAGAGCTGCGGGAGAAGGTGAGCAATTTTGCCGTTACGGCCACCGGCTTTTTGGCCGACCGGGTATTTAACTATACTCAGGATGCCATTGCTTTCACGGCCCAGTTCTTTCTGATGCTTTATGTGCTGTTCTTCTTTCTGCGCGACGGCCGCAGGATGCTCACTGCCACTATCAATGTGCTGCCGCTGGGCAACAAATGGGAACGCATGCTGATCGGCCGTTTTGCCAGCGTGGCGCGGGCTACGCTGAAGGGCACCCTGATCGTGGCCATCGTGCAGGGTTCCATCGGCGGGCTGATGTTTGCCATCCTGGGCATTCAGGGCGCTCTGTTCTGGGGGGTGGTGATGACTATGCTTTCTCTGCTGCCCATTGGAGGGAGCGGGCTGGTATGGGCTCCGGCAGCCATCATCCTGGCGTGGCAGGGCCTGTGGGGCAAGGCCATCGCCCTGGTGATCGTCGGCGCCCTGGGCATTGGCCTGATCGACAACCTCCTGCGCCCCATCCTCGTCGGGCGGGACACGAAAATGCCCGACTTCCTCGTGCTGCTGGCCACCCTCGGCGGCATCGCCTGGTTCGGCCTGAGCGGCTTCGTCCTTGGCCCGGTGGTAGCAGCCCTTTTTCTGACTTTCTGGCAAACGGCCGGAAGGGAATACGGGGGCAGAGACGAGTAGCGCTTCCCGTAAACTATCCGGTAATTTAGCATTATAAACCTATCGCCTCCATTCTTCAACCACCTTCCATTCCCCCGAAGGCACATCGTACTTCATAAGGCGGAGGGCCGCCACTTTTTCTCCCTGCCAGCCCACCTCCAGCATCCGTTCATACTGGGCCGGAAACATGAAGCGCGAGGAACTGAGCGGCAGCATCTGCAGTTGCGGTTCGCCATGGCGTTGATAGCTCCATTCCTGCCCGTCGAAAAGGACCTGGTGTGGCCCGTAGCTGCCGGCCAGCGTTTGCGGCGCCTTCTCCTTTTGCTGCAGTTGGTAGTCCAGAAACCGGGCGTAGAGCTCCAGGTAGAAATGCTTCGGATGGGCGGCCCGGGCACGGCGGCACAAATCCGCTGCGTTCTCGTACCGGCGGTTTCGGATGGCTTCTTCCATATTCCGGATCAGGCCATCCTGTTTCCAGTAGTACTCTTCTTCTCTGTTGGCAAAACGGTTGACATAGAGATACACCCGCCCGTTTTCATCCCTGTAGAAGCGGTTGTCTATTTCTCCGTCAAAGCTGATGAAATGGCTTTCGCCGAGAGGGTAGGTCAGCAGCCCTCCGGAGTAGGCGTTCTTAATGAACAGGGCGCCGTTGAGTTCGGAGGCCCATGCCCTGGCCTCGCTGGCATTGTCACGGTACTGGCCGATGTAGCCGGCAACATCCGGCAGGGGCAGGGGATGTTGTTCCAGGTAATCGATACTTTCCAGAATGCGGCTCATCGGCTGGTCCTTACTGCTGTTCAGGGCGATGGCCTTTTGAAAAGCTTCCCGTGCTTTTTCGTAATCTTTTTTGAAGAGGTTGAGTTCACCCAGCACGGCGTAATGGCGCCAGAAGCCCGGAGCGTCGGCTATGGCCCGCCTGATCCAGTCGATGCCTTCGTCATACTGCCCCTGGTTGAGGAACATGGAGCCGGCGTAGGATCGCAGGGACAGGTTGCCCGGAGAAAGCCGGGACAATTGCTGGAAGGTAGCCAGGGCTTTGTCATGCCGGTTGTATTTCAGGTAGCTGAAGGCCAGTTGTTCCAGCAGGACGAGGTTGTTGGGCTGCAGTTCGGCCTGGATTTCCAGCAGAGGCAGCGCCTTTTCCGGTTCCTGGCGGATGTTGTAGTATTCGTAGCGGACGATCAGCTCGAAGATGGCGGGCAGGCGGGCGCTGTGGCGGCGGGCGGCGGCGATGGCCTCCCGCGCCTGGCTCAGCCCTTTTTGCTGTTCGAAGAGGGAGGTGGCCTTGAAATAGTAAGGCAAAACGCTGGTGGAGTCTTCCGCGATGGCGCTTTCCAGCCAGGGCAGCTCATTTTCATAGTCCAGCACGCCCATAGCCGCGCGGCGGTAGCATTCCAGGCGGTGTGTGATCATATCCTGAAGAGAGAGGTCCTGGTAGGCGCGGATTTGCTGCTCGGAAAGGCCCAGCCCGCGCCGGATCATCAGGGAGGCGCTGTCCAGCAGTTGGAAAAAATCCGGCCCTTCCAGGCTGATCTCACGGGCCAGGCTGCCCCGGCGGGTATTGTAGATGCGGCTGGTGATGGCAAACTGGCCATTTTTCTGGCGAAAGCTGCCCGTCAGCAGGTAAGTAAAATTCATTTGTTCAGCGTACCGCAGCATTCCGCTGAGCACTTTTTCTGCCGGGCTCAGCCCGTAGAACTGGTCGATGTAGAGGTATTCGTTCTGGGTTAAGTCCAGATACAAGGCAAGAGGGATGCCGACGGATTGCCATAGCCCGGTGGTGTCGCCGTCCTGTTCCGGAGCGAAATGGAAAACGGCGGCCCGCTTGCGGAAATCCTCTTTGATGACGGTGCGCTCGAGGCTCTGCCCGTATTCGTTGGTCAGGGTGAGGGTCTGGGTGACCGCCCCGAGGTCTGTGCCGCGGAAGATGAGCGCCAGGGCCAGGCCGGCGACGGCCAGGTTGACGGGCAGCGCCAGCCGGGGCAGCCAGGGCGCCTTGCCCGATTGCAGTTTTTCGCGATAGAGGCTGAACAAAGCCACCGAAGGGATCATGGCCGCGAAAAAGCCAAGCAGCACATCCACCCAGTGCGGAGAAAGCTGATAGCGCTGCAGAATCCATTCGGCAAACTGCAGGAAGCTCCAGGCAGCCACCAGATAGCCGGCCAGAAGCTGGGGTACGCCTTTCCGCCAGAGGGAGAGGAAAAAGTTGGCATCCTGCAGCCCGTCAGGGCCTTTGTCAGCAAGGGAGCCTTCTGCCGGAATGGCCAGCCAGGCGGCGCCCTCTTCCGCTTTGAGCTCCGCGAGGGCAAAGGCGGCCCCCGCCGCTTCCAGGGCCGGGCGCAGGGTGGCGGCGGCGATGATGGCGCCGGGCCGTTCCAACTCGGGGGGAATGCCTGCCGGCAGGGGAATTTCTTCCTGTTCATCCCCGCTCTTTCCGGCGTGGGGAAGCATAAAAAGGCACATGCGCTCCACGCCGCTCTGCCGGGCCGTCAGCCCCAGGGTGCGGGCAAAGCTCAGCGCCGGCCCAAGGCCGGGGAAAAAGATGCGGATACCCGGCCGGCCCTCCTGCGGCCACCGGCCCCCGAACTGTTCGCCCAGCGCCCGGAACAGGGCAGGGGAGAGGGCCTGCCTGCCCGCCTCCGGAGCGGCCTGCCGGGCCAGAACCATTATTTCCTGATGCTCGGTGGGCAGCATGCTTTTTTTATTCTGATGAAAGCACAAATTAGCAGAATCCGGCCATATTTCCCCGCAGCACATATTGCATTTCATAAATGCCGGAATTTTCCCCAAACTATCAGATATTTGCCGGTGATCAAAGCATGCGAAAACCATGGCCAAATACCTCGACAACTGGAAGGTCGTCCTGGCCCTATGCCTCACGCTGGGGCTGGCGCCTTATTTTCCCGAACCACACATCTGGGGCAAGATCAAATGGATCCGCGGCGGCGCCGTGGGCATGGGGCCCATCGACTGGATAGACTTTGTGCTGCACGGCTTCCCGTGGGTGCTGCTGCTGCGCCTGATCATAAAACAGATTCCCTGACAAGGGGCCATCTATTCTGGCAACATCCTGTTCCGCCCTCATTCGAAAAAAATCTCCTGCACTACCTCCTCCCGTTTGCTCCGGCTGATGGGAATTTTATGCGGCCCGACCTCCAGCATGTTGCCGTTCAGGGCCTGAACCTTGTTCTTGGCGACGATATAGGACTTGTGGACGCGCAGGAAACGGCCGGCGGGAAGGATTTCCTCCAGGTTTTTCAGGCTCTCCAGAGTGACATGGCGGGCATCCCGGCACACGATGCGGACGTATTCCTTCAGGCCTTCGATGAAGAGGATATCCTCAAAATGTACCTTGGCCACTTTGCCATCCGCTTTAATGGAAAAAAAATCCCGGCTGTGCTGCGGCAGTATGAACCGGGCGCCGCTCCTTTGGGCCAGTTGTTCCCGGGCTTTCCGGACAGCCTGGAGAAAGCGCTCGAAAGAAAAAGGCTTCAACAGGTAGTCGACGGCATTCAGGCCGAAGGCTTCCACGGCATAATCGGAATAAGCCGTGGTGAAAATGGCCAGCGGCGGGTCGTTCAGGCTTCGCAACAACTGGTTGCCGCTGAGAACGGGCATTTGAATATCGAGGAACAGCAGGTCTGCCTCTTGCCGGCTGAGGATTTCAAAGGCCTTTACAGGAGATTTGGCCTTTCCCACCACTTCCATATCCGGGACTTTGCCAATAAAGGTTTCCAGCAGGTTCAGCGCCAGATATTCATCATCGACGAGTAAAGTTCGGATTTTTTGCATAGCTATGGATCAATGGGTTACCAGATCGAGTTCCAGTGAAAAAACTTTTTCTTTTTCCTCAATATTCAGCCGGAAACAGCCCGGATATTTTAGCCGCAGCCGCTTTTCGATATTGCCCAGCCCTACTCCGCCTTGCTCGTCCTTCTGTTGTTGCCGGGCATCTTTGCTGTTGAGGGTGGAAAAATGCAGGCGATTTCCTTCGGCTTTCAGGTTGATGCGCACACAGGCCCCTTCGTTGGTGTCAAAATCACAGTGTTTAAAACAATTCTCCACTATCGGGATCAGGATCATTGGCTCCACCCGGATACCTTCGAGCTTTCCTTCCGTTTGAAAGGAAATATCGAGGGGTTCTTCGTGGCTCATCTGCAGCAGTTCGATATATTCCCGGATTTGCCGGGCCTCCCGTTCCAGGCCGACCTGTTCCTCTCTGCCGTCGTAGACGACGTAGCGCAGCAGGTTGGACAGGCGGAGCACCATATCCGGGGTTTTGTCCGACCTGGCCACCGCCAGGGAGTATATATTGTTCAGGGTATTAAACAAGAAGTGGGGATTGATCTGGGCGCGCAGGAATTGCAGCTGGGCCTCCTGCTGCTCTTTGATGATGGCCAGGTTGCGTTGTTCATTTTCGTAGCGGTTGGCCAGCACCTGGTAAAAAGTACTCGCCGCCAGTACCGAAAAACTCGTCAGGACAGCTCCGATCCGCCAGCTTTCTCCCTCGCTGCCGCGGATAAAAGACTCCGGGCCGATCTCCGGAAAATACAGGTTGAGCCGGACCCGCAATTCAACGATCATCACCAGCAAAGCCAGGTTGGCCAGGGCAAAGGCCAGGTAGCGTTTGCGCTCCAGGAACCGGTCGACCAGATACAGGTTGCCGTAAAAGACCACGGCCATGGGCAACACGTTGGCCAGGCCGCGCAGCAGGTTGAGATGCAGCGGGTAAAAACGGCTGAAGATCAGGCCGTACACCAGCAGGAAACACAGCCATACCCCCAGGTGGGCCCATATTTTAAGGTTGCGGTTGCTGTTCATGTTTCAGTGCAGCCTTTTGCTCAAAGCTACGATACCGGCTTCATTTTGCCTAAAACTTTCAACCAATGGCAGCGGAGGGCCAACGACCGGCATTCCTTACCGGTGTGGTGGGTTATAGTTCGCGCGGCATAGAATGTGAATTTTCCGTAAGCGCGAACTTATACTGGCGCACGCATGGTTTTGTGGAACACAAAACCTGCGAGGCCAGTACCTGCCTGCCAAACTGCGTTTAGCAGGTAGGCAGGTATACTGACCAGGCTGGTTTTGAAATGACAAAACCAGCCATGCGTCAGTATAATA
>CAZAXA010000197.1:0-10511 GCA_964488965.1 uncultured Phaeodactylibacter sp. | reverse complement strand
CGCCTCGAACATGCCGAAGCCATACGCCTGCGGGAACTCGACGCCTTCAAAACCCGCCTCTATACCAACATCACCCACGAGTTCCGCACCCCGCTGACGGTCATCTCCGGCATGGCCGACCAGATCAAGGATAACCCGAAAGAATGGTTCAGCGAAGGCCTGAAAATGATCAAACGCAACAGCAGCCGCCTGCTTGCCCTGGTCAACCAGATGCTCGACCTGAGCAAACTGGAAACAGGGAAACTGGCCCTTCACTACCAGCAGGGGGATATCGTGAATTTTTTAAAATACCTCGTCGAGAGCTTCCACTCCTTCGCGGCAGGCAAAGGCGTCCAAATCCACTTCCTCTCTGACCTGGATGAGCTGATGATGGACTTTGACGCAGAGCGCCTGCAACAGGCCATATCCAACCTCCTGGCCAATGCCATCAAATTTACCCCGGCAGGCGGCAACGTCTATTTGCGCATTGCGATTGATGAACAACAGATGCCCCCTGTCGGCTCTATAGCTCACCGTCCTCCGTTTATCACCATCCGGATAACCGACACCGGCATCGGCATCCCGGCGGAGCACCTGCCGCATATTTTCGACCGCTTCTACCAGGTGGACGATACGGCCACAAGGCTCGGGGAAGGCGCCGGCATCGGCCTGGCGCTGGCCAAAGAACTGGTCAACCTGATGGGAGGAGAGATTTCAGCCAGGAGCACGCTGGGTAAAGGCACGGAGTTCATAACCCGCCTGCCGGTAACAAACCAGGCTGACCGGAAGCCAGGCGATCCCGAGGCAAGCGCGAGCCCGAACTGGCCCTTTCCGAAAGAACCCGAAACCGAAAAGGAACCCTCCATCGCCAATATCGAGGCCTCAGCGGATAAGCCCCTCATACTGATCGCCGAAGATAACCCCGACGTAGTAACTTACCTCGCTTCCTGCCTCGCAGGAGCTTACCGCCTTACCATAGCCAATGATGGGCAGGAATGTATGGACACTGCCTTCGAACGCATCCCCGACCTCATCGTCTCCGACGTGATGATGCCGCAGAAGGATGGCTTCGAAGTCTGCGAAATCCTTAAAAACGACGAGCGCACCAGCCATATCCCTATCGTATTACTCACCGCCAGGGCCGATATGGATAGCCGCCTTGCCGGCCTGAAGCGGGGAGCCGACGCTTACCTCGCCAAGCCGTTTCACAAAGACGAATTGCTGGTGGAGATTCAAAAACTGCTGGGCCTGCGGCAGAAACTTCAACTCCATTACCGCCGGTCGGCAGGCCTTTCGGCGGAGGCCGCCCCGGATAAGGATATGCCCAAGCCCGATGCCATGGAAGATTATTTTGTCAAAAAAGCAAGGAAGATCGTAGAGGCCCATCTCGATGACGCCCATTTTTCGGCGGATGCCCTCTGCCGGGAAATTCACCTCAGCCATTCGCAAATGCACCGCAAACTGATCGCCCTGACGGGCTGTTCAGCCACCAGCTTCATCCGCATCATCCGGTTGAACAAGGCGAAGGAGCTGCTGAAAAACCCTGCCCTGTCGATCACTTCCATTGCTCTTGACACCGGCTTCAGCGATACGAGCTATTTTGGCAAAGTATTCAGGCAAACCTTTGGCATGACGCCTTCGGAGTGGCGGGAACAACAAATCCCCTGAGAGGCGCGCCTGCCAGCATCACCGTATCAACGACACCTCTCCCTCAAAGGCCCTCGTCGTGCCATCGACAAACTCGATTTCGGCATACCAGGCAAAAACCGCAGGGTTCATCGGCTGGCCCTGGAAGGCGCCGTCCCAGCGAGGGGGAATGCCCGTGCCACCGTCGTCTCCTTCAAATACCTTATTGCCCCAGCGGTCGAATATCCGGAAACTGATGATCCGGGAAACGCCTTTGCCGGGATAGACCGTAAAAACGTCGTTGCGGCCATCTTCATTGGGCGAAAAGGCGTTAGGGGCATACAACTTACGGCTGTCCTCCACCCTGACCTCTATCTGGAATACGCCGGGGCAGCCGTTGGCATTTTCCACCGCAACGATATAAGTGGTGCTCTGGCCGGGCCGGGCCACCGGGTTGGGGCAGTCCGGGCAACTGAGGCCGGTAACGGGTTGCCAGCCGAAACGGACAAGGCTGTCGCCCAGGCTCACTACGCTGAGTTGGGTGCTGTCGCCCAGCGCTATATCCGTAAAACCGGTAATGGCGGCCGATACCGGGGGCGGGTCGAAGAGCTGAATAGTCTCTTCCCACTCGCAGCCGCCGGCATCCTGAATGGCCAGGCGATAGGCGCCGGCGGGCAGGCCGTTGAAGACGCTGCTGTCCGCAAATGGCCCGCCTTCAAAGCTGTACAGATACGGAGGCGCGCCTCCTTCAATACCGGTTACCGCTATTGCGCCGGAATTCTCTCCGGCACATAGCGGGCTCAGAGCATTGACTTCCGGGGTGAAGGCCGAATCCTCGATCAGCACGCTATCCACAGCAGTACACCCACGCTGGCTGGTAACGGTTGCCGAATACCAGCCCGGGCTGCTGACCACCAGATCCGGAAGGGTGGAACCCGTCGACCAGGCATAGCCGGTATAATTACCCGCACTGAGCGTTATGGTAAAATCGCTGCACAGGGGGCGCGCTCCTGTTATTTCAAATCCCGAAAGGTCTTCCACTGAAACGTTAAAGGTGACGATGCTGTCGCAGCCGGCCAGCGTCTGCCCCTCGAAAATGATGGTGGTATCGGAATACACCGGCAGGCCGGCGATGACATCTCCCCGGCACAGTTCTGCCTCCACCTGCCGGCTGTAAACCGGCAGCAGGGACAACTCCAGGGTAATGGTGCTGTCGCAGCCGTTACTGCCCGCCACTACCCGCTCATAGGCGCCGGCCTGAGTGAGTTCCTGGTTTCCGAAAAGATAGGTTTCCCCCTCACAGATGGAGGCCGCCAGGCTCTCCGTGGCCAGGGGTAAGGCTTCCAGTTCCAGCGTCACCAGGCTGTCGCAACCGTTTACGGTAGAAAAGACATGCTGGTACGTGCCGGCTGCCGTTAATTCCTGCCCTCCAAACTCAAAACTTTCGCCTTCGCAGATGGATTGAAAGGCCATGCTTGCTTCATTGGGCCAGACGGCAAGCAGCAAGGTGGTAATGCTGTCACAGCCATTACCGCCCATATCTATGGCCTCATACGCTCCGGCCTGGCTGAGGCTCTGCCCGGCAAAGGAGTAGGTTTCTCCCTCGCAAATCCCGGCCGATAAGGTATCCCGCAGGATGGGCAAAACTGCCAGGGAAAATTCCACGGTGCTGTCGCAGCCGAACTGGGTCTGATAAAAGGCCTGGTAAGTGCCGGTCTCGGACAATTCCCGGCCGTCAAAAAAGACGGTTTCGCCCTGGCAGATGAGCCCATCGATGACCAGGGTTACATTCGGATGGACGATCAGTTGGAGGGTGATGATGCTGTCGCAGCCGTTGCTGCCGGCGACGGCCCGCTCGTAAATGCCCGGCTGGCTAAGCTGTTCCGTACCGAACGGATAGCTCTGGCCTTCGCAAATGGCATCAGTAATGGAAGAGCGCGCCAGCGGCAGTACCGCCAGGGAAAGGTTGTAGGTGCTGTCGCAGCCGGCCGCCGTCTGGTATTGCTGCCGGTAATTGCCGGGCTGAGAAAGCTGCTGCCCCTCGAACAGGTAGGCCTCCCCCTCACAGATGGTATCGGCCAGGAAAAATTCAAATACAGGGTTGACGGCCAGTTGCAGGGTGATGATGCTGTCGCAGCCATTGCTGCCGGGTACCGTGCGCTCGTAGGCGCCCGGCATGTCCAGCGCCTGGTTGCCGAAAGCATAGGTTTCGCCCTGGCAGATGGCCCCGGCTACCGTATCCCGCAGAATGGGCAGAACCGACAGAGAAAGCCTGTAGATACTGTCGCAGCCGGCCTGGCTCTGGTACGCCTGCTCATAATCGCCGGCCTGCGAAAGTTCCTGACCTTCGAAGAAGTAGGACTCCCCTTCGCAGATGGAGCCGGTGAGGTTGAACTCATATACCGGGTTGACCACCAGGTCAAGGACGACGGTACTGTCGCAGCCGTTGGCGGCGGTAAACACTTCCGAATAAATCCCGGCGCCGCTCAGTAAATCGCCCTGAAAGGAGTAGGTTTCCCCCTGGCAGATGGCCGTGCTGAAAGACAATTGGACGGAATCCAGCACCTGAAGGTCCAGGGTGACGATGCTGTCGCAGCCGTTGGCGGCCAGAAAATAGACGTCGTAGACGCCCGCCCGGGTAAAAGTAGAATCGCCGATCTGGAAGGACTCCCCTCCGCAGATCGTTCCGCTGGTACTGGAAGAAGGCTGCCGCAGGAAAATGATGGTAGCCGCCCCGGAAGTGAGCCGGCAGAAGGCGCTGTCCAGGTTTTCCGTGCCGGCGGCCAGCAGGTACCGGTACTGGTCTTCGGCAACGGGATTGGGGATGAGGAGCGTAGGGGCCATCTCCCCGGGCACGTCAACCCAGGTGGCGCCGTCGTCGGTACTGCGCTGCCACTGTATGCCCGGCGATGGGAAAATGCCGCCGTCGAAAATGGCCTCCACCGTTGCCGGTTCGTCAACGCAGATGGGTACCAGGCTGATACCGGCCTGCCCGCACATGCGGAAGCTGATGTTGTCCAGTACAAAATCATTGCCGCCGCCGCCAGGGGCGTTGTTCCGGAGAGCAAAGGTAAGCGAACTGACGCCCGGGTTGGTGGTGAAGGAGAAGCCGTAGGTATTCCAGGTGCTGTCGTTCAGGATATCTCCTGTATTGTAAAGGGCGGGGACGGCCTGTATCAGTTCAAAAGGCGCTCCGGCAGGAGCGAGGATGAAGTCTATATTCGGCAGGATGACCGTATCGGAGCCGTTGGGATTAAAAGGATAGAACCAACGGGTGTTCAGGTTGAGGATATCGGCGGAAAACTGATAGGTGGTATTTTCACACAACCCGTCGATGGTGGCCGTGTAAAAGACCCCGCTTTCGCCCTGAGCGGCATTGACCACCATGCCGTAGCCCTGCGGGCCGCCGCTGTTGTCGGTGACCGGCAGTATCCAGCAGGGTACGGGGAAGAAGCCCTCGCAGATGTCCTCATCCCAGAAGTTCATCAGGGCATAGCGGCCGTCGTTGGGCCAGGTAGTATCCTGGAAGATCAGATTGGTAGTACCTGCCGGCAATTCCGGGCCGAACACATCGGGGCCGGAACCGAAATACCCTTCGGGGAAGCTGTTTTCTCCGTACTGGCCGCCGCACAGGCCGCCCTCCGCCGTTACCGGAAATTCAAAACAGGTATTGATGTCCAGAAACTGCAGTGCCAGGATGTTGGAAACCAGGCGGCAGTTGCCGCTTTCCAGGCCCGCCTCCGTTGCCGAAGCCAGGGCGCGCACCTGCGCGCCGGGCAGGATGACAGGGATAGTATGGGTAGTGGCCGTAACGGGGAGGCCTGTATCCTGCCAGCTGAGGCCTCCGTCGGTGGAGTACTGCCACTGAATATAGGTATCGCCAAAACCAGGGCCGATGCTGGCCTCAAAGGTGACGGCGGCGCCCGGGCAGTAAGGCCCCGCCCCGGCTTCCGAAATGATCAGCTCCGGGCCGCAGGGCCGCAGAGAAATGTTGTCGATGGCCAGGCCGTTGCCGACGTTGCCCTGCCCGCCAGGGGTATTATTGAGCAGGGCCAGCGCCAGGCCGGTTACGCCGGGGGCCGTGGTAAAGGTAAATTCGTAGGTATGCCAGGCGGAGTCGACAGGGACATCGCCGGCTTCGAAAAGAGGGATGCCATCAATGGCAAAAGAGATGTTGGGCTGCGCCAGGGTTCCGGCAAATTGCGGCTGGTTCATCGCGATGATATCCGCGGAAAAGGCATAGGTGGTATTCTCACAAACTTCCACGGTATCGGCAAAGAAAAAGCCCGGCGCTGCACTGGCATTGACCACCATCATATAACCCTCAGGGTCCGGGCTGTTGTCCCCGATATCGATCCAGCCGACGGCGAAGCTTCCCCAGGGCGTGGTGTTGTTGGTGATGGTATAAGTCCCGGCATCAGGCGGCGGGTTGAACCCGTAGGTATAGGCCGGCGCGTAGCCGGGGTCGAAAGGAAGGATGTTGTCCGGCCCGGAGCCGAAGCCCCCGTCCGGAAAGATGTTGCCCCCCAGTTCCCCCGTACATTCGCCGCCAACGGAGACGACCGCATCGCTGCACTCCAGGAAATCCTGATAAACGATGTCTATCTGCCTGGAAAAGATCAGGCAATTGAAATTTTCCAGTTCGTCTTCCCCGGGCGCCATAACCACCCGGAAGCTGGCATTGAGCGGCAGGCCGTCCACCGTAAAGCTCGTCCCGTCAGAAGGGGCCCCGATATCTGCCCACGTCTGCCCGCCATCGGTGGAAAGCTGCACCTGGAACCAATAGCCCTGGAATTCCAGAGGGACGCCTGTTTCAAAGGAAACCCTGTCTCCCGGGCAGAGGGGGTTCTCAAAGTTTCCCCTCACTTCTATATCCGGCCCGCAGCGGACGAGGGAGATGTTGTCTACGGCAAAGTCGTTGCCGGGCAGGCCCGGGTTGCTGTTGAAGAGTTCGAAAAGAACATCGCCGGCGCCCGGCTGAATGAAGATCATTTTGGTAAGGTTGTGCCACTGCCCATCCTGGGGCAGGGCGCCAAAGTCGCCGCTCAGCTCGCCATTGGCGTAAATCTGTATGCTGGGCTGGGGCGCCAGAGCGGAGTCCGGGTGCTGCAGGTTGATGGCATCGAGTGAAAGGGTATAATAGGCTCCGCCGCAAAGGTTGAGGGTGCGTTCCCAGAAGACTGTGGCGTTGCTGGTGCCGTTGAGCATCATCATGTAGCCGTCCGCTTCCGGCCCGTTGTCCAGTGTCGTTATCCAGCCTTCGCCGGACTGGGCGGCCCAGGGCGCGGTAGTATTCGTAATGGTATAGGCGCTGCCCGGCAACGGAGGGGCCAGCGTATAAGCGTACCAGAAAGGCGCCATGTAGATCGTGTCCGGGTCGACGAGGGCGGCCCCGGAGCCGAAATCTCCATCCGGAATGAGGTTGGGCCCGGGGTTGGCGCAGTCCTGCCCCTGAAGCGCCGGCAGCGGCAGGAACAACAGGAAAAGCAAGCAGCTTTTTCGGTAAGTCATAGGATTCAGAATTGTATTTTGACCTTACTTTGGTTGCAGAGATGTGCAAGTTACAAGTATTTTACAATACGCCGGCTGCCTTCCGCAAAGCTCTCAAAAAAAGGCCTGTCCTCAAAAAACGGCCTGTTAATTGGGTCTTCTGCTTGAAATTTGTCCCGAAATGGGTATTTTCATGGCCATAAATGCAGGAACACAACCAAAGACGCAATGGCTACACCGAAAACTATCCTCAGCTATTTCTACCAATGGGAAAAAGAGCAGGCCGATACGGTATTCCTCCGCCAGCCCTTCGGCGGCAACTGGGAAGAATACACCTGGGCGGAAGCCGGCCAGATGGCGCGCCGCCTGGCTACGGGCCTGCGCTCCCTGGGTTTGCCGGAAGGAGCGCACATCGGCATCGTATCGAAGAACTGCCGGGAATGGATCATCGCCGACCTCGCCATTATGATGGGGGGCTTCGTTTCCGTGCCCTTCTTCCCTACCCTGCGCTCCGGCCAGATCAGCGAGGTGCTGGAACTGGGCGACGTGCAGGCCCTCTTCGTGGGCAAACTGGATGACTGGGAAGAAATGAAACAGGGCGTGCCCGGGGATATGCCCATCATCGCCTTTCCCCATTACGAAGGCAACTCCCGGGTGCAGGAAGGAGAACAGTGGCACGATTTCCTGAGCCGCTTCGAGCCTATGGCCGGGAGCCCGGAACCCGATCCGGATGAACTGTGGACCATCATTTTCACCTCCGGCACGACCGGTACCCCGAAAGGCGTCATGCTCACCTACCGAAAGCCGGACGAGCTGGTGAACATGGAAAAGGAGGAAGACCTGCTGAAGATGAGGGATGGCGAAAACCACCTGATCTCCTACCTGCCCCTTAACCATATCGCCGAGCGGGCCCTGACAGAAGTGCTGAGCCTGGTTTACTGCTGCCGCATATCTTTTGTTGAAAGCCTGGACACCTTTGCCAAAAACCTGCAGGAGATACAACCCACGCTCTTCTTTGCTGTGCCCCGCATCTGGACGAAATTCCAGCTGGGCGTCCTGGAGCGCATGCCGCAGCCCCGGCTCAACCTGCTGCTCCGCATCCCGCCGCTGTCCGGAATAGTGAAGAAAAAAATCCACCGCGCCCTGGGGCTGAACCGCGCCCGGATGCTCATCACTGCCGCCGCCCCCATGCCGGACAGCATGAAGGCCTGGTACCGGCGCCTGGGGCTGAACATCAGCGAAATCTACGGCCTGACCGAAACCTGCGGCGGCTTCACCATGACCCGGCAGGGTGAAGATACCACCGGTACCGTCGGCAGGATACTGAAAGGCGCCGAAATGAAAACGGACCCCGCTACGGGCGAAGTGCTGGCCCGCGGCCCCTGGTTTATGGACGGCTATTACAAGAACCCGGAAAAGACGGCGGAAGTATTCAAGGATGGCTGGTTCCATACGGGCGACAGCGGCTCCATCGATGCGAAGGGCTTCCTTCGGCTGACCGGCAGGGTTTCCGAAGCTTTCAAGACTTCCAAGGGCAAGTTCGTGGTTCCGGCCCCCATCGAATGGGAATTTGCCGGCAACGCTGATATCGAGCAGATTTGCGTCACCGGCCTGGGGCTGGCGCAGCCCATCGCCCTGGTAGTGCTTTCCGAACTGGGGCGCGCCAAAGAGCGGGCCGCCATCGAACAGAGCCTGCGCGAAACACTGGAAGCCGTCAACAAAAAACTGGCCAGCTACGAAAGGATCGCCACTATGATCATCACCCGCGATCTGTGGAGTGTGGAAAACGGCCTGCTCACCCCTACCCTGAAGGTGAAACGCAACGAGCTGGCCAACCGCTATGGCATACACTTCGAGAACTGGCAGGTAGCCCAGGAACCGGTGATCTGGGAGTGATCGCAATGGGACTGGCCAAACAGTACTTTAAGCTGGCGTGGAGATTCCTGAAGTATTACTGGCAGGCAAAGTCCTGCTATCGCCTGCATTCTCCTTTCGTATATGAGCTCGCCCAAAAAGTAGTGGAGGACAAGCGCACCTTTTACGCCTTCCCCAGGCTCGAAGGAATGCGGTATTTGCTGCTTCAGGACCATACCTTCCTGAATATAACCGACTATGGCGCCGGCTCGAAGGCGGACGACAGCCCCCGGCGTACGGTGCGGAGCCTTACGCTCCATGGCGCCGTCTCCCCGGCTACCGGCCGCCTGCTGTTCCGGCTGGTACATTTCTGCAAACCAGCTACTCTCCTGGAGCTGGGTACTTCTCTGGGCATTTCTACCGCCTATCAGGCGGAAGCGGCTAAAGGGGCCGCCTTCATTACCATTGAGGGCTGCCCCGGGACGGCAGCCCTGGCGCGCCAGCATTTTCAGCAGATGAACCTGCCCAATGTCCGCCTTCTGAACGGCGCCTTTCAGGACATGCTGCCCCAGGCCCTGCGCGAGCTGCAACGCCTCGACTACCTCTACCTCGACGGCGACCACCGCCGCGGCGCCAGCCTGGCTTACTTCGAAGCCTGCCTGGCTTACGCCCATCCCGGCAGCGTTTTTGCCATCGCCGATATCCACTGGTCCGATGAGATGGAAAAAGCCTGGGAAGAAATGCGCCGGCACCCCCGCGTAAGCCTGTCAATAGACCTCTTTCAGGTTGGCCTGCTCTTCTTCCGTAAAGAACAACGGGAAAAAGAGCATTTCGCCATCATCCGATCCCGCTACAAACCCTGGCAGATGGGATTCTTCAGGTAAGGGCGCCATTGATGCAGGCCTGCCCATCCATAGTATCCATAGCTCCTACCCTCCTTCCCCCTTCCGGAAGCCGATGGATTTTTTGTTGAAGACGAAGGTGCTCTTATCCATTTTGAAGGGCAGCACATCCTCCAGGGTCAGCAGGTTGGCAGGCGTTACGGCGCGTTTTTCCGGCGACAGGGCGGCCAGGCGCAGGTTGTGGTTCTTGATGGCCTCGTTGACGATATTGCGCACCGTCCGGGCGTTGCCGAAGTACTTGTCGCGGTAGCCGTAGAGGAAGGCCAGGTAATCCCGGATATGGGCTTCGGCTTCCGGGCCAGGCACGATGCCTTCTTCGGAGAGCATCTTCAGGGCGATGTGGTGCAGTTCCTCCGGGGAGTAGTCCTCGAATTTGAGGATCTTATCGAAGCGGGAGTTAAGCCCCGGATTGGCTTTCAGGAAGGCCTCCATATTGTCGGGATAACCGGCGACGAAAACGAAGAACCTGCCGCGGTGGTCTTCCATGCGCTTGAGCAGGGTCTGAATGGCCTCATCGCCGAAGTCGCTCCCGCTGCCGACGCCCATGCTCAGGGAGTAGGCCTCATCGATGAACAGCACGCCGCCCATGGCCTCGTCGATTCGCTCGGCAGCCTTGATAGCCGTCTGCCACTCATGGCCGGCCACCAGGCCCTGCCGGTC
>CAZAXA010000196.1:0-10511 GCA_964488965.1 uncultured Phaeodactylibacter sp. | reverse complement strand
GGTCTTCAATGCTCAGGTAGAGACCAGCAAGGCCGAGCTGGAAGGCAAGCTGGAGACGGTGCGCTACCTGCTGGGCGCCGTGATCTCCCTGGGCTTCATCGGCACGTTGATCGGCCTGTCCACCTCCATCGGCATGGCCCACCTGGCCAAGACCGTGGAGGGCATGCCGGAGATTACGCGCAACCTCAACGTCGCCTTTGACACCACCCTGGTGGCCCTGCTCACCGGCCTGGTCCTGAACTTCTTCTACCACCGCTACCTGGAAAACCTGGACACCTTTTATTCGCGGACAAAGTCCTACATCATCGATAACCTGATCAGCAGGATTTATAAGGCCGCGGCCTGACCAGAAGGCAGGATTGGCAGGCTGGCTATCCAAAATTTGGGCCAACCGGCCGGAATCTGAGGTTGCTCCTGCTTATACTCCGCTGCAACAGGTTTTGTGCATTTGTGTGTAGACTTCCCCTTTTCCCGTAAGGGGATCCCTTTGAGAAGGGGATCGAGGGGCAGCGTTGGCAATGCACAAAACCTATTGCCATTAAGTATAACTGAACCCGGCAACGCCCCCTGTTGTGCGGCAGGCCGACAGAGGGCGCCGCCGGGTTGCTAAAGTAGTGCCAACAGGGACGCTTGTAAGAAAGGTGCGGTTCTGAAAAAATGAAAACATTTCAGCTATCGAAACCGCGCCTTGGAGATCAAAAATCCTCTTGGAAGCCATCAATGAAATAAGTAATTTCATAGCTTTTGATCACAAGCTTGACTTCAAAAAATATTCATCGTATTTTTGCGATAAACTACTAAGATGAGCAGAACCCTTGCCAAAGTGACTTACGCCGCCAAAGAAAAACAACTGGCCGCATTCGCCAAAGCCATGGGGCACCCGGTTCGCATTCAAATTTTGAAACTGCTGAATGAGCAGGCCTGTTGCTACACCGGCGACCTTACCGAAAGCCTGCCCCTGGCTCAGTCTACGATTTCACAGCACCTGAAAGTATTGAAGGATGCAGGCCTGATACAGGGAGAGATCCTGCCGCCAAAAGTAAAATACTGCCTGAATCAGGAGAACTGGCCGGTTGCCCAGCGGCTTTTTGGCGAACTCCTGAACTTATCAATCTCTAAAGAATCATCCAAACCGTGTTGTGAAAGCAGCTGATTGCACTGCAAGATATTTTTTTTACTAATATTTACGGCTTCCTGAAGGATGGACTTTAATCACATAGCCGAATGACAAAAATCAGTGTTTTTTTTACAGTATTCATCGTAATTCGCCGATAAACTATTAACTCATGAAAAACATCAAGATTCTGGGCACGGGATGCCCCAAATGCAAGCAAACGGAAGCCATCGTCCGCCAGGTAGTGGATGAATTGGGCATAGAAGCGCAAATCGAAAAGGTGGAAGACATCGTACAGATCATGGCCTACAACGTCATGCGCACGCCGGCGGTCGTCGTCGACGAGGAAGTGAAGATCATGGGGAGAGTACCCGGAAGCGCTGAGATCAAGAATTTACTATGATGTAATGGCCACTGAGCCGCTGGAACACTAAGCCATGGAATGGAAAAAAGAAGCCAGGATACTTTTTTGGATGACGGCTGCCTTCGTGTTTGCGTTCTTTTTACCGATCGACTCCGGACGCTTCCGCGAAGCGATACTGGCCATGTTCGACCTCACTAAATGGTACGCCCGGGAGCACGTCATTCTCTGTTTACTGCCAGCCTTTTTCATTGCCGGCGTCATCGCCGTCTTTATCAGCCAGGGGGCGGTCGTTAAATATTTCGGCGCAAACGCTAAAAAGTGGTTGGCTTATTCGGTGGCTTCCGTCTCCGGGACGATCCTGGCCGTCTGTAGTTGTACGATCCTGCCGTTATTCTCCAGCATCCACAAGCGGGGAGCGGGCCTGGGGCCGGCGGTGGCCTTCCTGTATTCCGGGCCGGCCATCAACATCCTGGCCATCATTCTGACAGCCCGGGTTCTGGGGCTGGAAATGGGCGTGGCCCGGACCGTAGGCGCAGTCGTTTTTGCAGTTGTCATCGGCCTGGCGATGTCCTTTATCTACCGCAAGGAAGAAAAGGCCAAGGCAGAGGCTCAAATGAATTTTCCGAACGTACCGGAAAAGCGGCCGCTGTGGCAAACGGCTTTCCATTTCTTCACCCTCGTCCTGATCCTGGTTTTTGCCAACTGGGGCAAACCCGGCGAGGGCGTCACGGAAGGAATCTGGTACTGGCTATGGGCAAATAAATGGACGATCACAGCGGTATTCGCCGTCTTGCTCGTTTTCTCCCTGATCTGCATTCTGAAGCTGCAATGGCAATACGTGCTGTCAGCCGCCGTGCTGACTGCCGCTTCCGCCTGGCTGTCGCCGACGCCCCTGACCCCGGTGATCGTGGGTATCATCGGGCTGAGCGTCATTACCCTGCTCGACAAAAGCGATCCGGAAAATAGAGAATGGGCCATTTCCACCTGGGATTTCGCCAAACAGATCATGCCCTTGCTCGCTTTGGGCGTACTGGCCGCCGGTTTTCTTCTGGGATCCACGCATGACGATACGCAACTGGCCGGAATCATTCCCAACGAGTGGGTGGTTTGGCTGGTCGGGGGCAATTCGGTGCTGTCCAACTTCTTTGCCTCCGTCGTCGGGGCCTTCATGTATTTCGCTACGCTTACAGAGGTGCCGATCCTTCAGGGGCTGCTGGCGGCGGGTATGGGTAAAGGCCCGGCATTGGCCTTGCTCTTGGCCGGCCCTTCCCTGTCACTGCCCAACATGCTGGTCATCCGGGATATCATGGGGACGCAGAAGACTTTGGTATACGTAGTTTTGGTAGTGGCCATGGCGACGATCTCAGGTTTGATATACGGCGCTATGGGTATGTAAAGCATAGTTTGTAAACCGGATATTCTAAACAAAAATCTTCCAAATTGCTCATCAAAAGATTAGAAGAATTATGAAAACATTATTCCAGTATTTATTAGCCATCCTCCCTGCGCTCCTATTTACGAACTGTTCCGGAACGGCGCAATCCGGTGAAGCCACGGCGGTAAATACGGCCGGCCGGATCGAGGTGTTGGATTTCCATACGGACCACCGCTGTAAAACCTGCCTGGCCATCGAGAAGCTGACCAAAGAAGTCCTCAGCCAGTCCTTTGCTGATCAGATGGATAAGGGCGTCATTACCTTTCAGTTGATCAATGTAGACAAGGAAGAAAACTTGCCTATCGCCCAAAAATTCGGCGCATTCGGTACATCCCTGATGCTTAACATCATTCAGAATGGGCAGGAAAAACAAGTGGACTTAACCGATTTTGCATTTATGAACGCCGGCGATGAGGGAAAATTCACCCGAGGATTGCGAGAAAAATTAAACTTTGAGTTGAAAAACCTTCAATTATGACCGAATGGCTACAATCTTTAGCCCAGAGCCAGGAACTGCCCTGGCTTTCAGCTTTTGCACTGGGGTTGTTGACCGCCATCAGCCCTTGTCCGCTTGCTACCAACATTACGGCTACGGCCTATATTGCCAGGGGGTTTAGTCAAAAACGTATGGTTATTTGGAGCGGTGTTTTATATACGCTAGGGCGTGCAGTCAGCTATGTCGCCATTGCCCTCGTCCTGTACCTGGGAGCAAGCAAATTTCACATCGCCCGTTTTTTTCAAGGTAACGGTGAAAAATGGTTGGGGCCCTTGCTGATCATCATTGGTTTAATCATGCTCAACATCATTCCTCTAAAGTTAAAGGGAGGAAACTTTCTGCAACGATTCACCAATCACCTCGGGAAACAAGGTGTCATTGGCGCTTTCCTGCTGGGGATAATCTTTGCCCTGGCATTTTGCCCGTATAGTGGCGCGCTTTATTTTGGGATGCTCATACCCCTGACGCTCCGTTCTGCCGAGCCATTGTCTATGCCCCTGCTTTTTGCCTTGGGTACCGGCCTGCCAGTCCTGTTATTTACCTATCTGTTAGCATATAGCATAGAAAAAGTCAGCAACTGGTTCAATGCGATTCAAAAAATTGAGAAGATAATCCGTTATGGCGCTGGAGGAGTGTTTATAGTAGCAGGCCTTTACTATATACTTTTGTTCATCCGATGAAATTAAACAAAAATTCCGGTTATGGAATATTCAAATCGTATTCCTGCCCATCCTGCCCTTTACTTTCGCCCCCCCTTCTTCCCCCGGTAAGTTTTCAGCACGTAGCAATCTTCCTTGGTAATGGGCGTAAACAGGTCGGCCTCCTGAATGAGGATTTTGGCCGTGGTCTGCTCAATGGCGGCAATTTCCACGCGGACGCCCTCCCCTTTCAGGTGCCTGACCAATTCCACATAGTCCGAATCGCCGGACAGGATGATGATGGTATCCACCTTGGTGGCGATCTGGGTGGCCTTGATCGTCAGCGGTATATCGGCCGATTTATGGCAGGGCACTACCGAACCGTGGAAGTTGTGCAGCAGGCGCTCCGCCAGTTTGGGAGAGATGCTTATCCCCTCCCGGAAATACATCAGCCGGCTCAACCCACGGCTGTCCAGAAGTTTGGGGATCAGCTTATCAAAATCGATGAGTGCATTTTTATCATCGATAAGGTAATGGAGGCTCTTTTCAATATTGTTGCCATCGATCAGAATGGCAACGGATTGGTTGATATTGACCTTCACTTCGGGATATTCGCTCATAAAGTTTTTTTTTATCCTTTTATTTATTCTTCGCACTCAGCGCATACAAAGCAAAGGAAGCCAGCCAGTGTTCCCCGGCATAATCGCCGCTGGTAACCTGAGGCAGGCTCCTGGCCATGTGCCGGGCCGCCAGGCGGTACAGGCCGTCCTTTTGGGCGGGAAGTTTTTCGGCAATGGAATACAGCGCCCAGGCACGGCTGAAGTTCAGGCCGTCCAGGTGAACGAGCTTGCTGTCGGTGCGGTCGCTCACCTCCGCCGGTATGAGCACCTGCCAGTTGGGGAGGAATTTGGCGAACCAGCCCTGGAATTCTTTCTCATCCAGCACCCGGCTCATGATGTCGGCCTCTTCCAGGCAGGGAGAAAGGAAATCAAAACCGCTGGGTTCCCAGGAAACGGGGCAGGCCAGGTCCTTGAAATAATAATCCCTGGCGCGGAACTCAATGAGTTGCCGCAGTTCCCAACGGCCGGTGGCTACAGCATAATCCCAGGTGAAGGACAGGGCAAAAGCCGTATTGGTATGTTCCCCGACGCGAATGGGATAAGTCAGTTTGGGTAAAAAATCCATGAATTTCTGGACGACGAGGTCTTCCAGCGGGCGCAGGGCCTCCCGCCACTGCTTGCCCTGAGGGTCATCCCAGGTGTGGAGCTCTCCGGCCAGCTTCAGCAGCCACGCCCATCCGTAGGTGCGCTCGTAGTTCTTGTTGTGCTCGTCATCGAAGTAGGCTACTTCCTTCCGTATATTTTCGGGAGTGAGGTTCCGGGATATTTTAGCCCGGATGGTATCCCCCTGCGGAATATCCGGAAAGGTTTTCAGTATCCGCACCAGCGACCAGTGGCCATGCACGGCGGAATGCCAGTCGAAGCAGCCGTAAAAAGCGGGATGCAGGGCGCGGGGTTCCGCCAGGTAAGTCTGATCGCCCAGCACCTGCCCGAGTTTATTGGGGTATTCCTGGCCGATGCAGCCCAGGGCCAACTGGCTCAGGCGGGAGGCTTCCTCCGGAGTAAGTTTTATGTCGGGAAGAGGTTCGGAAGGAGCGGGCATCTGTTGAGGCGTTTTTGGAGAACAACCCAAAAAAAGCAAAAGGGTAAAAGAGAGAAAGAGGTATTTCATTACGGCCTTTTTTTTATGGCAATAAAGTTAGCAAAGTAGCCTTTCTTTTTCCATTGAAGAGGAGTCTAAAGAAAAAGTGCATTCTTTTTCAGGTGAACGGCCGCCGGAAGGCGCCCAATACCCCAACCATTTTGAATTTCATACTGTAGTTATGATATAATACACGAATAAAGCCCTTATCTTTCCAGTAAAACAGTAGCCATGAAATACCAGCTCTTAGCACTCATACTTGGCCTGTTCTTTCTGCAGGCCTGCAACAATGCCGGGCAGAGCGGCCAGGAAGCAAGTGACAGCGCCCAACAGGAAGAACAAACCGAAGCCGCTGCAACCGATGATAACCAACCCGGGGAAGAGGCCAAATCCAGCCGCCCCAGCCCTCCCCGAACCGCCACCGGCGCCATAGGCACTGTAGAGGTCAAGGTCAATTACAGCAGCCCTTCGGTCAAAGGCCGCAAAATCTGGGGAGGGCTGGTGCCCTACGGGCAGGTGTGGCGCACCGGCGCCAATGAGGCGACCACCATATCTCTTTCCAGTACCGCCATGATAGAAGGCAAAAAGCTGGCCGCCGGCAAATACGCGCTGTTCACCATTCCCAATGAAGACAAATGGACGGTGATCTTCAATACGGTGGCGGAGCAATGGGGCGCCTACGAGTACGACTCCTCCAAAGACGCCCTGAGGGTGGACATAATGCCACAGCCTCTTGATGAGCCGGTCGAGGCCATGGAGTTCGTCGTCGAGGATGGCAAATTAATATTGCGTTGGGAAAAGCTGGCGGCGCCCATCAGCATAGCCCCTGCCGGATGACGCCTGAATGCGGCCATGGGGATTGCTGCTTCCGCTGGCCTGCCCTCGCGAAAGAGCCAGGCATTTGATCTCTAACTAAACATTCACTGCGAAGGCCGCCGGGGCAAGATCAATGAAAAAAACCAGCTTCCTATTCACCCATTCCTATTTTCTGCAACTGGACCCCAAGCAGTTGCAGGCGAACAGGCCATATCCTCCCCTGATGACCATTCAGGCGGCGGCGCTTTTACGGGAGGCAGGTTTCGCAGTGAAACTGTTTGACGCTATGTTTGCCGAAGGGCCTGAACAACTTCTTCCTATCCTGCAAAAAGAGCGGCCGGATGTGCTGGTGATCTACGACGACGGCTTCAACTACCTCACCAAAATGTGCCTCACCAACATGAGGGAGGCTGCCTGGGCCATGGCAAAAGCAGCAAAATCTCTGGGTTGCATCGTAGTAATGTGCAGCTCGGACGCCAGCGACCACAGTAACGTTTATCTTCAAAATGGGGCAGATTATGTCCTTACGGGCGAAGGCGAACAAAGCCTGCTGGAACTATCTGCCGCTATAGAAGAAGGCCGCCCGGCAGGAAACATTCCCGGCCTGGTTTATCACTACCAGGGCCAGGCCAAACGCACGCCGCCCCGCCCGGTGATGACTAACCTGGATACGCTGCCATTACCCGCCTGGGATATGATCAGCTTTGAAAATTATCGCCGGGCCTGGGTGCGGCGCCGGGGTTTTTTCTCTGTCAACATTGCCACCACACGCGGCTGCCCCTACAAGTGCAACTGGTGTGCCAAGCCCATTTACGGAAACTCTTACCAAATGCGCAGCCCGGAACACGTGGCCCGGGAAATCGAATACCTTCAGAGCCTCGCCCCATTCAGCCATATCTGGTTCTGTGATGACATCTTCGGCCTCAAACGCAGTTGGGTAGTGGAATTTGCCGGCCTGGTGCGCCAAAAAGGCCTGCATTTCCGCTACAAGATACAATCGAGAGCTGACCTGCTCGCCAAGGACCAGTATATCGAAGCACTGGCCGATTCAGGTTGTGAGGAAGCCTGGATGGGAGTGGAAAGCGGCTCCCAAAAAATCCTGGATGCCATGGACAAGGGCATCACCCTTGAACAGGTTCGCCTTGCTACCCGGAAGCTCAAAGCACATGGAATTAAACCTTGCTTCTTCATCCAATTTGGATATCCCGGCGAAACTGCCGAGGATATCAAAAAGACGATCGGGATCATCAGCGAATTGTCGCCGCATGACATCGGTATATCCGTTTCCTATCCTCTGCCCGGCACCGGTTTCTATGATAAGGTCAGGCAAAGCCTGCAGGAGAAAACAAACTGGGCTGATTCCGACGACCTGGATCTGATGTTTGAGCACACTTATTCGCCGGCCTTTTACCGGCAGCTCTACCGCTTCGCCCATCGTCATTTCCGAAAACAAAGGGCCCTGGAGCAGGCCCGTCAAATGGCCCGGGCGCCGATACGGGCCAGCCTGCACCGCTGGAAGCAGGCCTTTTCTTTTTTGTATTATGCCCCGGCAACTTATTTTGCCAAACAAAAGCTCAAATCTATAAACCATGAAGCCGCCTCCGGCCTTTGACGCTTATGCTGCTGAATACGACCGCCGCTTCACGGGCTCGGCCATCGGCAGAGCTCAGCGCAAACAGGTATGGCGGGCGCTTCTGCCTTTACTAAGGGGCAGGATCGATATTCTGGAAATCAACTGCGGAACCGGAGAAGACGCCATCCGGATGGCCAAAATGGGGCATGAGGTGCTGGCCACCGACTTGTCAGGAGAGATGATCAGGGTGGCTGAAGCTAAAAAAGCGGAGGCTTCTGCCCTCAGGGGCCTGCTGTTCCAGCGGGCAGGCTTTCATGAATTACCCTTGGTTGCCGGAAACCGGCGCTTTGGCATGGCCTTTTCCAATTTCGGAGGCCTCAACTGCATCTCGCCGGAAGAGAACCGGCAGATGGCGCCGGCCCTCCACCGCCTCCTCATACCCGGCGGGCTGTTGTTCCTGGTATTCATGAGCCGGAATTGTTGGTGGGAACAGCTTTATTTCACGCTGAAAGGAGAGCCGGAGAAAGCTTTTCGGCGCCGGAACAGAGAACCGCTACAAGTCTCGATAGGCGCCCGGGAACAGAAGGTCTGGTATTACGGCCCTGAGGAGGCCAGAGAACTCTACGCTCCCTGGTTCCGAAAGAAAAGCCTGCATCCCATAGGACTGTTCACCCCTCCATCCTATGTGGAGCCGCTCTTCTCCGGCCACCCGAAATGGCTGGCCGTGCTGGAGAAGCTGGATACCCTGTCGGGCTTTCCCTGCCTGGCCGGCCGGGCCGACCACTTTGCGATCACCCTGAAAAAAAATGACTAGATGCATATTGTATTTACCCACGGCTATTTCCTGTACGAGGACGAAAAAGAACAAAAGGTCATGAAGCCCTACCCGCCGCTGGGCCTGCAATATATCTCCTCCTACCTTGAACATAACGGCTTTCCCAACGCCATTTTCGACACCACTTTTTCCTCCTTCGAAGCCCTGCAGAAATACCTCGAAAAAGAGCCCCCATCGCTGCTGGGTATTTACACCAACCTGATGACCAAACTCAATGTGTTGCACATCATCCGCATGGCGAAGGAGAGCCCCATCCTTAAGCACATCCGCATCGTGCTCGGTGGGCCGGAGGTAAGGCATCACAGGGAAGACTTTCTGCGCTACGGGGCCGACATCATCGTCTTTGGAGAAGGGGAAGCGACAATGCTGGAACTTGCCCGGCACTTTGAGGCAGGAGGCGCAATGGAGCTTGGCCATATTCAGGGCGTCGCTTACCTGGATGAAGAAGGAAATGTGGCCGATACCGGCGACCGGCCTTTTCTGCCCGATCTCGACAGCCTGCCCCTGCCCGGCCGCGAAAAAATTCCGCTGCAACAATACTTCGATGCCTGGCGCCGCCACCATGGCTACAGTATGATATCCATAAGCACTATGCGTGGATGCCCCTACAGCTGCAAATGGTGCAGCCGGGCGGTTTACGGCAAATCCTACCGGCGCCGAAGCCCTGCCAAAGTGGTGGAAGAAATAGCCTGGCTGAAAGAGCATTACGACTTTGACAGAATCTGGTTCGTCGATGATGTCTTCACCATCAACCACGGATGGCTGCGCGAATTTGCCTGCCAGATACAGGAAAAAGGGCTGGCCACACCCTACGAGGCCATCAGCCGCGCCGACCGGATGAATGAAGAAGTGATACAATTGCTCCGCGACAGCGGCTGCTTCCGCATCTGGATCGGCGCCGAAAGTGGTTCCCAGCGAATACTAGACGCTATGAACCGCATGGTCAAGGTTGAAAAAGCAGGCGAGATGATCCAACTTGCCCGGCTTTATGGCATCGAAGCCGGCAGCTTTATCATGCTGGGTTATCCCGGCGAGACAGAGGCGGACATCCGAACCACTCTTCGCTTTCTTAAGAGGTCCCGGCCTGACCATTTCACGCTGACCATCGCCTATCCCATCAAAGGCACGCCCATGTATGAAGAAGTGGAAAGCAGCTTTCTCAAAAACCTGCCCTGGGAGCGGTCCACCAGCCGTGATATCGATTTTAAACGCCCCTATTCCCGCACCTATTACCACCATGCCATGAACTGGATACAACGGGAAATGGCCAGCCTGGAGCAGCGGCGGGATGGGCGGCTGATAGGCGCCATCCGTTATAAGTGGGCGGCGGCGCGGTCGTGGGTCGGGATGGAAGTGGAGAAGCGGAGGGGGCTTCGGCCGTAGGCCATGCCTTCCAAACCCGTTTTGAATCTGATTCCCGAAAGGTGGTGAATTGCCCAAAAAATGGAACCTGGACGGCCAACTTTGAATCATTTATCTGCAAAAGGGCTACCCGTCTAACGTTGGACAATGATGTTTTCATCCTACGAGAAACGGGAA
>CAZAXA010000195.1:0-10515 GCA_964488965.1 uncultured Phaeodactylibacter sp. | reverse complement strand
GGCGGGCAGGTGAGCAGGGGGCGGCATCTCCGGTATTGTTGATCATAAAGAAATCGGTGTTGGCTTCCATGGCTTCAGATATTTAGCAAAGCTTGATTTTGCTACAAATTGAAGTTTAAGAAGCTCAATACCAAGAAGAGTTGCGTATTCTACCGTTTTGGGTTAGCCCGCATGGCTTTTTTATGATTTCCCCAGGCGATGCTTACTGCAAGCGCGCCAGCAGCTCATCCTTCCGGGATTTGGATACCGGGATTTTCATCTGATTGTCCATGACGATATACCCGCCGTCGCTGCGGATATATTCATTCACCCTCGACAGGTTGATCAGATAGGAATTGTGCGGCCGGTAGAAATTGCAGGGCGCCAGGAGATCCTCAAACTCCTTCAGGGTCCTGGAGATCAGTTTCTTGCGGCCGGCAGCCAGATAGACCATGGTATAATTGCTGTCTGAGGAGCAGACGACAATCTCGCGGGGGTCGACGAATTCTATGCTTTCCCTCGTGGCGAGGGCCACTTTCCCGATCCGCCCTTCCTGCTCGGCCCCCACGTTTTCCATCAGCCCCTGAAACTGGCCTTCGCGAATGCCCGGCGCTGTGGCCCGCTTGCGGATAAATTTCTCAACGGCTTCTTTCAGGTCTTTGTTCTGTACCGGCTTCAGCAGGTAGTCGAGCGCGCTGGCCTTGATGGCCTGAATACCGAACTGGTCATAGGCCGTTGCGAAAACGACATCGAAAGGCAAGCCCGGGCCCAGCTCTTCCAGAACATCAAACCCATTAAGCATCGGCATCTGGATGTCGAGGAACAAAAGATCGGGAGGATTGTCTCTGAGGTACTTCAACCCTTTTTGAGGGTCGTCAAAGGTGGCCGCCACCTCTACTTCCGGGCAGTAGTTTTCCAGTTTCCACTGCAGGGTTTCGATACTATGGGCCTCATCGTCCAGGATCACTGCTTTTATCTTCATATTCTCAGGTTTTATACCGGGATACTCAGCTCTACTCTGGTTCCCAGGGGTTGCTGTTGCTCGTCTCTCAGGTCGACGACCGTTACGCTGGTATTTGAATTGTACAATTTATTGATGATGTTTATCCGGTCGCCGGTCATGTGCATGCCATGAGATCGCTGCCCGCCCAGCGGCCGCCTGGCCCTGAGTTCCCGTGCCCTGTCCCGGCCAATGCCATTGTCTTCGATGATGCACTTCAGGAAACCATTTTCTCTGATCATAGAAAATGTGACCTTGCCCCGGCTTTTGTCTTCCTTATGCATCAGGCCATGCCAGATGGCGTTTTCGATGTAAGGCTGAATGAGCATAGGGGGGATATTTATGGAAGACAGATCAAGGGAATCCTCTATCCTGACCTCATAAGTAAATTTATCGCGGAAGCGAAGGTTTTCCATCTGGAGGTACAATTCGACGGCTTCCAGTTCATCCTTGAGGCTGACGTAACTGACCCGGGAATTCCGGAGGATCAGCCGGATAAGCCTGGCAAAATTATTGAGGTATTCGGAAGCCTTCCTGGCCTCATTTTTAATGATAAAGCTATCGATAGAATTCAGGCAGTTGAACAGAAAATGAGGGTTCATCTGAGCCCGGAGGGCCGACATTTCGACGTCTGCCAGGCGCCTTTCGAATTCGGCATTGAGCTTTTCCTCTCTGCAGGCCTGGCGAACGCGGTAAAGGTATAACCGGTACCCCAGCATAGCGGCTACTGCCAGTGTCGTCGCCAGAACAGGAAATACTACGACGGCAATCCAACATATAAGGGGAGCGTGCCGCATTCTTTCATCAAAGATTTAATAGCTCACTAATTTAAAGCTTTTCTCCTGCTTTGCAATGCGTACCATTGCCTCCACACAGGCCTCCACATCCTCCTCCGTAGTCGCCCATGAAGACACGCTGATGCGCATCACGTGGCGGCCCTGCCAGGTAGTGCTGCCGCACCAGCAGACGCCCTCTTTCTGCAATTCATTGATCACCCGGCGGGTAAGCTCGTCCGTGCCAAATGAAACCAGCACCTGGTTGAGGTTGACTTCATTGAGCACCTCAAATCCGGCGCGCTTCAGCTTTCCGGCGAAAAGGCCGGCATGGCGGCAGCAACGTTCGACCAGTTCGGCCAATCCGGCCCTGCCCAGGGCATAGAGGGCAGCCCAGGCCTCGGCGCCTCTTGCCCGGCGCGACATTTCCGGCGTGAAAGCATACGGCTCCCGCTCTCCCTGCGGAGGGATATATGCTGCGTTGATCGACATCGCGGCCTTCAGGTTTTGCGGGTCCCGGCAGATGGCCACCCCACTGTCGTACGGCACGTTGAGCCACTTATGCAGGTCGGTAGCCCAGGAATCGGCCAGGCCATGCCCTTTCAACTGATGGGATAATCGAGGGGAAGCTGCTGCCCAAAGGCCAAATGCGCCATCGATGTGCACCCATGCGCCTCTGTCCCGGGCCATCTGGCATATTTCATACAAAGGGTCGATGGCCCCCGAGTTCACATTGCCTGCCTGCAGGCATACGATGGTCATGTCATCCAAAGGCGGCAGCTGATCAGGCAGTATCTCTCCCTCGCCGTTGATGGGCGCCCGGATTATCCGTTCGCTGCCGAAACCCAGGAGGGAAAGGGCTTTGAGCGGGCTGACATGGACTTCTTCTCCCACGATCACCCTGATCTCCGGAGCGCCATAAAGGCCCTGTGCCTCGACATTCCAGCCTTTGCGCCGGAGCAAAGCATGGCGCGCCGCCGCCAGCCCGCAGAAGTTGGCCATAGTGGCCCCGGTGACGAACCCCACCCCCGCCTGTTGCGGCAGGCCCAGCACATCCAGCAGCCATTCGGCGGCCACTTCCTCGAGCTTCGCCGCCAGAGGAGAGGTAACCTTCAGGCCGGCGTTCTGGTCCCAGGCCGCCGCCAGCCAGTTGGCGGCAACCGCTACGGGGAGGCTGCCGCCTATGACGAAACCGAAATACCGGCCGCCGGTATTGCCTACCGCCGCCGGAGAACCCACTTCGTCGAGAAGCCTGATGACTTCCGCCGGATCGGTAGGGCCCCCGGGTAGTTGAAAGCCCAGGCGGCCAAGTCCTTTGACAGCATCGGGAGCAGGAAAAGGCCGCCGCGCCGGCTGCCCCTCCAGGTAGCTGATGCCCTGCCGGGCGGCAAATTCCAGCAATTCTTTCGTTGTTCTCATTTTTGGTTGTTTTTATTTCTGATCGTAGAGTCAGCCCTGCGGCCAATAGGGCAGCCTGGCCCGGAAACGGCCAGGAATGATCCCATGGTTGAATGGATTGAAAAAGATGATGCCATGATATTGGAAATCAAAATTTAAGGCCAAGTTAACCCGCTTGTTCATGAAATCCGCTTCCTCTTTATTCCTTGCTTCGGCTAATTTATTGTATAGGCCATTTGCCTGAGTTGAGAGCTGCTTCCCCTGATCAAAATCAACATTTTTACTGATTCATATCATTTCCTCAGAATGATAAATCAACTAGCTTATTTTACTGGACGAAACCAAACCGCACTATTATGTTCAAACTGAGTATCCATATGTTGATATTGCGGTACTACCTGATGATGCTGATCGCTATCATCGCCGTTTACACCGGCCAGGCATGGTTGATCGCCGTAACGATGGCGGTGGCGATCAGCGCTGTTTTAGGATACCGCTTTGAATGGCCTGCCGGAGAGAAAGGTAAAGTAATCCGCATGGAATCTTCTCCGGAGAAAGAGGCGCGGAAAGCGGGGTAACCCACTTTTCTGCCTGCCATAAGAGGCGTTTCATTCCCATTGCCGGGAAAAAGGGGAGGCCCAGGCTATCTTTACGAAAATACGCAGGCGAAGCGCCCGGATGTATAGATGACGCGGCTTAGAATGTTAAAAACAGAAGTAGCTTCTAAGCCGGCCACTATTAAGTTCGCGCTTACGGAAAATTCACATTCTATGACGCGCGAACTATAATTGCTATAATCGAAGGATGATCTGTCCGGCCAAAAATAAGTTATCCATCGCGTACCTATGCAGGAAGCCATCTTATATACTCCCCTGGAAAAGGAGGCCATTCGCTGTACGGCCTGCAAAATCCGCTGTGTAGTCAAACCCGGCGGCGCAGGTGTTTGCGGCGTTCGCCAAAACCAGGGCGGCAAACTTTACCTGCTCGTTTACGGCAAGGCATCGGCGGTCAATATCGATCCCATCGAGAAAAAGCCCCTGTACCATTTCCTGCCGGGTTCGGAGATTTTTTCTATTGGTACCGTAGGCTGTAATTTTGCCTGCAGCTTCTGCCAGAACTGGGACCTTTCCCAAAGCGCCAGGACGCTTCGGGAACGGCTGATGAAGGAAAAACACATCGAAGACCTGAGCCTGGAGATCGGGAGGTATGGATACGAACTGCCCCCTGAAAAGGTAGTGGCCATTTGCCGGCAAAGGTACATCCCGTCCATAGCCTATACTTACAATGAGCCTGTTATCTTTTTCGAGTACCTGCACGACACTTCCACCATGGCCCGGCAGTACGGCATCCGGACTGTTTTCGTCAGCAATGGCTACGAGTCCGAAGAGGCCCTCGATATGGCTGCCGGTTATCTCGACGCGATGAATATTGACCTGAAGGCCTTCCGCGATGAATTTTACAGGAAAATTTGTAAGGCCAGGCTGCAGCCGGTACTGGACACCATACAGGATGTCTTCAGGAGGGGCATCTGGCTGGAAGTGACGACCCTGGCCGTCCCGGGGCAAAACGATTCTGAGGGCGAGCTGAGGGATATTGCCGCTTTCATCGCCTCGGTGAGCAAAGATATCCCGTGGCATATTTCTGCTTTCCATCCGGCCTACCAGATGAGGGATGTACCGCCAACCAGCCGGGCAACTCTCGAAAAGGCCTATGATATTGGTAAAGAAGAAGGGCTGAAGTATGTCTACGTAGGCAATATCACAGATGGGAAGCGGTCGGCCACTTATTGCCCCAACTGCGGAGAGGCATTGATCCGCCGCAGAGGATACTTCCCGAAAATAAGTAAAACCTTTCAGGATGGCCATTGTGCCCATTGTGCAACCAAAATTCCCGGCGTATGGCAGTAAGAACGAGACATCCGGCGGTGGCGGGGTACTTTTACCCTTCCGACTGCAAAAAGCTGAGTGAAGCCGTTGGCCACTTGCTGGCAAAGGCTCCGGAGGGGGAGGGAGGAAAAAAGCTGAGGGCGCTGATCGTCCCTCACGCGGGTTACGCCTACTCGGGACAGGTAGCGGCTCACGCCTACGCTTTGCTGAGAAATAACATAGAGGAGTGGAAAAAGGTGGTGGCCATCGGCCCGGCCCATACGCTCCTGATCCACAGCCTGGCTACCGACGCCAGCGATTACTGGGAGACCCCTATGGGCAGGGTAAAGATACTGCATGACGGCTTTCCGGAACAGGAGGCCGCCCACCGGCTGGAACACTGCCTGGAGGTGCAACTCCCCTTTCTGCAATACCTGCTTGGAGATTTTCAGTTTTTGCCCCTGCTGGCCGGAGAGATCAGCCACCGGCAGTACAGCGAGGCCGTGGAGAATGCGCTATCGCCAGGCGCTTTGCTGCTCATCAGCTCCGACCTCAGCCATTTTTACGATTACAAAACAGCGTGTGAACTCGACCAGGCTACCAACCAGGCGATCGAACAGCTGGATATCGGCAGGATGGAAAACGAGGGCATAGCCTGTGGCAAGACGCCTATCCTCATTGCCATGGATATTGCCCGGCGGCAGGGGTGGCAATGCCGGCTGCTCCACTACCGCAATTCGGGGGATGTGAGCCACGATCCCGGTAGTGTAGTGGGTTATGCCAGCTTCGGTTTTTTTGAAAGCTGATGCGTTATTTCAGCCGAACCTTTGCCCCAAACAAAATGGACAGGGAGTTGATCTGATCGGCATTGGGGCCCAGACCCACCCGGAAATACTGGAGCGAATGCTGATAGGTTGGCTGGGCAAAGAGGCTCCAGCGGGAATTGATATAGCGTTCCAGCCCGACGCCCACGTTGCCGGTAAGGTAGGCATTTTCTTCAAATGTCCCCCCTTCGAACCACCCAAGGCCAGACCTTCGGATGAGTTCAATAGCGGACTCATCGCCGACAGCGGGGGCGGGCGGCGGCGGCGGAGGGGGCGGCTGGCTGGGGCGGTAGTCATACCGGGGTTCGCCGGTAACGTAATAGTTGCGCTGAAAGGCCACCTGCAGGGAGGCGCCCATCAATGCGTAGGCCCGCCAGCTGCGCCAGTGCAGGAAATTATAGCGGAAGTGGAGCGGAATATTCAGTATGTTGAGGGCGCTGGCCCGCAGGCGCTGGCCTTCCAGCCCATCCCTGATATTGCCATTTACATAAACCAGCCCTACCGGATACTGCCGGGCAGCGTAGATGGCGCCCGTTTCGACTTCGAAACGCCCCAATTCAAAACCGGCGGACAGCCCTCCGCCGTAACCCATAGCATAGCGCTGCAGTTCTTCCTCAAGCCGTTTCTCCTGGCTGGAGGGTACCGTTATGTGATTATACTCGGCGCTCCCAAACATGCCTACCCGGAAAGCGCTGCGCCCCTTGTTCTTTACAAAAGTAGCCTTCCCGACATCCGGCAGGCCCTGATAAACCAGCTCAGCAGGCAGGGTTTCCAGCCGTTCGGGCACGCACAACGGCGAAGGCCCTGCCTGGAATATGCCCATTGCCGGAAGGTTGTGCCGGGGAACGTTCAGCAGGAGAGGCTGCCGGACAACAGGCGCCAGAGGAAAGAGGAGGCGCCGTGAGTCGCCATCTTCCGGCGCTTTGGCCGCAGGACCGCGGAATCCGCCATCTGAAGCCGGCGAGGCTCCGGCAGCGGCAGCATTCCCGCTATCGCCGCCGGAAAGCTGTCCGGCACGGGTAGAAGCAACACTTCCCGCCGAAACCCCATCCCTGCGGCCGGAGGGCCCGGCTATAGGAGAAGATTCCGAAGCGGCAGGTTCTTTATGGATGGCATCTTCACCAATAATTGCCTTTTCCTCCAGGGGAAGAGAAGGGGCGGGCGTATTTTCATAAGCCTGAGGCGAAACGGCCCTGGTAGTTGGCCGGAGCGGAAGATACTGCCATAAAAACAGGAAAAGCAGCAGCATCAGGGCCAGCTCGATAAGCTTGCAGCGGATCACCTGGCGCGGCCAGGAAGAGGTTCCCTCCAGTATGGCCTCCATTCGCTGCCAGTGCCCAGGGCGGTAAGGCGCTTCGTATCTGCGAAGCTTTTCAAAAATGGCCTCATCCATGTTCCTGGTATCGGCGGCGGGCTGGCCCTCTCCTGCGATGCCCATGCCATCTTCCTCCAGCTTCTGTTGCATAAGCTGCCAGGCATCCGGATCAAAGGGCACACTAAAACCCTCCAGCTTTTCCTTAATGATACGGTCTATCGGATTCATCTTCTTCGCCATAATCGTACGAACTCAAACTCAGTAAAACCTGCAATTTTTGCCGCGCCTTCACCAGGTTGGACCGGGAAGTGCTTTCGGTAATGTCCAGCATTTCGGCAATTTCCTTATGGGAATAGCCCTCGATGACGTATAAGTTAAAAACTGCCCGATAAGCGGGCGACAACTGCTGAATGGCATCCAGTATTTCCCGTTCTGTACACTGGCTGATGGCGTCAGCATCAGCCGTGCTGAGGTTGTATGCCTGTTCGATGTCCTCCGTGCGCCGGCGGATGCTCTTTCGGTAGCTGTCAATAGCCGTGTTTACCATGATGCGCCGTATCCAGGCCGAAATCGATGTGCCGGGCTGGTACTTGCGGATGTTCCTGAATACTTTGATGAAGCCCTCGTGCAGAATATCCAGCGCCTCCTCTTCGTCACTGGAATAGCGCAGGCAAACGCCCATCATCCTGCTGTAGTGTTCCTCATACAGCACCTTCTGGGCCCAGCGCTCCTGGCGTGCGCAGGCTTTGATCAAGTCTTTTTCATCGTATTCTAAGGGCAAAGCGATATTCATGTACGTTTCAACTTGCACAAGTTAACCCAATTGATATAGATTTACAACCGGATCAATCGCTTTTGATTTCAAGAGTACAACGGAAGGGGAAGAGGATGTGCTGCCTGAAGGCAGGATTTTTGTGGAAGAAAATCGATGGAAAAGAAAAATTTATTAAAACAAATAATTTTGATCGGGCAAAAATCAAATGTTTTGTTTTCAAAATTGCATTGAATTTTGTAGCTTTGCCTGACGCTATAGTATGTTTTTTCCTTATTTGACAATTTTGTGGGCCGGTTGAAACCCGGAAAAATGTGGCCTCGTTCTATCTCAGCCAAGGCATTTTTCCGGGTTTCAGGCAAAAATTGTCAAAGGATCGTTTTTTTAAAGCCTTTACAGCCAGGAGATCAAGATGAGTGAAAACACATTGGCCGAGGGCCAGAACGGACAGGATAATATCATCACGCTTAAGGGGATGTACCAGGATTACTTCCTGGATTATGCCTCCTACGTTATTCTGGAGCGCGCCGTGCCTTCCATACAGGACGGGCTCAAGCCGGTACAGCGGCGCATCCTGCACGCCATGCGGGAGATGCACGACGGCCGTTACCATAAGGTGGCCAACATCATAGGGCAGACCATGCAGTACCACCCGCACGGCGACGCAGCTATCGGGGACGCCCTGGTCAACCTGGGGCAAAAGGAACTGCTCATCGACCCGCAGGGCAACTGGGGAGATGTAAGGACCGGAGACAGCGCCGCCGCCGCCCGGTACATCGAAGCGCGGCTGACTAAACTGGCCCTGGATATTGCTTTCAATCCCCAAACCACTCAGTGGCAACTCAGCTACGACGGCCGTAAGCGGGAACCGGTAGATTTACCCATGAAATTCCCCCTCCTGCTGGCCCAGGGCGCCGATGGCATCGCCGTCGGCCTTTCCACCAAAATCCTGCCCCACAATTTCATAGAGCTCATCAAGGCCTCCATCAAAGTGCTGCAGGGCAAAAAAGTTAAGATATATCCGGACTTTCAGACCGGCGGCATGATCGATGTCAGCGATTACAACGGAGGCAAAAGGGGCGGCCGGGTCAAAGTACGCGCCGTGATCGACCGCATGGACAAATCCACCCTTGCCATCCGGGAACTGCCTTTCGGAGTGACCACCACCAGCCTCATCGACAGCATTATAAAGGCCAATGACAAAGGTAAGATCAAGATCAAAAAGGTCACGGACAATACCGCTCAGGAGGTAGAGATACTGGTCGAACTGGCGCCGGGCACCTCCCCGGACCTGACCATTGACGCCCTCTATGCTTTCACCCAGTGTGAAGCCCCCATTTCCCCCAATGCCTGTGTCATCATCGACGATAAACCCCATTTCCTGTCGGTAGAGGAAATACTCGAAATCTCTACGGAGCACACCAAAGAACTGCTCCGCCAGGAACTGGAGATCAGGAAGGCGGAACTGCTTGAAAAACTGCATTTTGCCAGCCTGGAAAAGATTTTCATCGAAAAACGCATCTACCGGGATATCGAAGAATGCGAAACCTGGGAGGCCGTACTGAAAGCGGTAGACACCGGCCTGCGCAGGTACGTGGCGGCCCCCGCCGATACGCTCCCGAAGGGAGATAAACGGCTGAGGTTGTTGCGGGACATTACCGAAGAGGACCTGATACGCCTGACGGAGATTAGGATCAAGCGCATTTCCAGGTACAACTCCTTCAAGGCGGATGAAATAATAGCCAAACTCGAAGAAGAACTGAAGGAGGTGCAACACCACCTGGATCATCTGGTGGATTATGCCGTCGCTTACTTCGAAGATTTGCTGGCCAAGTACGGAAAAGGCCGGGAAAGGCGCACCAGAATTATGACCTTCGATACGATCGAGGCTACGGAGGTAGTGGCCAACAACGCCAAACTGTACGTCAACCGCCAGGAGGGCTTCATCGGCGCCGGCCTGAAAAAGGACGAGTTCGTCTGTGATTGCTCCGACATTGACGACATCATCGTCTTCCGGCGCGACGGTAAGTTCCTGGTAACCCGCATCGCCGACAAGACCTTCGTCGGCAAAGACATCATCCATGTCGATGTCTGGAAAAAGGGCGATGACCGCACTACCTACAACATGGCCTATACCGATGGGAAGTCCGGCCGCAGCTTTGCTAAACGCTTCAACGTCCAGGCCATCACCCGGGACAGGGAGTATGACCTGACTACCGGAGAAAAAGGCTCGAAGGTGATCTATTTCAGCGCTAATCCCAATGGCGAAGCCGAAGTGGCCACCGTACAGCTGACCCAGGGCAGCCGTGCCCGGATCAAGGTGTTCGACTACGACTTCGGCGAGCTGGATATCAAGGGCAGAAGTTCCAAAGGCAATACCCTGACCCGATACCCGGTCAGAAAGATGGCGCTGAAAGAGGTGGGCAAGTCCACCCTCGGCGCTATGAAAGTCTGGATGGACGAGGTCAGCGGGCGCCTCAACACGGATGAGCGCGGCAAACTGCTGGGAGCGTTCGACACGGGAGACGCCATCCTCCACCAGAGCCGCGGCCAGGAACCCGGCGCCCACTCGCTCGCCGTTCACCTCGA
>CAZAXA010000194.1:0-10609 GCA_964488965.1 uncultured Phaeodactylibacter sp. | reverse complement strand
CGAAGAAGGGGTAGCCCATGGGGTAGGTCTCTCCGTCGACCGTCACCTGGTATTCTTCCATTACTTCGAAGAGGGCCGCCTGCGTCTTGGCCGGCGCCCGGTTGATCTCGTCGATCAGGATGATATTGGAAAAAACAGGGCCGGCATTGAAGGAGAACTCCGATGTTTTCATATTGAAAACGGTCGTGCCCAGCACATCGCTCGGCATCAGGTCGGGGGTGAACTGGATGCGGGAGAAGCCGACGTCCAGGGTCTGGGCCATCAGTTTGGCGGCGAGGGTTTTGGCGATGCCGGGCACTCCTTCCAGGAGGACGTGCGCGCCGGCGAGCAGGCCGGCCAGCAGGAGGTCCATCAGTTCATTCTGGCCGATGATGACCTTGCCCAGTTCTTCCTTGATGCGGTTGGCGGCAATGCGCACTTTTGACAGGTTCAGCCGTTCTTCTCTCCAGCTTTCCGGCCCTTGTTCTTCCCCGCCCTGTCCCTGTTCGCCGGCAGGCGGGCCGGCGGTATTTTCATCCTGCTCCGTTTCGGGGCCCAACCCCTCATTTTCGTTGATCTCGTCGATAGGCATAATTAATGTTTATGGCTCCCGGGCCTACCCGGGAAAGCTTTATTATTTGCAATTTTTGTAGAAACCGTCGAGTAAGCGGTGAAAATCGATCAGGGTATTTTCCGATACGAAGGACGAGTTTCTGATATTTTTATACAAAAGTATGATCTTTTCGATGGTTTCCTTGGGAATTTCTGACCTGTGAGCGAGGCGTTCCATAAAACCCTCGTCCAGGTCGCGCGACTGTATATGGTAGCGCTCCCACAGAAAAGACCGGAAGAGCTTCATCTGCTGGAGGGCTAGTTGCCTGTGGTTGTTCTGGATAAAATACAAGCGGCCGATGGTGGAGAGAAAGGCCAGCGAGGTGTTGGCGTTCGGCTCCAGTACCGGAATGATCCGTTGTTTGCGCTTGGCGCGGAAAGCCAGGAACAGCAGGCCCAGCCCCAGCAGGGAGTACCATGCCCAGGCCAGGGGGGGCTGCCCGAGGATGTACTGCAGCGGGCTTTCTTTCGACAGTTCCCGCCTGCCGGCATTATTGTTGCGGCTGTTCATCCGGCGGCCCATCCACTCCGGCGCCCGGCTGTAGCGGTCCCAGTAACCCGGGCCGGCTAACAGGTGGGAGAAGGCCCGGCTGGCGTATTCCAGGCCCTTCTCATCCAGCAGGTGGAGGTTGGAAAAGGCCAGGGGGGTGGTGTGCAGGTAGAAAAACCCTTTTCCGTAGCGTAAGCGGGCGAAGTTGGCCAGGCTGTCGTTCATCATGCCTATGGGGACCAGCCCTTCTTCCTGGCCACAGAAATAGAAGCGCTCGATGTAACTCCAGGAGTAGGGCTGCGCCTCATGCCGGAGCAGGTATTCGCAGGAGTATGCCGTATCGGCCCGGAGGCCTTTGTGTTCAAAGTTGAGGTAGGCGGCCGTATCGTAGAAGGAAGCGTAATCCTCCCAGAAAATGTCGTCGCACTCCTGGTAGTAGAGGTGGAACATCAGGTCGAAGGGGATGGTCTTGCTGGAAATAAAGGCCAGGTTGCCGGCCTCCACAAAGCCGAGAAGGGCCCTGACGTCCGTGCTGTCCATATAGAGCGCCTGGCCGATAAAGACGTAGTTGGCCTGTTCGTTCACAGTGGGCAGTTGCCCGTGGAGGCTATCCTTCAGCACCTTGAAAGGCCTGCCGGGGGAAAGGCCGTTCAGCAGCCCGAAGATCACGTGCGCGCCATAGGGCTGCCGGCTTTCTTCGTCGTAGGTCTCCCGCCAGTCGAAACGCCGGGCCGGCTCCCGGAAAAGGAGCATGAGGATGGCCGTGGCAGCTATTGCCGCCAGGATTAATACGGCTATGTATTTTCGCTTCAACTGCATTGTTTATCTGTCCGGCTGTTGCCCGGCCTTCACCTGTCCGGCCAGGGTTCTGAATTTTGGCTCCAGCAGGCGGAATTCCTCGCTGCCCAGAGGGCGCCCTCCGTACCAGGCCTGCTCAAAGAGGCGGGTTACTTCCTCGAAGGCGGCGCCCAGAGGAGACTGCCGCATCTCCAGCACATACTGGCGGTTGGTCTTGTCTCTTTTCCAGCGGATGGCCTTGCGCAGGGAGAGCTCCTTCAGTATCGCCAGGTAGTACAACCTCAGGGCCATCGCGTAGGCCTCCTGCTGCAGCGCCCGGCGGATCAGGGCATCCATGTCGGATTCATGGATGTTTTCCTCGATCTTCTCCAGGCTGATCTCTCCCTTTTCATTCACCCGCCGTATCTTTTTGTTGCGGGGGGTGTTCTCCAGCCCCAGTACGCCCCGAAGGATCAGGGCCAGCACGATAGCCAGGATGAGGATGGACAGGAACTTCAGTATCCCGGCAGCCAGTTCGCTGTCAAGACGGAACCCTCTCCGCTCTCTCGCCGTCATTTCGTCCTGGCCGGCGCCTTCCCCCCCGGGGCCGGATTCCTGTTCCGCCGCTTTCTTTTCCTTCTTCTTTATGGTTGCTTCCGTGAAATCCAGCCCCTCTTTGGCCTTTTCCCATTCTTCCTTTTCAAACTGCCGGCTTCCCGGGCGCTCCTGAAGGTAGCGCTCATAGGGATCTCCTTCCTGGGCAGCCATGCCGGCCAGGGCAAGCGAAAAAAGGCAGATGAGAAAAAATTTGGCCTTCATGTTATTTTGTGTATCGGCCCAGGTTCCTTATTGGTATTGTGGTTGCCTGAGGCAGCCTTGTTGGGGATTGGCGCCTCAATCAAAAATCAAAAATCCCAGATCAAAAATCCCAACCCCTCACTCCTGCTCCAGCCCCTTGATACTTCGTTTTTTGCCGATATGCCTTATCCTTTCCAGCAGGCTTGGCGCTTCCTTTGCTTCCACCAGGGTATAATACAACAAGCCGGCGCCCAGAAAGATGATGGCCAGGACAAGATACAGGATAAAGGCGGTAACCAGCGTCAGGAAAACGGCGCTGAACTGTTGCATGGTTGATTCTTCGAGGAGCACCACCCAGGTTACGAGGTCCAGGTAGAACCAGGCGAGGGTGCTGTCTGCCAGAGAAAAGGCCATGAAACCCACCAGCAGCAATAGCAGGAACAAGCCGAAGGTTTTGCCGTAGGCCTGGCTGATCAGGGATATGGCCCTGCTCAGTGCAGCGACGGGGTTGGCGCCTTCCCGGATACAGGCATAGCCCCAGAGCAGGGGGACGGGCATCAGGCCCAGGGCCAGGAAGGCCGTGTACCAGTCGTTGGTCAGGATAAGCAATTGCAGGGCGCCCATGGGTACCAGCAACTTCAGGAAAGCCACTGCGCCGCTGCCCTTCAGCATTTTCCGTTCTTCGAGGATGATGCTGCGAAAAACGTAAAACCCCAGCAGGGAAAAGCAAAAGGTATTGATCAGCGGCAGATGAGGTATCGTCTCATTGATGAAAAACTGGCGCAGAGCAATAGTGGCGCCAAAGGCGCTGTCGTTGAAAATGAATTGCTCTGCCGGCGGGGCCGTCCCGCTGAGGAAAGCCGCTGCCGTGAAGACGACTGCCGCCGCCAGGGCTGCCAGGCTGATCCATCCGGCCTTTTTCCGGAAGAGGACGAAGGCCTCGGAAAAGAGCTCGCCGGAAGATTTTATCTGGAAGAAGTCGATCCAGTGGCGCCCGTCCGGATTGACGCTGGTGTCCCGGATCGGAGCGTCAAAGCCGGCCTTTGCCTTGTGGCGCGGATACCAGACAAAGTAGAACAGCACGAAGGCCAGGCAGGCCAGGATGAAAGCGCCCCGGATGATGGGAGGCGCCCCGGTATGCCGCGTGAGGTAACCTTCGATAAAACCCGCCGTGATGATGATGGGGGCAATGCCGATCATGATCTTGATGCCGCGCCGGGCCGACCGCTGGAAGGATTGCGGGCGGGTGTAGGCGCCAGGGAATACCAGCCCCCTGCCCATGGTGAGGCCTGCCGCTCCGGCAATGACGATGGCCGATATTTCGAGCGTGCCGTGTATCCAGATGGTGAGGAAGCTGTCCCAGAACAGGCCCCGTTCGATGAAGAAATACTGGAATGCCCCCAGCATGACGCCGTTGCGGATGAGGATGGCCACCGTGCCCACTGTGAAAAATACGCCCATGACGAAGGTCAGGAAGGCCACGAAGAGGTTATTAAGGGTAATGCCCAGCGACATGCCGAAGGCGCCCTTTTCCTTGTACACCGCCATGGGGTCGCCCGATTCTATATTCTCCACCGTCATTTCCACGTAGGCGTCTCCCAGGATCACGTTGGCGAACTGGCTGTCCATAGCGCTGGATACCACCCCGATCAGGAAGGCCAGCAGGAGGATCAGGAAAGAGGCGCGAAATTCCCGCCGCGACTCGTGGATGAGGTGCGGCAACTCGTCGGTCCAGAACGTAAGCAGGCGCCGGGCGCGGGAGCGGCGGTTCTTGTAGATGCTGAAGAAGATGCGCTGCGCCAGGCCGTTGAGGTAAACGCGCACCGAGCGGTTGGGATAGAAGGTGCGGGAATAGGACAGGTCGTCCGTGATCTGCACGAAGAGGTCGTTCAGCTTGTCGGGGTCTTTCCTCGGGCTGTCCAGGATGTGTTCAAACTCCCGCCACTTGTCCTTATTTTGCTCGATAAAATTCGTCTCACGCATCCGGCTTGGGGTGTGAATGGGTAAAAGCTCACATTTTATGAAAAAAAGTGTAGATATACAACGGAGGATCGCACTGTAAGGTACAGGCGAGCGCGTTTTTTGGACAGGAAAGCAGAAAAATACCCCTTTAAATCCGGTAACGTGAAACCGGCATGGCCGGCAAAGGCGTCCTCCGCCAATGCTTCCGCCATCCCGGTGGAGGCCGTGATTGCCGTCAGGCGCCGGAACACTTCCGGCTTTACTCGTAACGCAATTCCTCTACAATATTCTCCTTCATCGAGCGCCATACTTTCAGGGCGACGGTGAGAAAAATGATAGCGCCCAGAATGATAAGCGGGAACGTAATGGTGAATGCATCAATGCTTGTCCGGTAATTAAAATTGGCCAGCCACTTGTCCATTATCCACCAGGCCGCCGGCACTCCCGCCGCCCCTGTTATCACAACGGCCCGGAAGAAACTTTTCGACAGTATCCGGCCAAGGTGGTAACCGGAACAGCCCAGGATTTTCCGGATGGCGATCTCCTTAGTGCGTTCGTTGATTTCGAAGGCCAGCAAACCGTATAAACCGAAGATGGCCAGCAGGATACAGGCCAGAGTATAAAAAGCGATGACCTTCCGTGCCTGCTGCTCAGTAACGTAGAGCCTGGCAAATTCTTCGTTGAGGAAATTGTATTCAAAAGGCAGCCCGGGCAACAACACAGCGAGTTTTCGCTTTACGGCCTCCACCGTCTCCTGTGCATTTGAAGGTGCAATTTTCAGATATAACTGGCTGGGAGTGATATCGCCGACTACCAGCAGGCAGGGTTTTACCTGGTTGTGGAGAGACTGGAAGTGGAAATCTTCGATGACCCCGGATATGGGGCGGCGGCTGTCATCGCCGAAGGCGGCGAACATCTTGCCGGAGGCCTGCTCCCATCCGATGTGTTTTTTTGCCGATTCATTGAGCACATAAGTGTACCCATCGGCAATGTTTTTTTTGATCAGGCCAGGGTCCCCTTCCAGTAATTTAAGATTCACCGTTTCAAAAAAATCGGAATCTGCAGCAATGATGAACATGCTTTCGCTCTCTTCCTGCCCCTCCCACCATACGGTCTGGTTCCAGTTAGCGGTACCGGGGTTAAAGCTGTTCAGGGAAATGCCCCTCACGTTGCCGATGTTGCGCAGTTCGTTTTTCAACGCTTCCCGTTTATCTTTTTCTACCTCTGTATAGAGGGGGATATTGAGCACCTGGAGGGGATTGAGCCCCAGGTTCATATTGGAAATGTGGCGCATCTGCTTGCTGATCATCAGGCTGCTGCCGATCAAAATGATGGATACCAGAAACTGGCCGCCCAGGAGGATATCCCGCAACCCTATTTGCTTCCCGCTGCCTGTTTTTATTTGATTTCTCAGGGCCTCAACGGGTGAAAAAGAGGTAATAAAAAAACCAATATACCCTCCTGCCAGGATGCTCGACAAAATGATAAAGGCCAGGCCGGCGGCCAGGTTGGCCGGGTTCAGGAAATCAAACCCCATATCTGTGCCAAACAAGTTGTTTACATAAGGCAGCAACACAAAATTCATCAGGGCGGCCGCTATGCCCAGCGATATCAGGCACAATAAAAACGACTCCATCAAAAATTGCCTCGCCAGTTGAGAACGGCTGGCGCCTATGGCCTTCCTGACCCCCACCTCCCTGGCCCGCCTGGACGAACCTGCAGTAGTCAGGTTGACGAAATTGACGAGCGCGATCAGGATCAGCCCCAGGGCGGCGGCGCCATATATGTAGAGGTACTTTCTGTTGTAAGATGGTTTCAGGTTTCCCCGGTTGTGTACGAAGTGGATATCGGCGAGTGGTTGCAACCCCAGGCTTTCAAACGAGTGTGTGTAGTCCCGAAGAGGTATCCTGATGGCCTGCGCCTTGCCTTCGGCCACTTCCGGATCAGCACCGGGACGAAGCAGGGCATAAGCATAGTAATTGTACTGGCCCCAGTTCCCTTCCAGGCTGGCGCCAGGCAACAAGGTTTCCAGATTCTGAAAGGAGACGGCAAAATCGATATCCAAATGAGAATTGGCGGGCAACTTCTCCATGATGCCGGTTACCTCGAAGTCATACTCTTCATTGACCCTGATCAGCTTGCCGATGGGGTCTTCGTCTCCAAAAATTTTCCTGGCTTTGGGCCTGGATATCACCACTCCATTCAGGGGTTCGAAAACCTGGCTGGCCTCTCCCTGTATCAGTGAGAGGTCGAAGACTGAAAAGAGGGACTGGTCCGCCAGGAAGAAATTTTCCTCGCTGAAATGATTGTCCTCATACCGGACTACTACCTTACCATACCGCTGCAGCTTGGCGAGCCGCACAAAGTCTTCAACTTCGGGTATGTCCGCTTTTATTTTTGGAGGAATGGGCGCGGAAACACATACCCAACCTTCCCCGGTATCCACATCGCCGGTCACGATGCGGTAAATCCGGCTGCTTTTGGAGTGAAAGCGGTCAAAGCTCTTCTCGTAGCGGATGTGAAGGAAACTGAGCAACCCGCTGGCCATCCCGACAGAAAGCCCCAGGATGCTGATCAGCGTAACCCATCTGTTCCTGCCCAGGTTGCGAAGGGCAGTTTTGAAGTAGTTTTTTAGCATGTCGGGCGATTTTTTATGGTCGTGCCCTGGCCTGGGGAAGAGCGTAAGCACACGGTGCCAATAAAGCGTAAAGATCAGCGTTCAAACAGCTTCTCAGCGCCTACTCATTCCTCAAAGCCTCCACCGGGTTCGCCAGCGCCGCCTTCACGCTCTGGAAGCTCACCGTCAGGAAGGCCACCGCCACCGCAATGACTCCTGCCAGGGCGAATATCCACCATCGGATGTCGATGCGGTAGGCAAAATTTTCCAGCCATTGTTCCATGAAATAATAAGCAAGCGGGGAGGCCAGAATAAGGGCGATGAGCACCAGTTTCAGGAAGTCTTTCGACAGCAGCGCCACGATGCCGGCCACGCCGGCGCCCAGCACCTTGCGCATGCCGATCTCCTTGGTGCGCTGTTCGGCGGCAAAGGCGGACAGGCCGAACAGCCCCAGGCAGGAGATCAGGATAGCGATGAAGGTGAAGGCGCCGATGATGCGGGCCAGCGACTGTTCCGTCTGGTACAGCCGGGCGATATCGGTGTCGAGGAAGGAGGCGTCGAAGGGCAGGCCGGGGGCCGCCTTGTCCCACAGGGCCGACGCTTTGTCCAGAAAGGCTTCGTAGTTATCGGTATTTACATCGGCGACCAGGTTGCGGAGGTTGCGGGGCGGCTCGGCCACCACCATGAAAGGCCCCATTTCGCTGGCCAGGGTTTGGTACAGGATGTCTTCCATTACCCCCACAATGGTGGCCTCTATGTGAATGTCTTCAAAATCGGAATAGAGCACCGTGCCCGGCGCCTCATCAACCGGGATGTCCAGGCGCCTGAGGGCCGATTCGTTCACTACGGCCCGTATAATGCCGCGCTGGGCCGAGGTATCCGCCTGGCTGAACGCCCTGCCGGCCAGCAGTTTTATCTTCAGGGTTTTGAAGAAATGGCCGTCGGCATAGGCCATGCGCACATCGGTGGCATTGGTCATCGATCCTCCCTGCTTGTACAATGGAATATCCCGGATCAGGGGCTGCCCGGGCGCCTCGCTCATGGCCGAGGCGGAGTTGACCTCCGGCAGGCGCATCAGTTCGTTGCGGAAGGCCTCCAGCCTGGCGGAACCTCCGCCGGAATGGAATTGAAAGACGATCTTCTGATTTTTCTCGAAGCCGAGGTCTTTGTCCAGCATATAATCCAACTGCAGGCGAATGACCAGGGCGCCGATGACCAGCGCGGTTGCCAGGGCCAACTGGCCGATGATCAGCCCTTTGCGCAGCCAGGCTGCCCCTTCCCGCCTGTTGGGTGTTGCCGCCGCCTGCTGCAAAACCCCGATCGGCCGGAACGAAGACAGGTAGAAGGCGGGATAGCTGCCGGCTACCAGGCCGGTAAAGAGGGCAAGGCCGAAGGCCATGCCGAGATACGCCCAGCCCCAGGACAGCTGCAGGCTGACGCCGGCCCCTGTCAGGCGGTTGAGGAAGGGCAGGGAATAACCCGCCAGCGGCAGGGCCAGCGCCATGGCCAGAAAGGTCATCAGGAGGCTCTCGCTGAGGAACTGCCCCATCAGCAGGCGCCGCGGCGCGCCAACCACCTTGCGGACGCCCACCTCCTTCGCCCGCCGGGTAGAACGGGCCGTGGACAGGTTCATAAAATTGATACAGGCCACCAACTGGATGAAACCGGCGATCAGCAGCAGCACATTCAGAAAGGTGGCGCTGGTATTGGAAGGCATATCGGCATTGAGGCCGGCAGTGAGGTGAATGTCTGTCACCGGCTGCAGGTGAAGCCGTTTCTCCATGCCCAGGTCGCGCAGTTGAGTGGCGCCATGCTTTTGCAGGAAGGCGGGCAGCTTGGCCTCCAGGGCTTTAGGGTCGGCGCCGGGCCGCAGGCGCAGGTAGCCGTAAACGAAATTGTTGCCGGCCCAGGAATTGTTCGACCGGATGTACTGGCCGATGCCGGCGGAGTTCATCGCCATGAAAAATTCGGGCATGAGGTGGCTCCTGCCCAGGCTGCCGTTGAAAACCCCCGTGACCTTGTAGGGGTGCTCCTCTTCCCCCCCGGCTATCCTGACGGTTTGCCCGAGAGGATTCTCCGCTCCGAACAGTTTTTGGGCCAGCTTTTCCGAGATGACCGCCGAGAACGGCTCGTCCAGCGCCTGCCGGGGGCTGCCCGCGACGAACTGGTAGTCGAACAGCTGAAAGAAAGTGCTGTCCACGTAATAGCCGGCTTTCTCGTAGAAAACCTTCTCGCCCACCTTCAGCAGGTGCTGTTCCACACCCGGAGGGTTGCACACCCGGGCCGCCGCTTCCACCTCGGGAAAGTCTGCTTTTATGGCCGGCGCTATGGGCGGCGAGCAGGTGGCCATGTGGTGCGTTTCCTCGCCGGAAAAATCGAGGTCGCTGATGACCCGGTACAGGTTTTCCGCTGCCGGGTGGTGGCGGTCGTACCCCCGGTGCTCCTGCACGAACAGCAGGATGTACAGGCAGCAGACGGTGCCGAGTGCCAGGCCGAAGAGGTTGATGAGGCTGAAGGTCTTGTTCCGCCGGAAATTGCGGAGGGCGATCTTGAGGAAGTTTGCCAGCATATCCGTGTTGGTTGACTCATGCGGGAGGATCAAATCTCATGCCACGCCAGTAAGGCGTTGAAAGTCAATAACTTGAATGAACCCGCCAATTGTGCCAACCGGAACGGATGTTCAAAATCGGACAGCAGGTGTATGAGAACGGACAGTAACCGGCCTGCTTACGCCGCCGCCTTACTCCTCACGAACAGCGCCACGATGGCCGAGGTCAACGCTCCCATTACCAGCCCGCCGACGGCTGACTGGAGAACGTAGCTCCTCAGGTTGAAGAAATTCCCGGCTTCCTCCCGGGTGGACTTGCCGCTCTCCACGGCGTAGGCGATGGCGTTGCTGAAATATTCGGGAGAAATGACGGCGTGCGTCAGCCACTGGGATAGGGGAGACAGCACGGTCACCACCACGCTGATCAGCAGGCCGGAAATGAAGCCTTCTTTCCAGCTCATCGCGCCGCCCAGCTTTTTGCGCTTTTCCCGCAGGGCAAAGACGAAAACGGCAATGGCGATGATGGCGAAGAGGTTGGTCATGACGGGATGCTGTTCGATCTTTTCGCCGTGCCAGCCCATGGCCTTTTCAAAAACCATCCAGAGCAGGGCCGCTGCGGTGAAGATCAGGCCCCATTTGATCTCGTGAGCATATTTTTGCATAGTGGGTGAATTTTATGCAATATAGTGAAATTATCTCATGATGTCATAATTTTGATGATAAAAATAATACTGCTTTTAACAGGAGCGCGGGCCTCCAGGCCCGTGAATTATAATACTGCTTTTAACAGGAGCGCGGGCCTCCAGGCCCGTGAATTATAATACTG
>CAZAXA010000193.1:0-10628 GCA_964488965.1 uncultured Phaeodactylibacter sp. | reverse complement strand
GCGGGAATCTATATTCCCGCTTCCCGGGCATAAACTCAGAAAGTAGGGAGAAACACTATAATGCTGAAAATTCCACCCTCCCCGGCTTATATAACGCCCTCTCCCCTGAAAATGTATTTCCTCAAAACCTGTAACTTTTTTACGCCCCTGGCATTAGGAGGAAAAGCACATTCATGAGATTCACTGTGCGCGCCTCTCTGATTATTTTGAAAATCCCCCGCCCTGGCCCTATATTTGCGGGCAGACACATATGCCGCCGGCCTCATGTTCAAATACACCAGACATAGCCTGAAAAAACTGGAAGCCCTGCTCGGAGAGCTCGAATATACGGTGCGCTACGAGAAGGGCAACTTCAATTCCGGTTATTGTATCGTTGAGAACCGGAAGGTGGCGGTGATCAACAAATTTTACGATACCGAGGGCCGGATCAACTGCCTGCTCGACATCCTCAGCCAGATGGAAGTGCCGGCGGATCAGCTCAGCGAGCCTTCGGCTATTTTTTTCCGAAAGATCAATGAACTTACGGCGAGCGGAGAAGAGGAGGAATAAACCTGGCCGCTATCGGGCTGTGGGGGCTGTGTAAAGGTGTAAAAGGCAGGAGCATTCACACCCGTAAAGAAAAAAGGTTAGCGGGTTAAATCCGTTGATCCATGCAGCGGGCCTGGAGGCCCGCTCTCCATATGCGCTGAAACTTCAACGGATTTGACCCGACACCGAAAAAAGTAACGCCATCGAACTGGAAATAACCTTACTGGGAACGGGCACCTCACAGGGCGTGCCGGTCATCGGTTGCGATTGCGAGGTCTGCACGTCGCCGGACGAGCGCGACCGGCGCCTGCGTACCGCGGCCCTGGTAAACTTTGGCGAAAAGCGCATCGCTATCGACTGCGGGCCCGATTTCCGCCAGCAGATGCTGCGCAGCCATACCCGCCGCCTGGACGCCATCCTGCTCACCCACGAACACAACGACCACATCATCGGGCTGGATGATGTGCGGCCCTTCAACTTCCAGAACTGGACGGACATGCCGGTGTACTGTACTTCCCGGGTGCAGCAAAGCCTGTTCGAGCGTTTTGCCTATATTTTTGCTACGGAGGGCCGCTATCCCGGAGCCCCTATGGTCCGCCTGCATACGATCTCCAGAGAAAAGCCCTTTGAAGCCGCCGGCCTGCAGGTGCTTCCTGTCGAGGCCATGCATGGCCGTATGCCCATCCTGGGCTTTCGCATCGGCAGCTTTACCTACCTGACGGATGTGCGCACCATAGCTCCGGAAGAACTGGAGAAGGTGAAAGGCACCCGCCAGCTGGTGCTCAGCGCGCTGCATCAGCGTGAGCACCATTCTCACCTCAACCTGCAGCAGGCCCTGGCCCTTATCGAACAGATCGGGCCGGAACGCGCCTGCCTTACCCACATCAGCCACCGCATGGGCCGGCATGAAACGGTGCAAAAGGCCTTGCCGGAAAATGTCATCCTGGGATACGACGGGGTAAAAATCCGGTGCAGCTATGCCGGAGAAGGCAGATAGGGCATGGGGCATCGAAGGCCGGGCTGAAGGAGCCATTGATCGTTGCGGGCCACTGGCTGTCCCGCCGGCCGCTCAACAGACAACAAGCAACAGACAACAGGCAACAGAGGCCAGGACAACCAGGCCCGGAGCACCTCACATACTTACTTTTTAAGGAGTATTATAGTGCAAAGCGGGAAAAAAAACGCTTACTTTATAGCCAGAACCTTAAATTGGCCGTTAATACCAGAAACATCCTGTACCAAATCACAAAAGGTTATGTCACGATTGGATTATGTCACTATTGCGATTGTCGCTGTCTGTGTGGCAGCGCTCGTTTACCTCATTTATATGACCACCAACCTGCTGGGGGATTCCGGCGAATCTCCTGCCACGACTGAAACGACAGCGCCTGCGGAGAGCGAGGATACGGGAGAGGACACTTATTACTTCGACGACAGGGGCGGCACAGAGGCGGAAGAGCCGGGCGGCAGCCTGGAGGAAAACAGCGCTGCCGGCGCCGATGAGGCAAGCAATTACGATTACCGGAATGACGAAAACCTGGATGAAGGGAGTTCTTCTGCCGCTGCCGCCAAGCCGGAGGAAACGGATGCGGGCGCTTCCAGGCCCGCTGAGGAAAACTATACCGGAACGAAGAGCGCGCCGTCCTCAAACACCGGGAGTGCCGGCGGGGCGTATATGGTTATTGGCGGCACCTTTTCCAGTGAAGAAAATGCCCGGAAAAGAGAAAAAGTATTCCGCGACCTGGGATATACGAATGTAACGCTGGAGCCTTTCGACCGGGGAAAATATACCGCCGTTATGGTCGGCCGCTTCAACTCCCTGGGCGAGGCCCAATCGCTGGTCAGTGAACTGAAAAGCAAAGGACAGGAGGCTTACATCAAGAAGAAGCAGTGACCTTTTAGTGCATGCCGAACTGATCCTGCCAGTCCAGCATGCCGCCCAGTAAGTTGCGGACGACCTTGAAGCCGGCGCGCTCCATCAATTCCTTGGCCACTCCGCTGCGGTTGCCGGAGCGGCAGTAGAGGATGACTTCATCTTCCTGATGCGGGCGTAATGCTTCGAACTTTGCCGGCAGCGTTCCCAGAGGGATCAGTTGCCCCCCTATATTGAACTCAGTATGTTCATAGGGCTCGCGAACGTCGATGAGCAGGAAATCATCGCCCCTCTCCATTTTTTCCTTGAGTTCCCTTACGTTGATGTCTTTAGCCATTTGTTTTTTGATGCAAAAGTAAGAGGATAGGAAACAATTGGCAAGAAAATGTTAAAACACTGGCCGGATACACGCTCTCAGTCCATCTTCACCACTCTTTGTTGTACCCATTCGCGGGTATGCCGGTTCGTAACCCTCAACAGGTAAAGGCCGCTTTCGCAGGCCTCCAGGTTCAGTTGGGGCTGCAGGACGCCCTGTTGTACCAGTTGCCCCAGGCCATTGTACAGCTCGGCGCGGTAATCGCCGTAGTCGCCCTCCGGTAAATAGATATTGAGAACATCCCGGGCAGGGTTGGGAAATACCTTCAGGCTGAACGCCTCCCTTCGGGGCTCATCGGTTGAAGTGGGGCCCGGCGTTTCGCTGCCCACCACGGGGCGCAGCATCAGAGCGCCGGCAGGAATGGGAATGCCCAGCTCGGAGAAGGCCTGCCACTGATCGGAATTACCCCGCTTGAAGTAGCTGACAGCCTGCCCTTCCGGATGGTTTTTATCCAGCCCGACGGGTATGCAGTCGGTGAAGGTACAACCGGTCAGTTGCTCCCAGCCGATGTAGAAATCGCCCGCCGGCAGGGCCAGCGGCCTGAGGTTGCCGTCGGCGCCGGCCAGGGGGTAAGTGGTGTACCCCTGAAGCGTATCCAGCACCCGGTCCGGATAAAAGGGTTTCAGGAAGCTCATCACCAGCTCGGGTTCGTCGTCGAGGCTGCCCGTCCATATTTTCAGGTTGAATTCCTGGTTGCTGATATCGCTGATCATATGCGGAAAGTGAATGCGCACCGCCCGCAGAGTGTCGTCGATCGTAGAAGTGAACCGGACGGCGATCTGGTCATCTTCCTGGGCGATCAGCGCGCTTTCCGCCGTGCCGTCGTCGTAGGCGAAGTAGTTGTCAAATATGGTGCTGGCGGCTGCCCTGTCGTTGCGCAGTACGGACTCATAGCCAGGGCCGGTTGTCTGGCTGGTGGCCAGGCTGTATTCCATCCGGAACTCGAGCCTTTCCGGGCCGTCAAAGGTGGCGCCCGACATGAGGTTGAGGTAACTGGTATAGATGTTGGCCTCGAAGACTCCGGTTCCGCGCAGGTCATAATCCCGCTCCTTGAACACTCCCGCCAGGAAGTTGCGCTCGGCGCCGCTGCCAAAAAGGCTTTCGCTGAACAGCTCGACGCCGGTGGAAAGTTCTTCCAGCCGGACGAAAGAAGGCTCGGCATTGCGATCCTGGTCAGATAAGCTGCGGGCGCGCACTTCGATGACGGGGTCGAGTTCCGTCGTTTCGATACCCTTGAAATGCCACCATGGCATGCTGCTGTAATTGGCCAGGATGGATCGGGGCGGGGCCGTGAAGGCCAGGTCGGTAATGGCCGGGTTGGAGGCCAACTGGCCCAGCCGGATGTAATCTATATGCCAGATGTTATTGATCCCGCTGCGGTTGTTGTAGTTCGTCAGCCGGAACTGAAAGGCCCCATGCTTGTAGAGGGCAGGGATGGGGAAGGAAAAAAAGCGGAAAGGCGAAATTTGCCCGGGCGCCACCGGGAAACTGTCCACGACGATGCTGATGAATTCATCCCAGTCGCCATTGAAGTCCCGGTATTCCAGTACCAGCTCGTCCTGGGGGCGCGGGCGTTCTCCCAGGCCTCCGGGCTGCACCCAGAAGGAGAGGAAGACATCGCCGGGAAGGGCGGCGAGGTCCAGATAAGTGGAAGTGAGCCGGTCGGCGGCGCCCAGCCCGCCGCCGTATGGCCGCCCTTTGGGGCCCAGGCCGTCGAAAGTGGCGACGCCCGTAGTGGGAGGATTAACGCCAAAAGCCTGGTTGACATAAGGATCGGTATCGAGCCAGAGGAGAGGGTCGGTGGCCGGCCCTTCGCCGGAAAAATCGTCCATGAACACTTCCTGTCCGCCAACAGACAGTTTAATGGTGTCCCGTTGTATCCGGAAAGCAAAATGGAAGGTATCGCAGATGGCAAAGGTATCGCAAAGCACCAGGAAGACCGAGTCGACGCCGGCATACCTGCCGGCATCGTAGTGAAAGCTGCTGTCCCTGCCGAGGTAAGTAGTAAAGTAGAAACGCTGGTCGCGGCCCTCATAGCGGTCATCGCCATCGATGAAGGCATTGCATGCCAGAGGGCCGGGTAAGAGGGAGGCCTGCCCTTCCGCCATGGCCCGGCCTTCCGAAGGCAGCGCGATGGCGGGAGGGAAATAGTGCCGCCCCCTGCGCCGTCCTACTACCGTAAAGGTTTTGCTCCGGCAGCCATTGGGGTTGCAGAATTCAACGGAAAAACTGTATTCCACGCCCAGAATATCGGCAGCGGCGCTTATCGCCAGGGAGTCGTCCACAATAACCGCCTGCCCGATGGGGTTGCCATCGCAGTTGAGGCAGCTCAGCTGGCCGGCTTCTGAGCCAAGGCCGGCCGTGTCTATATTGGTATCGATGTAGCGCATAGCGCCGGCCTCTATATAGATTTTGCCGGCTTGCTCCAGCATGCCGCAAGCGCCCCCCGGGCCACGGGCGGCCTCATTGCCGGGCAGCCCCGCTTCCTGCTCCGCATAATAACGCCGCAGCACGGGGTTGCCCTGCAAAGGCAATTCGATCTGCGCCTGCAGGGAAAAACAACTTGCCAGAGAGAGAAAAAAGTAGAACAGATGCTTCATGTGTCGATCGTTGAAAAAGAAGGAAAATGTGAAAGCCGGCGCTCCTGGTTCAAAAACGAGGAAGTGAAAAAATTGTTGTCCCCGAAAAGTTCAGCCGCGGAAGGCACATGTGGGTGTTCTGAACCCATCGCCGATACACCAACGCCCCTCACTCAAAATCCTCTCCCCCATCCCCCCCGTCCAGGTTGCTGGGATCCAGTTCCTCAGGGCAGCCCTCCGGGCGGGTTGCGGTAAGATATATATTGACCGGCTGGCCGATGCTCATCTGCATGCCGGGAACGTATTCGGGCTCCTGCTTATAGACATAGGCGCCTTCGCGGAAAGAAACATCCCCGTAGACGTTACCCAACTGCAGGCCTGGCCCTTCAATGAGGAAAATAGCGGCATCATAGCGCTGGCAGACGAGGTCCGGTATAGGCACCGTACCGGTAATGCGTTCGGTAATGACGAAATCCAGCGTAGCGCCTCTGGGCACCTTGATGTTCCGGCGCAGCATTTCATCGGTTATTTTCCGGCCTTTATGGTAGAAGTGCAGGATGGAATTCTCCTCCTGTTTACTGTCGAAGACCTTTTCCCTGACCGTCGTATTGACGTCCAGGCGTTTCAGCTTAATGGCGTATTGCGTATAGTTGTAGCCGGCGCTGACAAGGGTGGGCAGAATGACGGAATCCGGCTCTACCCGGTACTTGCTCACGTAGACAGTCCGTCCCTGCTTGGCGCGTTGCAGCGGTTGGGGGTCCTGCTGATAGATGGTGTTCGGAATCTTACTGGAATCGAAAAAGGAGTCGATCACCACTATTTTAAAATCCTGCCGCCGGGCCTGGCGCTCGGCATCCCTCAGGTCCATACCGAGGTAGCTGGGCACCTGCAGGGATTCGCCGTGGTGGGTATATATCCTCAGAAAGCGGGTAGAGAGGAAAAACAGAAGCAACACCATTGCTACGATCGCAGCGAAATTGCGCAGGAAGATAGGCGAAGCAATAAAGCGCCACATTTCGGCAGCTATTCCACGGATTTGTTCGAGCAGGTACTGCCAGAAAGGCTGCTTCTGGAAGACGTCGAAGGGGTTGGCCCTTTCCCCGGGCGTTGATCCCCGGGCGGGCTGCTGCTCTTCAGCAGCGGCCAGCAGGGGGCCGGCAACCGGGGGTTTGGTTATTCGTATGGGGTCGATGGGCATGGTTTCCACCTTTTCCGGCTGAATGGGCATAGCCTGGCGGCCCTGCCGCTCGAAGCCGAAGGCAACAATTTTATCGATGAAGGCAAAGGGGGAATATCCATTGAGGGCCGCCTGCTGGAACAGGCTTGCCGCCGGCGTCAGGGCCGGCAGCGAGTTGGCCTCTATGATGATGCACTCCACGCTGTTGTCGGCATAAATCCGGACGAAGGCGTCGATGCGGGCATATCCCTGTATATTCAGGATGCGGGCGGCGCTTTCGATCTGCTGTTTTATCTGTTGAGCGATAGCCTGGTAGGTTGCCGGCTTGTTGCTGAAGCGCGCCGGCGTGACGTGTTGTTCCTCGCCGGCAAAGAATTTGTCCTCCAGGGAAGGTACTTCGCCGCTGGCCAGCATTTCCGAAGGTTCGAAAATCTCGTAGCGCACCGCGCCGCTTGGTTGATAGTGGGTCAGCAGGCCGACGGTGATCTCCATGAACTGCCGGGCGCCGCGGCCGGTGATCAGGTTTTCGAAGAGGATTTCCGGTTTGCGGGGAAATTCCTCGGTGGCCTTCAGGCGCAGGGTACGGCGGGCTTCCTGCCCCCCTTCGCCGGAGGGGCGGAACATCAGGCGGGTGAAGGCCTCCAGCTCGGCGCGGGATTTCAGTATTTTCACTGCGGCGCTGCTACCGTCGTCCACCGGTTTGGCCACAAAAGGGTAGGCCATCTGGTGCTCCACCCTTTTGTAGAATTCTTCCGGGTTCTGTTCGTAGGATTCCCGGCGCATCAGCAGTTGGTTGGCCACATTGAGGCCGTTGCGCTTCAGCGTTTGCAGCGTCTGATATTTGTTGATAGTGACAGCGGAGGAGGCAGGGCCGGAACCGTTGTAGGGTATCCCCCGTTTTTCCAGCTCTTCCTGCACCTGCCCGTCTTCTCCGGGCCGGCCGTGCAGGGCGATGAAGGCGCCGTCCACCCATTCTGCCAGCTCGTCGTTGCTGCGCTTTTTAGGCTCGAAAAGAATGCCGGGCGAGCCGTAGCGTTCCCGCAGGGGGGCGCATTTCCGGCGGATGCCCTGCACCAGAGGATGGGTTTGGAAGGAACGTATCCTGGCCTCGATCTCGTCCGCATTGTCCGTCAGCATGAGGTTGAGCGGCAACTGGAACAGTTCGTAACCTTCTTCACGGGCGCTGAGGAAAACGGGCAGGGGTTCATATTGCACCGAGCTGGCCAGCTTTTCGAAGACATTGCGCGCCGTCTGCACCGAAAGATGCCGTTCAGAGGAATTGCCGCCGAAGAGGATGCCGATGCGCCTTTTCCGGCCGGCATGGGCGCGGGCGGCCTCCAGTTTTCCTTCCAGTTGGGCCAGGAGTTCCTGATACCTTTCGTTATCCGGGTTTTCGGCCTGGCGCGCCCGCAGGGAGGCATGCAGGATATAAGTCAGGAACCGGGAGCTGTTCAGCCCGATCTCGGCAGCCTGGTGGAAGAGGAAAGAAGACGGCAGCATGGCCGTGGTGGTTCTCAGCCCGGTGAATACGGCCTGCCCTTCTTTGGAAAAAATGCCGTCGATGCGGGCGTACACCTCAAAGCCCAGTTCCTGAAACAGCCGCTCGGACTCCCGGCAGATGGCATTGATCTGCTCCTCCGGAAGCGCGATGGGCGTGACCTTCTGGGAAAGCCCGAGCATATAGCGGAAGCTGTAGTCAAACACATGGCTGCCTCTTATGATCTCGGTGGGCGGCAGCGCAAGCGGGGCGCCGTCCTCATTGCGGATGACGATACAGGAAAACTCCTTACCCTCGGTGCAGGACTCGATGAGCACTTTATCCTCCTGATAGTGGCTTTCCAGGATGAAGGCGCCGCCGTCGTTCTCTCCGGCAGCTTTGCCGTCCAGATAGTCCAGCAGGCCCTCCGGATGATAGAGGGTTTGAGTTTCTCCCTGGAAGGTGGCGTCGATGGGGAAGCCCAGCCCGTCGTGAATATCGGTGAGGAGGTCTATATATTCGGTACGTTCGAAAGGGCTGCGGTCTTTCCACTCATAAACGGGCAGCACTTCCCGGAAGAAGGCCCGGTTGATGGCCAGGTCGAAGCCCTCCAGCCCCTGATCTTCTTCGACGGTGGACACCCCAATGGAAGGGCCCTGGCCGGCAGGGCGTATGAGCATGGGGAAGCCGGCCCGGCCAATGGCCTCCTGATAGTAATCGGAAGCCTTGCCCTGCAGCCACTCTTCGCGGTAGAGGGCCATCATTCCGGGGCGGGCAAAACCCTGAACGCCCATCAGTTCCTTCAGCAGGGCCTTATCGGCGCCGATCCGGCAGGCGCGGGCGCCGCTGCCGGTAAAGGGAATATTCAGTTCGGCCAGCCGCCGTTGTATCTGGCCGTCTTCTCCGTAGGGGCCGTGCAGGGCCAGGAAGGCAATATCGATGAGGTTGGGCAGTTCTTCCGGCTCCACTTTAGAACCTATCTGCTGAATGAGGGCATCCTGCTGGGCGGCAGACAGCCTGCCCAGGCTCTCCAGATAAATCTTGAAATGATGAGGAGAGGGCGGCAACATTTCGGAGGGTGGGTAAAAATCCCGGATGCTGCCCTTGTAGATGTACTTCCAGTCTAAAAGGATAAAATTGCGGTGGCTGTCCACAAACAACGGCACGGGCTCGAACAGGCTGCGGTCGAGGTTGTCGTACACTGTCCGCCCGCTGGCGAAGGAAATCTCCCGCTCGCGGGAAGGGCCACCAAAGAGAATACCTATCTTCATGAGCTTTTGCTTGGGGGCTCGCAGTTTTTATGCTGCCGGTTGTTGGTTGCGCTTGCCGGGGCATGCGGGCAACCAACAAGCGGCAACGCCAACCGGGGGCGCCGGGGTTCGTATGAGCCGGCCGCTTTGGGCCCTGCTGGCATCAGGGGTACAAAGGTATGTTGTTTAAGGCTTATTTTATAGTAAAGGGCTGATCCTGTCGGAAAAGCCCGGACGGTTTTGTTATAATTTCAGGCATTTATTGGTAACTTCCGATGCTGCTCATAAAGATCGTCAGAAAAGTATCATTTTAAAATAACCCGTACCACATAAAACCAATGCTTATGAAACAGCTCCTTTTTCTTCTTTTCGCCTTTTTCACCTTCCATCTGGCGGCACAGGAAACACCGGTTACGGCGGACACTACCCGGCTCTGGGAGGTCATCACCGCCGATGGCAATCAATACATCGGGGTTATTCTTGACAGGAATACCGATGAGGTGCGGCTGAAAACAGAAACCATAGGCATCATCACCATTCCTGTACAGAATATCAGTTCCATAAAAGAAGTAGAGCGCCGGCAGATGGTCGGCGGGCAGCTCTGGGCGGATAATCCTCAGGCCGCCCGCTATTTCTGGGCCCCCAACGGCTATGGGCTGAAGCCGGGCGAGGGGTATTACCAGAACATCTGGGTATTTTTCAACCAGGTGAGCGTGGGCCTGTCCGACAACGCCTCCGTCGGGTTCGGCATAGTGCCTCTTTTCCTGTTTGGCGGAGCGCCGACGCCGGTATGGATAACCCCCAAGGTGTCCATCCCGGTTGTGGAGGACAAATTCAACATAGGAGGCGGCGCTTTGATCGGCACGATCCTGGGAGAGAGCGGCAGCGGCTTTTTCGGCATCGCTTACGGCGTCTCCACTTTCGGCAGCCGGGATAAAAATTTCAATATAGGCCTGGGATACGGTTTTGCCGACGGCGAATGGGCCAGGACGCCTACCGTCACCATCAGTGGTATGCTGCGCACCGGCAAAAAAGGGTATCTCATCACAGAGAACTATTACATTGATGCAGGCGGCACTTCCGCCGGGCTGATATCTCTGGGAGGAAGGACCGTGTGGAGGGATGTGGCGCTGGACTATGGCGGCGTTGTACCGGCCGGAGATATCGGCACTTTGGTTGTTATCCCCTGGCTGGGCATTACGGTCTCTTTTGGGCAATGAAAGTTTATGCTAATTATTTATCTTTGCGCCTTCAAATAAAAAAGACCCATGGCACAGCAAAGCGATCAGTTCAAAAAACTCATAGCGCACAGCAAGGAATACGGTTTCATCTTCCCCTCCAGCGAGGTGTACGACGGCCTGAGCGCCG
>CAZAXA010000192.1:0-10669 GCA_964488965.1 uncultured Phaeodactylibacter sp. | reverse complement strand
AGGACAGCTCGGCGCGCGGGCCGACGAGCCAGAAGCTGGCGCTGTTGTAGGGATCGGGAAGCTGGATGTCGTTGTAGGCAAAAGTGGCTGCCAGGATGCCGAAGGGCTGCCAGCGGAAGTTGAGCGCTCCTTCCACCCGGCGGATGTCGCCGTTGAAGTACGCTCCCCCGATCACTTCGAGGTTGAAATAGAACTTTTTCCGCACGTCGGAATTAAAAGCGGCGCCGACGGAGTTATACTGGTATTCCCCGACCGGAAGTTTTTCCCCGCGGCCTTTATTGGTAGGGTCAAAGGGAAAGTACAGATAGGTAAAGTCGCTGGCAAAACCAACGGCCAGGGCGCTCTGCCCCGGGAATTCGACAAACAGGCTCGGCTGGAACTGCCGGTCGGCCAGGCGGTAATCGGGCTGGTTGTAGGTAAAGTTCGTGCTCACTTCCAGGCCAAACTGAATGATCTTCCTGGCAACTCCGGGGTTCTTCGGAAAGAAGTTGTAGGTGATCCCCGGGCTGAAAGACAGGTAGCCCGTGCGCGGCACGAAGCCGGCGTCGGCGCGAAAATTCCGGCCGATATACTGGGAAGGGAAAAACAGCCGCCAATTGCGCGTAAACCGCCCGATGAACAGGGCGGCCGACTGGGCGTCGTTGTTCTTCTCCGCCGAAAAGGAGCGGTGGTAATAGGCCTCCGCCTCCCACTTGCCGTCTTTGGAGTAGAGGTTGTACTCCAGGCCCGCCACCCGGTTGTAGCCGTTGCCGTCCAATTGGTAACCCCCTTCGCCATCGGGCCTGTAGTTTTCCTTGTTGACGAAGACGGCGCCGACGTAGGAGCGGTCGAAGACCTTGCGCTGCAGCACGCCGACGGAGTAATTGGCGGGGCCGATGCCCGCTTCCTCCAACTTTGCCGTATGCATGTTCAGCAGGCCGAGGCGCCAGTTGTCGTCCAGTTTGCCGCTCAGGCGGGCGCCGGCAATGATGGGCACCCGGCCTTCCGGCGACAGCCCGATGCGGCGGCTGAAGAACGGGCGGGTATCAGGAAAACCGAAGCGGCTGAAGAGGTCTTCGTTTTCCAGGAAGAACTGCCGCCGTTCGGGAAAGAACAGCTCGAAGCGGCTGAGGTTGGTGATCTGCCGGTCGACCTCCACCTGCGAGAAATCGGGGTTGAAGGTGAGGTCCAGGTTGAGGGAGGGGGTAATGGCGACCTTGACGTCGCCCCCGGCATCGAAGCTGTTCTCCGCCGGGGCGCCATTCTCAAAATCCCTGCCCGCGCTGGCCGTCAGATAGGGGATCACGGAAATGTTCATGCCCGGCCGGGGCGGCGGGCTTTCCCACGACAGCAGGCCGGTGAAGGCCAGGTGGTTGGCGTCGAACTGCCGGGGCGCCGGCGCCCAGCTGGAGCGTTCGTTCTGTTTAATGGCGGTGCGGGTAAAATTGATGCGCCAGGAGTTGGCCCCTTCCGCCCGCGAGTAGCGAAGGGTCCGGAAGGGTATGGCCATCTCCGCTACCCAGTGGCCTTCGTGGTTGCTGACTTCCGAATACCACTTGTTGTCCCAGTCCGGGTTGATGTTGGCGCCGTTGTCGATCATGCCTTCCCGCTGCACGTTGAAGGGCGTCACCGCGAAGTGAAAGCCGTTGACCTTGTCTTTAAAAGGGTCGATGTTGACGGCGAACTCATCGCTGCCGCCATCCTCAAAATCCCGCTTGAGAGAAGTGATGATATAATCTTCCCGGCCCTGGTAGGCGATCGCCCCTACATAGAGGAAGGCATCGTCGAAAACCACCCGCACCTCCGTCCGCATCTCAGCATAGGAAGAATCCATAGGGAAGTTCTGAAAAAAGGCGTTGGCCAGTTGCGCTTCCCGCCAGGCCGGCTCGTCCAACTGGCCGTCCAGCTGTATTGCGGAGGTTGCCTTTTTTATAGTGAGAATATATGGCTCTTCAACAGCGCCGGAGTTTTGAGAAAAACAGAGGATGTTCCCGCAGCAGAGGGAAACGGCCAGGGCTATGCGTTTTTTCATAGGGACAGGGTGGCTTCAAAATGGGCTGTAAAATAACAAAAAGTCCCGTTATCCCCTTGCCCGGCTAGTTCTCCTCGAAATCAAAATCGCTGAAGCCTTCCTCGTCGAAGTCCATATCTTCTTCTCCTTCATCGTAATCTTCATCCATAGTGTCGTACACGGAAGATTCGATGGAATAATGGAAGAAGCGCTCGAACAGGGCCCAGTCCAGCGGCGCCGGCCATGCCGTCCGGTCCATACACCAGTCTTCCAGCACATGGGCCAGGAAGTCCTCGCAGTTTTCCTTCAGCCACTCCAGGGTGTCTTCTATGGATTCGAAATCCGGCAACAGGAAAACGTCCTGCTCGTCGTGCTGGTCCATATCGTCGTAATCGATCGGGTCTTCCGGGAAAACGGTATTTGCCCATTCGATGAGGGCGCGTTTTGGGCGCATGACCAGCGCGTTGCGGTTGATGGAATAGAATTCGTGCATGTGAATGGTTTTTGGGCAGGTTGGGCAAGCGTGCCTGAAGGGGCACAAAGAGGGCTTGCCTAACCGGCTCAGTTCTGCCCTAAAAATAGGGTTTTCTTCAATATTTCGTTCATTTTTTTGCTCCTGGCAAAAGCCCGAACGCTTGCCTCGCATTAATTCCGCTTTTCACTTTAAACAGGAGCGGGTTAGCGGATGCCCCTGGCAAACTCCACAAAGAATTCCAGCGATCCCGGGTTGCGCATGGAGTCCGGGTTGGCGGCCTTTTCCACCGGCCGCCCCATGAGGATTTTCTTCACCGGCGCTTCCAGTTTTTTGCCGCTGATGGTGTAGGGGATGTCCTTCACTTCGATGATCTCGTCCGGCACGTGGCGGGGCGAGTATTCCTGGCGCAATGCCTGCCGGATGCGGTTTTTCACCTCTTCGGTCAGCGCATACCCTTCGTTCATCAACACGAACAGGGGCATGTAATGGCGGCCGCCGCTGAGTTCGAGGTTGACGATCAGGCTGTCCTTCACTTCCCGCACCTTATCGACGGCGCGGTAGATTTCCGCCGTGCCGATGCGCACTCCCTGCCGGTTGAGCGTAGCGTCGGAGCGGCCGAGGATCACCAGGGAATGGCGGGGCGTCACCTTCACCCAGTCGCCGTGCCGCCAGATGCCGGGGTACATTTCAAAATAGCTGCCCAGGTAGCGCTGCCCCCCTTCATCGTTCCAGAAGAAAACCGGCATGGAAGGCATAGGTTTCGCGATCACCATCTCGCCCACTTCATCCACTACCGGCCGGCCGTCGTCGTCATAGGCGTACAGGGCGCAGCCCAGGCATCGGCACTGTATCTCGCCCAGATAAACCGGCTCCAGCGGGCAGCCGCCCACGAAGGCCGTGCAGACGTCGGTGCCGCCGCTCATCGAACAGAGCCAGACGTCTTCCTTAATGTGGTGGTAAACATAATCGAAAACTTCCGGCGGCAGGGGGGCGCCGGTGGAACCGATGGAACGGAGGCGCGACAGGCCAAAGTCCCTGCCCGGATGTAGTTCCTGCTTCATGCAGGCCACCAGATAAGGCGCGCTCGTCCCGAAATGGTGGATGCCCGCCTGCTCTGCAAATTCCCACAAGACATTGAGGTTGGGATAGCCCGGGCTTCCGTCGTACAGCACGATAGTAGCGCCTACCAGCAGGGAGGCCTGCACGAAGTTCCACATCATCCAGCCCGTAGTGGAGAACCAGAAGAAGCGCTCGCCGGGGTGAACGTCGTTATGAAAGGCCAGGTATTTCAGGTGTTCCAGCAATACCCCACCGTGAGAATGGGTGATGGCTTTGGGAATGCCGGTAGTGCCCGAAGAATACAGCACCCATATCGGATGCTCAAAAGGAACGGCCTCGAACGGCAGGCCGACGGCAGGGGTTTGCATGGCCTCCGCCCACAGTATCCCATTGGGAATAAGCCCCGCATCGGCCTTTTCGTCCAGATAAGGCAAAAGGACGGCCTTTTCCAGGGTAGGCAGCTGATCGCACAGGGCGCCCACCTCGTTCATCTTACTGTAGGGCTTGCCGTTGTACTGATAGCCATCGACGGCAAAGAGGACTTTGGGCTCGATCTGCTGAAAGCGGTCCACTACGCTGTTAACGCCAAAATCGGGCGAGCAGCTCGACCAGATGGCCCCGATAGAGCAGGCCGCCAGGAAGGCCACCGTCGCCTCCGGGATATTAGGCAGGAAAGCCACAACGCGGTCTCCCTTTGCTACCCCAATACTGCGCAGGTAGGCGGCCATGCTAGCCACGGCATGCTCCAGTTCCTGCCAGCTGACTTCCGTCAGGGCATGCCTTTCCGAGCGGAACAGGATGGCGGGCCGATTGCCGCTCTTCTGCCGGAAGATGTGCTCGGCATAATTCAGGGCGGCCCCTTCAAACCAGCGGGTATCCGGCATAGGATCATCCGACATGGTTCGGCGATAGGGGCTGTGCGCTATGATATCGAAGTATTCCCATACCGATTCCCAAAAGTCCGCCGGCCGGCCGGCCGACCAGGCCCAGGCTTCGGCATAGCCGGAAAAGCGGAGGTTCTTTTTTTCCTTCAGCCAGTCCAGGTAGTGTTGCAGGCGGGAATGGCGGATGAATGCTTCGGATGGTTGCCAAAGGACGGGAGGCGTATCGCTCATGGTTTTAGTTCGTTTTGGTTAGAAATAAGAATACCAAGATAGGGAGGCATGGCCGAATAAAAAATTTTCCATACTTTAGCCGGGACTCAAAACAAAGAACCAACACAGCAATGCAAAAGATACTCGTCGCCAACCGTGGAGAGATTGCCCTGAGGGTGATGCGTACTGCCCGCCGGATGGGTATTCTGACGGTGGCCATCTATTCAGAAGCAGACCGGCAGTCGCCTCACGTCCGCTATGCGGATGAGGCCGTATGTATCGGGCCGCCCCCTTCCAGCCAGTCCTACCTGCGGGCTGACAAGATCATCGGGGCCGCCAGGGCGTTGGGGGCAGACGGCATCCACCCCGGCTACGGTTTCCTCAGCGAGAATGCCAGTTTTGCCCGCGCTGTAGAGGATGCCGGCATCACCTTCATCGGCCCCAGCCCTTTCTCCATAGAGATCATGGGCAGCAAGCTGGCCGCCAAAGCGGCCGTCAGGGAATATGGCATCCCTATGGCGCCGGGCCTGGATCATGCCATTACCGACATGGAAAAGGCCAAAGAAGTAGCGCGGCAGATCGGCTTTCCCATCCTGATCAAGGCCTCGGCCGGAGGCGGCGGCAAAGGCATGCGCATAGTGGAAGAGGAAGCGGGCTTCGAACCGCAGATGAAACGGGCCGTCAGCGAGGCAACCTCCGCCTTTGGCGACGGATCCGTATTCCTGGAAAAATATATCGCCTCTCCCCGCCATATTGAGATACAGGTATTGGCCGACACCCACGGCAATGTAGTGCACCTCTTCGAACGGGAATGCAGCATACAGCGCCGCCACCAGAAAGTCATTGAAGAGGCCCCCTCGTCGGTACTGACGCCGGAGGTGCGCGAGCGCATGGGGCAGGACGCCATCAAGGTGGCCCGTTCCTGTAATTACCGTGGGGCCGGCACCGTAGAATTCCTGCTGGATGAAAACCTCAACTACTATTTCCTGGAGATGAACACCCGCCTGCAGGTAGAGCACCCCGTCACGGAAATGATCACCGGTATAGACCTGGTTGAGCAGCAAATCCGCATTGCCCGTGGCGAGGCGCTGAGCTTCAGCCAGGAGGATCTGCAGATCAAAGGCCACGCCATGGAGCTGAGGGTCTACGCCGAAGACCCCAGCGATAACTTCCACCCCAGCGTCGGCAGGATTTCCGTGTACCGCCGCCCGCAGGGCAAGAACATCCGCCTCGACGACGGCTACGAGGAGGGCCTCAGCATTCCCGTCTACTACGACCCCATGATCGCCAAGCTCATCACTTACGGGGAAACGCGGCCCGCCGCCATCCACCGCATGCTGCAGGCCATCGAGATGTACGAGGTCGAAGGGGTGGCCACTACCCTACCCTTCGGGAACTTCGTCTTTCACCACAAGGCCTTCACCTCCGGAAAATTCGATACCCATTTTGTCGAGAAATACTTTACGCCCAAAGCATTGGAAAAAGATAACCTCGCCGGTGCGGAAATTGCCGCCCGGCTCGCCCTCCGGCTATTTGAGCGCCACAAAAAGATACTGAAAACCCCCAATGTGAGCGGGCCGGCATGGGGAAATGGGAGGAGGCAGGGATAGTATGTTAGCGTATTGGCGTATATGTGCATTAGTGTATCAGTAGCTGGTTGGAGCTGCGCCACGAACGCACCAATGCACATATACACGATTTACGGCCCCAACGTCTCAAAGGAAATGACCTTCACCGGCGTGCCCCACATGAAGATGGAGACGTCTTCCCCGGCCTCGACGGCCACGACCTGGACCTCTTTGCCCTCGTATTTGAGTTGTTCCGGCATATTTACGGGGCGCCATTCCCGGCCGTCCTTGCCGATGATCCCCCAGAAGCCGGGGCCCAGGTTCTGGTAAGAGGCCTTGCCGCTTATTTTAATCTTCTTCATGGCTTTGTCCTTTTAAAGGCACAGCGGCGCCCTGAAAATCGAGCAGCCGCTCGATGGTCTTGTTCAGGCTGTCGATCAGCTGTGTCTGTTTATGGATGGTCTGTTTCAACTCGCGGACCTCATCCTGGAGGTAATTCTGGATATTCTGGGGAGAAGGCAGGAAGGGGCTCACTTTGGCCCGCACATACCAGACTTCCCGGATATCGCCCAGGTTTGCCGGATAGGCTTCGTAAAAGCTGTTGTCGGAAACCAGTTCCAGCTGCTTTTTTTCCCTGATCTTATTAAATACCCTTTTGACCACCACATCGCCGCGGGTGACTACCACGTAGACGTAATTGTCCTTGATAGCATTCTCCCAAAGCGTGGGTTCCAGGTAGCTGCAGACCACCTTATCTCCTTCAAAAAGCGTAGGTTCCATACTATCTCCGGAGACGTCAAAAGAGCGGTGTGTGCCCACCTTGTACTTATAATCCGGAAGAGTATAGGTCGGCAGGTCCTGAATAAAAGTGGGGTCTCCCAGTTCGGCGGCATAACCGGCCTGGGCCGGCACGGGGACGTGGACGATGCGTTCGTCCTCCTGTGCATTGGTCACGATAGTCAGCACCCGGAAGCTCTTGTGGTCTTCTTCGGTCATGAACATCGGCCCTTCTCCCGTATAGATGTAAGCCGGGTTGACCTTATATTTCTCTACCGCTTTACGCAGCAACTCGATGGTGACATCGCGGCGCCCTTTAAGGATTTCGCTTAAACTCTGGGGCAGGTAATCCAGCGAAAGAGCGAACTGCCGGCTGGAGCGCACCCGGTTGTCCTCCCGAAGTTTATTATGGCATTTGATGAAACGCTGTGTAACGATGCTACTCATACAGGGCAGATCTTTAAAAGGTGAACTAAACAAATTTATGAAATTTGTTCAGCAAATGAGTAAGCATACGGGAAAATTTATTCAAAAAAGTGATACTTTATCCGGCGTACTTCAGAAGCTGGCGGCAATAGCCAGGAAATCTCCGGCGTTAAGGGAAGCGCCCCCCACCAGGCCGCCGTCCACATCCGGCTGAGCGAAGAGCTCTCTGGCGTTGTCGGCCTTTACGCTGCCGCCGTAGAGGATGGTAGTGGCGCCGGCCACCTCTTTGCCGAACTTTTTCCGGATCAGCCCCCGGATAAAATGGTGCATTTCCTGGGCCTGCTGCGGCGAGGCCGTTTTGCCGGTGCCGATGGCCCAGACGGGTTCGTAGGCGACTACCACCTGCCCCATCTGTTCTTTGCTGAGGTGAAAGAGGGCGGTTTTCAGCTGCTCTCCCACCAGTTCTTCGTGTCTGCCGGCCTCGCGCACTTCCAGTTTTTCCCCGCAGCAGTAGATGGCCTGCATGCCATGCCTCAGGACGATGTCGATCTTCCTGGCGATCAGCGCATCCTGTTCCCCGAAATACTCCCGCCGTTCGGAATGGCCCAGGATGACGTAGTCTGCTCCGCAGGACTTCAGCATGGCCGCCGATACTTCGCCGGTATAGGCGCCGCTTTCTTCGTGGTGGCAATTCTGGGCAGCCAGTTTCAGGTTGGAAATATCCTTGATGATGCCGCTGATGTTTTTCAGGTGGATGTAGGGGGTCCCCAGCACTACCTGAACGTCGGACGTTTCCAGTCCGGAGACGATGGCTTTGGCCAGGTCGCGCCCTTCATCGTAATCCATATTCATTTTCCAGTTGCCGGCAGCAATGAGTTTACGTGTCATTTTGAATGATCGTTTTTTTAAGAGTTCTGGTTATTGATCTTATTCCTTTGCCTTTTGCGTTGCCTGCTCTGGCCATAGGCCTCGATGCCGAGGGCGGCCGCTGCCGCGCCCAGCATCATGAGCAGGTTCCAGTGCCAGGCCAGCGGTTCCTGGCCATGCTCTATGTAGATGGCGCTGTCGGCGATGCGGTAGCCTTTCGCCTCGAGCTGCCCCTGCCCCTGCCGGTCATCGGGCAGTTCCCGGACGATCCCTTTCAGTTCCACCGGCCCGGCTTTGATACAATCGCCGGCCTCGACGCACTGCGAGGGGAAATCCGTCGTCCAGGCAATGATATCCGGAGTAACGGCCTCTCCCCGGCGGTGAGCGGCTAACTGCGCCTCGGAAAGCACGGGATAAATGATCACGCCCGGGTTGGTGGGGCTCTTGGCCGCCTTGAAGACAAAATCGCCCGGCAGCCAGCCGCCGCTCAGCTCGATAAAGTCGGCATCGCCGATCCCCGACTGCTGTGCCGCTTCCATGGTGTAAGCGCGGAGCTTATGGGTGCCGAAATGCTGGGAGATAAGGCTGTTACAGCCGTTGATGAAGACGACCACACAACCCAGGATCAGTAAAATGCGGATGATCATACCATCAGGATTTGTCAAAGAAGGCAGAATGCTCAAACAGCACCCAAAGTAAAGAATTTTGCAGGAAAATGGACTTTACGGCCCTGAATTTGATAGCCGGCCCGGCAGGCGGCCTTTAAAGGTACCGGCACTTGCCGGAAATTTCGTACCTTCCAGCCCAGAAATACGGTTCCTGGAAAATGAAGTTTGGAAAACTTTCCGACATCTCAAGCGTAGATTTCAGCCTGCCCCCCGACGCCTCCCGGAATGCCCCCCTGCTGGCCGGGCTGCCGGAGCGGGAAGCCCCCCCTTTGCTGTACATCGGCTGCACCGGCTGGAACATGAAGGAATGGGCAGGCAGGGTATATCCTGCCGGCGCCAGGGCCAAAGATTATCTGCAGGCCTACTGCCGCCAGTTCAATACCATTGAGCTGAACACGACCCACTACCGAATACCGGACAGCCCCACCATCGAAAAATGGTACCGGGAATCCACTCCGGACTTTCGCTTTTGCCCCAAAGTGCCTCAATCCATCAGCCACAGCCAGGGCCTGGGCCTGGGAACGGATCTCATTCCCTCCTTTTGCAGCGCCATTCTCGGGCTGAAGGAAAAGCTGGGATGCTGTTTTATACAATTGCCCCCTTATTTTGATATCCGCCGCCTGGGCCTGCTCGAAAAGTTCCTCAAGGCCTTCCCCCGCGCCATCCCCCTGGCTATCGAGCTGCGCCACGAAAGCTGGTTTCAGGATGCCCGGAACGGAGAGGCCCTCTTCGGGCTGCTGGAACGGTATGGCGCCTTTACCGTCATTACCGACGTTGCGGGGCGGCGGGATGTCCTCCACATGCGCCTCACCGGCGGAACGGCCATGCTGCGCTTCGTCGGCAACGGCCTGCACCCTACGGACTACAGCCGCATCGACAGCTGGGCCGGCAGGATGGCAGCCTGGTTCCGGCAAGGCCTGCGGGAAGCGTTCTTCTTCGCCCACGAGCCCGATAACATTCTCGCTCCGGAACTGGCCGCCTGCTTTCTGGAAAAGGCGCGCGAACACATGCCGGAGGTGCAAACCCGCGGCCCGAAACTCATCGGAGAAGATGGGCATGGACAGCAAATGAGCTTGTTTTGAAACGGAAAAACGCACTATGACCAACATCGTCAACAAACGCGAACCGGGCCGCAACGAAAAGGCCATGCCAAACTTCAGCACCGGCAACCTGGTATTGCAGACCGAGAACGGCTATCCCTATATTCAGCGCGACATCAGCTGGCTGTCCTTCAATTACCGGGTGCTGCAGGAAGCCAAAGACCCTACGGTGCCCCTTTTCGAGCGCATCAAGTTCCTGGCCATCTACTCCTCCAACCTGGATGAATTCTTCCGGGTGCGCATGGCCAACCACCGCAACCTGCTCCGGGTAGGAAAAAAGACCCAGAAGGAACTGCACATCGACTCCAAACAGATCGTCAGGGATATTCAGCGCATCGTCGACAAACAGCAGGAAGAGTTCAGCCGCATATTCGAAGCAGAGATCATTCCGGAATTGAAACATCATAATATTTACCTCCTCCGGCGGCTGGACCTGAATGAGGAGCAGAAAAAATTCGTGGAAACCTACTTCAAGGGCCACATGTTGCCCTTCGTACAGCCGGTGTTGCTGGTCAAGAAAAAAATCCGCCCTTTTCTCAACAATGCGGCCCTCTACCTCACTGTCCTGCTGCAGGATAAGGAAAACCCGGGGAAGCCCCAGGACTACGCCATAGTCAAGATACCTTCCGACCACCTTCCGCGCTT
>CAZAXA010000191.1:0-10836 GCA_964488965.1 uncultured Phaeodactylibacter sp. | reverse complement strand
CAACGGAGGGCTTAAACGGCTTGACCGGCGCACAGGAGCCTTCAGGCGATACGGCGACAGCTCTTCCGGCGCGCAAAACATGAATTTCAATGCCGTGCGCTCTGTTTACGAAGATAGCCGCGGACGGATATGGGCAGGTACCCGAAATGGCCTGAACTGCCTGTCCGCCGATAAAGAAAGTTTCGTAAGTTATCGTGCCGAGGACGGGCTGCCCGGCAATATCGTCTATGGCATCCTCGAAGATGAAAAAGGGCGGATATGGGTGAGCACTACCAGGGGGCTGTCCCGCCTGGATCCCGGCACAGGGCATTTCAGCAATTTTGATGTTCCGGACGGCCTTCAGGGGCCTTCCTTCAATGTCGGCGCCTATTGCAAAAGCCCCTTTACCGGTATGATGTTCTTCGGAGGCGATAATGGGTTCAATGCCTTTCATCCGGAGGATGTTCGCATCGACAGCCTTCCTCCACCGGTGGCGATAACGGCCATCCGGGCCTTTTGCCCGGAAAAAAAGGAAGTGTCCCGCCTGGCCCTGCCGGCTTCCGGTGAAGAAAGGCTCCGTATCTCTTACCGCGATAATATTCTCACCTTCGAATTTGCTGTACTGAGCTTTGCCAAACCGGAAAAGAACCGTTATGCCTATCAGATGGAGGGCCTGAGCGATCATTGGGCCGCCCTCGGCGGAGAACACAAAGTGACATTCACCAACCTGGCGCCTGGCGCCTATACCTTTCGGGTCAGGGGCGCCAATGGCGATGGGGTTTGGAATGAGGAAGGAGCGGCAGTCCGGTTCTATATAGTGCCTCCATGGTGGCAGGCCCCCTGGGCAAAGGGGCTTTATGTGTTGGCACTGGGAGGGCTGCTCTGGCTGGCCTACCGTTGGCGCACCCGGGCTCAGCGACGCCGCCTTATCCTGCAGCAAAGGGAACTGGAGCGGGAAAAGCAGGTCTCGGAACGCCTGCGGCAGGTAGACCGCATGAAAGACCAGTTTCTTGCCAACACCTCCCACGAACTCCGCACTCCCCTGCAGGGCATCATCGGCCTGTCGGAAGGCCTGTACGGCCGGGCCGAAGACCCGGCAAGCCGGGAAGACCTGGCGATGATCATCTCGTCCGGCAAACGCCTCAGCAGCCTGATTAACGATATTCTCGATTTTTCAAAGATCAGGAACTTCGACCTGGAACTGCACCACAAAGCCATAGAACTGCACGTCCTGGCAGAAGTGGTACTCCGCAATAATGCTCCACTGGCCAGGGGCAAATCCCTGAAGCTGATCAATGACGTTCCCGATAACCTGCCCACTGCCTATGGCGATGAGAACCGTATGCAGCAGGTGCTCTACAACCTGGTAGGCAATGCCATCAAGTTCACCGAGCAGGGGCATATCCGGCTTGGCGCCCGGCTGATGGAAGGCCACGGCGCCGGGCTGATTGAGGTGTTTGTGGAAGATACCGGCATCGGTATCCCCGAGGACAAGCGCGAGATCATCTTTCAGGAATTCGAACAGGGCGACGGCTCTATGATCCGCGAGTTCGCCGGCACCGGCCTGGGGCTTAGCATTTCCAAACGGCTGATAGAACTGCACGGAGGCAGCTTACGGGTGGAATCGGAAGCAGGCAAAGGTTCTACCTTTTTCTTTACCCTTCCGGTTTCGGGGGAACGCGCTGCTCAGAGCCTTTCAGGGTTGCCGTTGCCGGAGATCAGCTCGGTTTTACCTGCCCCGGCCGAAGCCGCCATTGACGAAAGGAAGCCGGAGCGCATTATCCATCACGGAGCAGGCGCTGAGGAAGACAGAATCCGCATTCTGGTCGTCGATGACGAGCCGGTGAACCAGCAGGTACTGAAAAACCATCTTTCATCGGGTTTCTACGAATTATCGCAGGCCATGAACGGCCAGGAGGCCATACGCCTGATCGAAAGCGGCCAGCATTTCGACCTGGTGCTGCTCGATGTCATGATGCCGCGAATGTCCGGTTATGAAGTTTGCCAGAAAATCCGGGAGAAACACCTGCCCTCCGAGTTGCCTGTCATCATGGTGACGGCCAGAAATCAGGTGGAAGACCTGGTGCAGGGGCTGGCCCTGGGCGCCAACGATTATCTGGCCAAACCTTTTTCAAAAGAAGAATTCCTGGCCCGCATACAGACGCATATCGACCTGCACCGCATTTTCGGCGTCACGGAGCGTTTCATCCCCAATGAATTCCTCCGTGCCCTCGGCCGGCAACGCATTACTGAAGTGGAACTGGGAGACTTCGCCCAGCGCGAGGTTACCGTCTTTTTCAGCGATATCCGCGATTATACCACCCTGTCGGAAAGCATGAGCCCGGAGGAGAACTACCGCTTTGTCAATGCCTACAACGGGCGTATGGGCCCTATTATCAAAAAGCATGGGGGTTTCGTCAACCAATATCTTGGCGATGCCATCATGTCTATCTTTCCGGCAAGCCCTGCCGACGCCCTCAGGGCGGCCATTGAAATGCAACAGGCCCTGCGGGCTTACAACGAAGAGCGGCAGGCAAAGGGCCGCGTACCGGTCCGGATTGGCGCCGGCCTGCATTCCGGGCCTCTCATCATGGGCATCATCGGGGACCGCAAACGGATGGATGCCGCCACGATATCTGATACGGTCAATACAGCGTCCCGTATCGAGAGCCTGACCAAGTATTACGGCTCGTCCATTCTGCTCAGCGAAGACAGCCTGGCAAAGATAGAAGATGAGGGAAGCTTCGGCCTGCGTTTCCTGGGCAGGGTACGCGTGAAAGGCAAACGGGAAGCAGTAGGCATCTACGAGTGCTTCGATGGAGACCCGCCGCAATTGGCGGCCCAGAAGCGCAGAGCGCTCGCACTCTTCCGGCAGGGGCAGGAAGATTACCTTTCCGGCAGTTTCCGGGAAGCGATGGCTGCTTTTGAGGAGGCGCTGCGCATCAGCCCGGAAGATGCTACTGCCCGGCTGTTCCTGAACCGGATTGCCCATTACCTGGCGCATGGAAGCCCGGAAGGATGGACGGGAGTGGAGTTGATGGAGGAGAAGTAGTCAGCGCCTCATTCATTCTTCGTCTTCCAGTTCATTGACCATATCAATGATATCATGCGTGGTTACGATGCCGACCAGCTCGCTCTTCTTATTCACTACCGGCAACGCGCGAAAGCGGTTTTCGGCCAGTATGGCCACCGCTTCGCGAATAGGGGTATCTTCCGGTATGGTCACCACCTTTTCCACCATGATCTCGTTGATCTTGAAGCTGCGCAGCTTCGCCGCTTCCCGGAACCGGTCGGTTTCGTGGACGGTGTACCCGCGCAGCAGATAGAGGAAGTCGGACTTGCTGATGATACCCACCACTCTTTTTTCCTCATTGACGATGGGAACGTGATGGAAGCGGTTGTGCCGAAAAATCTCATCCAGAACCGCAGTGGCATCCTCCGGGCCGGCGGTCTTGAGGTCGGTGGTCATTATGCTGGAAACAGGAGCTTTGAGATTCATGGTTGTTGTTTTTGGCCATCACTTGCCCCCTGGGGGCAGGCCCTTGGTTAGATAGTGTCAAAAATACAATAATATTGGAAAAGTCCTAGCTTCCGGCTGCCCCTAATTTTGGGGCGTAACACAGGGCCCGGGAAAACCCGGGAAGCAGGTCACTCATCCCGCAATGCCACTACCGGGTTGACCGAGGCCGCCCGCAGGCCGGGCACCAGCCCGGAGATCAGGCCCGAGGCCGTCAGTACGATGATGGCGGTAATGGCGGTGCCGAGATTAACCTCCGGATTGGCGAAGAACTCCGACTCCATGCCCAGCTGTTTCAAAGCGTAGCTGATGCCGGCGATCGTGGCGCAGCCCGCCGCCAGCCCCGCATAACCGGCCAGCCCGGTGATGACCAGCGCCTCCTGCAGGATCATGCTGACGATCGACCAGGGTGTGGCGCCCAGCGACTTGCGTATGCCGATCTCCTTGGTGCGCTCCTTGACGATGATGGCCATGATGTTGCCCACCCCTACTGCGCCGGCTATAATAGTGCCGATGGCCACCAGCCAGCTGAAGCCCCGGATGCCGATAAAGAGGTTCTGCACTTCCCGGAATTCCTGTTCGACGTTCTCGGCGCCGAAGGCCCGCTCGTCTTCCGGCGCTACCAGATGGCGTTGTTTGAGCAGGGCCAGCAGCTTTTCTTCCACAACGGCCGCCGGAATTTCCGGCTGCGGCACACAGGCGATGTAATCGATCTCATTGGCCCGGTTGAAGGCGGCCTGCAGGGTGGAAATGGGAATGTGTATGTTTTGCAGTTCTTCGATGGCGTCTTCATTGCTGGTGCGGCTCCCGAAAAGGCCAATAACCCGGAAGGGTATCCCCTTGATCTGGATGAACTCGCCGATCGGATCCGTACCGTCAGTAAACAATACTTCCGCTACACGGGCGCCGATGACGGCCACTTTGCGTTTTTCGGCCATATCCGTTTCGTTGAGAAAGCGGCCGGCCGTCATCAGCAGGGGCCTGATGGCAAACAGGTCAGGCGTATCGCCCATGACGGAAAAAGAGGCGCTCTCCTTTCCGCGCTCGATGGTGTAGGCGCCCCGTATCATCAACCGGGGGTTCAACGCTCCCACCTCGGGCGCCTGCTCCCGGATAGCTTCCATATCATCGTTGTTGAGCTGAATGAAACGCCCGGGTTGCAGCCCTTTATAAGGGACGCTGGTGCGTTGGGTCCAGACGAACACGGCATTTTTGGCAACATCAAAGTTGCGCGTCACCCCATTCTCCAGCCCACTCCCGGCCCCCAGCAGGATAGACAACATGAATATGCCAGAATACGCCAAAGGCGGTGAGCATCGTCCGGAGGCGATGCTTGCGGATGCTGTGGTAAATCTCTTGCCAACGATCGAAGTCCAGCATAAGACAAAATGTAAAATTTAAACAGGAGTTACAGGGTTGCGTAATCAGCAGGCACGATTGACCGGATTAACAGGATGTACTGGACAGGGCGACAAGGATGTTCGTATCCAAAAAACCTGTGAACCCTGCAAATCCTGTCCTTTTTCCACAACCCTATGACGTTCCTGTCGCGGTTTAAAATTTATCATACTCCATCCCTCAGCGCATCTATCGGAGGCATCCTTGCCGCCCGCCTGGCCGGGATCAGCCCGGCGAGGGCGCCGGAGAGGATCAGGATCAGCAGGGCGGCAAAGATGACCTGGAAGTTGACGCCGGGGTTGGCAAAATATTCGATATCGGCATTGGCCAGCGCCATGATGTGGTTCAGCCCGTAGAGCAGGCCTACGCCCGCCAGTATGCCGAAGTAGCCGGCCACGCCGGTTATCAGGATGGCTTCCTGAACGATCATGCTGGTGATGGACCAGGGCGTGGCGCCTACCGCCTTGCGGATGCCGATCTCCCGGGTGCGGTCTTTCACTACGATCATCATGATATTGCTCACCCCTACGATTCCGGCGATCAGGGTGCCAAGCCCAACCAGCCAGATGAAAGTCTTGATCCCCGTAAAGAGCCCCATCACCGAACGGTAGTTCTCTTCCTGGTTGTGTGACCAGAAGGCCTGATTGTCATCGGGATGAACGATGTGGCGCTGTTTCAGTACGGCGAGTATGCGTTGTTCCAAATCCTTGCCGGAATAGCCCGGCCTGGTGGTTACGGCAAAAAGGCGGACGCTGCGCTCCGGGTTGTAAGTACGCTGGAAAGTGCTGAAGGGGATGTAAATCCGCTCGGAGAACTGCCCGCCCCAGCCTTCATCGTGAAACAGGCCCACTACGGTGAATACGCTGCCTTTGATGAGGATTTCCTGCCCGATGGGGCTTTCGCCTTTTTCGAACAGCACATCTGCCACCCGGTCGCCGATCACGCATACCTTGCGAGCTTCCAGGTTGTCGTTGAAATTCAGCTTACGCCCGGCCAGATAATCCTGGTAGATTTTGATCTTGAAGTAGTCCTTGCCGGCGCCCAGCACCATGAAAGGAGAAGATTTGGCGCCCCGGACGATATTGAAGTTCCCCATCAACCAGTTTTCGGGAGCGATGTATTCCACCCCCTCCACGTTGTCGCCGATGTACTGCAGGTCTTCCTCGGCAAATTCGAGCGCCCTCCCCGGCGGAAGGCCTTTATAGGGCAGGGAGGTGCGGCCGGTGAAGAACCAGATACTGTTGGTGGCGTCCAGGATCATACTGCTCACCACGCCGTTCTGCATGCCCTGGCCGGCGCCCAGCAACAGAACCAGCATGAGGATGCCCCAGAAGACACCGAAGGCGGTGGCCAGCGTGCGCCATTTATTCTGGCGAATGGTGATAAGAATCTCCTGCCATTTATCGCGGTCGAACATCGTTGGATATTTATTAATGAGATGTTTTTCCGGGCGCGACGGGCTCTTTTCCCAAGGTAGGCTTTTGTCGGGAAAATTGCAATGTGTAATTTTTTTAAAAGCTATCCAGCACCTCTCGCATCCCCCTGACCAGGCTCTCGTCCACCTCCTGCCAGCGAAACTCCTCCTGGACGGCCTCATCGCCCATATTCACGGCCCCGGTATATTCCATGCGGCTGTGTATATCGGTGCGGGCGGCGGAGTGGAATTCCGTCAGCCCGCCAATTTCCAGAAGATTCCCGATGTTGTCCGGCAACAGCTCGCCGCAGGCCATGATGCCGATCCGCAGCCCGGCGTATTCCACAAAACGTGCGATATTGCTTTTCCCGGCGCCGGCGGTGGGCTGCTGCCCGGAAGTCAGGATGCGTTTCACTCCCAGCCTGGCAAGGAGATCGATGGCCTGCAGGGGATTCCGGCACATATCGAAGGCGCGATGGAAGGTAAAAGGCAGCGGGTGGGCAGCCTCCACCATATGCCTGGCGCGGGCTTCATCGATCGTGCCATCGGCATTCAGCGCGCCGGAGACGATGCCGTCGGCCCCCATGCCTCTCGCCTGGCGGATGTCTTCCAGAAGGACCTCAAATTCCAGCTCCGTGTACAGAAAGTCGGCCTTGCGGGGGCGGATCAGCACAAACACAGGGATGTCCAGTTTCTCTTTGGCCAGCCTGATCTTGGCGGCGCTGGGCGTCACGCCTCCCTGCGCCAGGTTTTCACATAGCTCTATCCGGTTCGCTCCGCCCCGGGCGGCGGCGATTGCGGAAGCGACGGAGTCGCAACAGATCTCCAGAGTGTATTGCATTTTCGTTGATTGGTTAATTCGTTGACCGTCTCTGCGAGCCGGTTAAAATTCGTTAAATTCGTTCAAGGTTTCCTACCACCTCCATCAGTTCCCGTATCCTGTCCTCATTCAGGTTTTCGGCCCAATGGCCTTTTTCCTTGAACCACGACCCTATGATAAACCCGTCGCAATGCGGCCAGTATCCGGCGGCATTATCGGGGCGGATGCCGGAACCGATGAGAATGGGCAGGCGGGAGGCCTGCCGGGCTGCCTGTACATCCTCTATGGAAGCGGCCTCGCCGGTAGCGCTGCCGGTGATGACCAGGCCGTCGCTGCGGAAGAACTCCGCCGCCCGTGCGGTTTCCGCCAGGCTCACATCGGCGGTAATGGCGTGGGCGCTGTGCTTCTTTTTGATATCCGTCAGTACGAGGACACGATCAGCGCCAATGGCGCGGCGGTAGCGGAGCAATTCGCCGGCGTCGCTTTGCATCAGGCCTTCGTCGGCCACATGGGCAAAGGCAAAACCCTCGGCGCGGATGAAATCCAGGCCGGCAGCCAGGGCCACTGCCAGCGCCGCCCGGTTGGCCCCGGCCAGCACCTGCACGCCGCAGGGCAGGGAGCAGGACTGCCGCACGGCCAGGGCCGCCGCCGTCATCGCCGCGGTGATCTCGGGGCCTACGCGCCGCCGCAGGTAGGGCGTGTCGTGCATGTTCTCGATCATGATGGCATGCAACCTGCAGCGCTGGTAGGCTCTGGCCTCTTCCACAGCCTGGGCCACAATGGCCTCCATACTGCTCTGGTAAGCCGGAGTACCGGGCAGGGCCTGCACATGGATCATGCCGATCACCGGTTTGGCAGGGCCAAAGACATCCTGAAAGGATCGCATGGGTATTTTTTTGTTTCGTAAGATAAAATAATCCAACTTGCCATTAAATTGCTGTCGATCCCGGACGGGATTTCCCGGCTGGATAACAGGCTGTGGAATCCACATATTCCTGAAATACTATGATCAATCATTATCTGGACATCGCTCCCGAAGTAATGGACGCGCTCATCACCGGGCGCCCGGTTGTCGCGCTGGAATCTACCATCATTTCCCACGGAATGCCTTACCCGCAGAATGCCGAGACCGCTCTCCGGGTGGAACAACGGGTTCGGGCAGGCGGCGCAGTTCCCGCCACTGTCGCTATCCTTGGCGGCCGCCTGAAAGCAGGCCTGAGCCCCAGAGAGATCGACTATCTGGGAAAAAAGGGCGCGGAAGTGAACAAAGTGAGCCGCCGCGACCTGCCTTTCATACTGGCCAGGGGCGAGGACGGAGCTACCACCGTAGCTTCCACTATGATCATCGCCCGGCTGTCCGGCATTGCCGTCTTCGCCACCGGCGGCATCGGCGGCGTCCACCGCGGCGCAACCCAGACCATGGATATCTCAGCCGACCTCCAGGAACTGGCGCGCACCAACGTCGCCGTCGCCTGCGCCGGCGCCAAATCCATTCTCGACCTGGCGCTTACTCTGGAGTACCTGGAAACCCAGGGCGTTCCTGTTCTGGGCTACCGCACCAGCGAGTTTCCCGCCTTCTACACCCGCAGCAGCGGCCTGCCCGTCGACTATCGGGTGGAGGAAGCCTCTGAGATCGCCTGTGCGATGAAGGCCAAATGGGAACTGGGGCTGGAAGGCGGGCTCATCATCGCTAACCCTATACCTGAAGCCTACGCCCTGCCGGCCGAGCGCATCGATACGCCTGTCAAACGCGCCATTGCCGAAGCAGAGGCTACAGGTATCAGGGGGAAGGCTCTGACGCCATTCCTGCTGGCAAAGATCGAACAATTTACAGAAGGAAAAAGCCTGGAAGCCAATATTCATCTGGCGCTTAACAATGCTACCCTGGCAGCAGAGGTGGCGGTGGCCTACGCAAAAATTTCAGGGCCTTTCTGAAACTAAACAGAGGGGGAGATTCGTTCACCTATTAATAACATTGTCGCCCGAAATAAGGGCAAAAAAGAAAGAAAACTACCGTAAAGAGAAAACGACAAGGAGGCTTTCCTTCCGTTGGTTACCTGCACATTGCCTTATTGCCTGACGTCTCTGGAATACATCGAGGGCCTAAACACCATTTTTCCCGCTAATAAAAAACCAACCCCCATGTCTGCTACCCTGTTTATTATCATTGGCCTGGCCGGCTTTGCCTTATTGCTCTTTGCCATTGCTCAATCAGGAAAAACCTCGCGGCCGGAAGTCCGCCAGCGGCCTCAACAGCCGCAGGCCATCCCCCCCGGCTACATCCCCTACCTGATGCCCCCGCAACCCGAGGAGGCGCCCGAACCCGGCGACGGCTTCAGCCGCTCCTTATTGTTTCTCGGTATCCTGGGCGTGGCGGCGCTTGCCCTTTATATAGCTTATAAGCCTGCTGGCGTTGAAAAAGATAGCAAGCCGCTGGTTCCGGATAAGGAGCAGGAATTTATTGACACCTCCAATCAGGACAGCAACGGCTTTTATTATTACGACGTCTCGACGGGGCGGTACTACTATTACGACATCAGGGAAAAAAAGAGCTGGCCTGCCGCTGATCGGAAGAAACCGGAGCAGTCGTACGCCGCGCCGCTTCCCTCTCCCGGTATTAAGCGGCAGGAACCGGTAACTTCCTATGACAATACGGGAAACAGCCTGCCCACTATTAAGGGTTATACAGACCTGGATTATAGCAGGGGGTACGCAGTTCAGTTGTGCGCCCGGGAAAACGACTGGCTGGAAGCGCCCGAACTCGGCGGCCTGCAGCAAAGCCTTAAGGGCCAGCACATGCTGATCAGCAAAGGATACAACCAGAAAGGCGCGGCTGTGACGAAATACCTCATCGGCCCCTTTGAAAGCAGGAAAGAAGCGGATGATTTTGCCTTGCAGGCAGGGCGTAAGTTCGAAGGCGCGTTCTCCCTTCCGCTGTCCAGCCTGAAACAGGTAGAGAGGTACTGGCCCCGCCCGTAGGAGCCTGCCGTATCAGCGCATGTTTCAGAATTCATTCGTAAAGTGAAACAGGACCTTAGGGTGGTTCTCCTGAGCCATCTTAAGGCTCCAGGCTGATTCCGCCAGGTAGACCAACTGGCCGTGAGTGTCGCGGGCAATATCTTTGCGGCGGCGGCTGAGGAACTCCTTCAATGCCTGCGCATCATCACAACTGATCCAGCAGGCCTTATGCAGGTTTACGGGTTCGTAAGAGCAGCGGGCGCCGTACTCATGTTCGAGGCGGTACTGTATGACGTCGAACTGCAGAGCGCCAACCGTGCCGATGATCTTTCTTCCGCTTTCTTCCACCGTGAACAACTGGGCGACCCCTTCATCCATAAGCTGCTCCAGGCCTTTCTCGAATTGCTTGTATTTCATAGGATCCGCATTGTCTACATAGCGGAACTGTTCGGGGGAGAAGCTGGGGATGCCTTTGAAGTGCAGCACCTCGCCTTCCGTCACGGTGTCGCCGATCTTAAAGTTGCCGGAATCATACAGGCCGATGACATCGCCCGGGAAGGCCTCGTCGATCACCATTTTCTTATCGGCCATGAAGCTGGTGGGGTTGGCGAACTTCATTTTCCGGTTCTGCCGCACATGTAAATAGTTGGTGTTGCGCTGGAATTTGCCGGAACATACCCTCAGGAAGGCGATGCGGTCGCGGTGCTTGGGGTCCATATTGGCGTGGATCTTGAAGACGAAGCCGGCAAA
>CAZAXA010000190.1:0-10944 GCA_964488965.1 uncultured Phaeodactylibacter sp. | reverse complement strand
TATTGACAGAATAAAAATGCATAAAAAATTAATATGTTCTGCAAGGTGGCGTTTTTTGGAGAGAATGGCAAGAGGGCAAGGCTGATTTGGAGTAAAATACCGGGAAAAGGGTAATTTTCCGCTTCCCGGAAGGCTCGGAGGTTTGTGAAATCTCCGAAGGCTCGCAGGCCTTATAAAATAAACCGATCAGCATGAAGTATTTTTTTATTACCGGAATTTTAATTATTGTTAATTTTCCGTTACTCAGCCAAAGTTTTCTTCAAAAGAAAAAACACAAACTACCAAAAGAACTCACTGAAGTTTCCGGCCTTTACCTGGCCGCTCCCGACAGCCTTTGGTGGCATAACGACGGAGAGCATCCTGCGGAATTGTATTTGACCAACAGCAGGGGGGGGCTGCTTTGGAAAGGAGCCGTGCCCGGAGCGCTCAACCGGGATTGGGAAGACCTCGCCGCCGACGACAAAGGCAATATCTATATCGGTGATTTCGGCAATAATTTCAACCGGCGGCAGGACCTCGCCATTTACATTTACCACCCGCCGTCCGGCAGGCTGGATTCCATCCGTTTCAAGTATCCGGACCAACAGGCCTTTCCGCCTGTCCCGGAGCGCCAAAACTTTGACATGGAGGGTTTCTTCTGGTTTCGGGACAGCCTGCACCTGTTTTCCAAAAACCGCCTGCATCACGGCAATTATTTTACCAGGCACTACACCTTGCCCGCCGGGCCTGGAAATTACACTGCAATGCTCAGAGACAGCCTCTATCTGAAAAAACGGGTGGTTACCGCTGCCGCCATCAGCCCGGACGGGCAACGCGTTGCCTTGCTGGCCTACTGGTTCAAGCGCTTTCTGGGGTTCATCCCCATTACCCCTGCCGACATTTTTATCCTGACGGAATTTGAAGGCACGAATTTCCTGAAAGGCAGATTGCGCCGGCAAAAAGCGGCGCGCTGTATCCTGCCCACCCAGTTCGAGGCCCTGGATTTCATCGACGCCGGCACTGTATGGATCGCTTCGGAGAAGACTATACTGTACAAACAGAAGATGAAAAGGAAACGGTTGAGATGAGGTTGAGGCTAAGGCTAAGGTTGAGGTTGAGGTTGAGGGGCCTTTGATACAAGGATGGCTCAAAGAAGCAAAACTGAAGCGCTTTCCCGGGAAATTTGCTCTCCCTTCGGTTGCCCCTGCCCTCAACCTCAGCCTCAACCTCACGTCAATTTTTCACGAACTTCACCGTCTGCCCCAGGCCGTTGGCCATGATGCGCAGGAAGTAGATGCCTGCAGGCAGCCCTCCCAGGGCGGCCCTCTCCACATGGGAGCCGGCGGGCAGGCGGCCGAGGTACTGCCCGGAGACGGGCTCGCCCAGGAGGTTGAGCACGGATAGCTGTACTTCCGAGCTTTCTTTCAGCCGGAAGGAAGCCACTATCTGGCTGCTGGCCGGGTTGGGGAATGCCTTTAGCTCTTCCACAATTACGGGTTCCTGAGTACCGACGAATACGTCGCCTACCAGTTGGAAGAAAAATTCACCGGGCGGGTCGGTAGTCAGGCGGGTGGTGATCCGTAGCAGCAAGTCGAGGGAATCCGGCGGCAGGCCGCTGATCATGGTGGTCACAAAGGGTTCGGTTGTCGAATTAAAGAGGCAGGACCCCGGAAACGTCAGGGTGTCCAGTTGGGTATTACAATCCAGGTAGAGGTCGGCAAAGAACAAAGCGCCGTCCGTCACCGCATTGAGGCGAAGCTCTATATCGGTATTGCCCAGAGTGTTAAAAGTATACCACACATCCGAAAATTCTCCGCCGGACTGGTTGCCAAGGCATTGAGGGTAGGCGAAGGTGCTGCTGCTGAAAGTGCCGTTTACGGTCGTCCCTTCAAACAGGATTTCAAAATTGTCGGCCTGTTCTGCCGACATGACGAAGGCCGTATCCGGTTCAGCGCACTGGTCATTGACGGGCGGGATGGGCGGTTCGATCTCTATCAGGTCGAAGGTGCCCTGCCCCTGGTCGCCGCCGAAGCCGCCAAGGCGGAGAACGTAAGTCTGCCCGGCCTGTACCCCGAAGTTTACGGAGGAAGAGAAGGCCGCGCAACCCTGGCCGTCGTCATTGCAGGCGTAAAGCTGGTCGGCCGTTACCGGGCAGGAAACGCTGGGTCCATAGACGACCAGGCGGGAGTCGAAGGAAATGCTGCTGCAGGTAGACCACTGGACGAAGCCGTCAAAGTCGGGCGTAAAAGTGAACCATATATCGGAGCCGGCCTGAGGGTCGTTGAAGCCGAAGCAGCCGTTGGGGTCGCCCGGGTGTTCCGGGCCATCGGTGGTGGCGTCGATGTTGGAGAACTGGTAGTCTGTCACCAACCCGATGGCTATAGCGTTGGAGCAGTCGTCGTTGGGCACGGCAGGCATGAATTCCGTTACCGAAAACGAGCCGGAGCCTTCCTCGCCGGGGCCTCCGTCGCCGTAACCTCCCAGCCGCAGCAGGTAGGTTTCCCCGCTTACCACATCAAAAAGCGCTTCGGAAGCAACGTCGCAGGCCCCCGGGCCGTCGTCGTTGCAGATCAGCAGGGCGGCATCTGTCGCCGGGCAACTGGTACCTGCCATATATACGGCGATCTTGGTGTCGTAATCAGCTGTGCCGCACATACTCCATTTCGCCTGTCCGGCAAAATCGGCAGTATAGGTGTACCAGATGTCATTGAAGATCGAATCCGGAGTACTCCCGGCAGAAGCGCAGCCCGGGTGGGCCGGCCCGTCATCCGTGGCGTCTATGGTGGTGAAGGTGACCTGCTCGCCGGTGGTGACCGCTATCGCGTCCTCACAGTTGTCATTGGCAGGTTGTGCAAACAGGGCAAAACAGGCTACTGCCGCCCAGAGGGTGAGTAGAGTTTTTTTCATGCTGGCTTTACGTTGTTAAAGTGATGATCAATGATAATTGCCGTACAAATATATTTCCTTTGGCCAGATATGCCGAAGAATTGTTTGTGGAATTGTCGGGAGGAGTAGCAAGAAAATGTGTTTTTTTATAAATTCCTTTTACTCAGTTAAAATTTTCTAACAAAAAAAACTCCACCTTGTCACGACCAGAAAAATCCTTACAATAAAAGGCCTTTAAGAAAAGTAGCCCCCAACCCGGTCTTATGGCCTTGCAGTGTTTCGGTTTTGTGACCGTAATACCAAAACACCAAAATACCGAAACACCGGCAGGGTAGGAGGCAGGCCGCTCTTTTCAGAACCTGTCCTTCTTGAACTGCTCGATCTCCCGGCGTTCCTTTTTGGTGGGCCGGCCGGCGCCCTTTTCCCGTTGTTCGGAAGCTGCCTTGCCGACGAACCAGTCCTGATACTTGTTCAGTTCTTCCGCCGGCGTCAGGTCTTCATAGCATTGCTGGGCAATGGGAGCGCCCACCCGCTTCTGGATCAGTTCCAGTACTTTATAAGAGAAATTGAAGCCATTTTTTCGGACTTCCAGCACATCTCCGCGCTGTATGAGGTGAGAGGCCTTTAGCTGAACGCCGTCAGTTTTCACTTTGCCGGCCTTGCAGGCATCGGTTGCTATAGTCCGGGACTTAAAAATCCGGACGCTCCACAACCATTTATCCACCCTGACTTTTTCCGTATTTCCCATTTATTGCCTTTTGATGAACAAAATTTCACTTTCTCACCCTGAAGGTAAAGGCGGATATTCCATATTAAGTTTTTCCAGCGCCTCCACTATGGTTTTGGCGACGATGTAGTTGCGATACCAGCGCTCATCCACGGGTACGATCGTCCAGGGGATGCTGCTTTCGTTGATGGCGTATTCGTAGTAACGCATGTATTCGTCCCAGTGTTCCCGCTCTTTCCAGTCATTGGGGTTGTGTTTCCAGTTTTTATCCCGCTGGCTGATCCTTTCCTGCAGTTCTTTGGCCTGCTGCTCGTAGGAGAGGTGCAGGTAAAACTTGAAGATAACGGTGTGGTTATCAAAGGCCAGCAGTTCCTCGAAGGCATTGATGGCCTTCATGCGTTTTTCGGCCCTGGTATCGTCGATCCATCCGTGTACCCGCTGGATGAGGATATCCTCGTAATGAGAGCGGTTGAAGATTTGTATCATGCCCCTTTCCGGTACGCGCTTGTGTACCCGCCACAGGAAATCGTGGGCGAATTCTTCTTCCGAAGGTTTCTTGAAGCTGTACACCTGTATGCCCTGAGCGTGGCAATCCTTGAATACGTGTTTGACGGCGCCGTCCTTACCCGAGGCGTCCATACCCTGAAAGATGACCAGAGCGCTGTGCCGCTTTTGGGCGAACATGACTTTCTGCAATTCTCCCAGTTTCTCGGCCAGCTTGCCGGTTTTGTCTTTGAGCTTTTCTTCGTCCGCATCAGGCGGAGGCATAGTGGGTATTTCCGAAAGTTTGATCATAGTTGAGGTTTTGGCAAATATGGCAAAAAATGGGCAATACCTCCTTTCCGGTTCGGCGGCTTTTTATTCCCGTTCAGGCAGTTTTTCTTCAATACAGGAAAGAGCGTGCCTAATTTGGGTGTGAAATGTATTTCTTCCTGGTAAAACTGGTTGAAACAGATGAGAACACCTGTACTGTCCCTCTGGGTATTATTATTGTCGTTTGGGGTTTACGGAGGCCTGGCCGCCCAGAACTGCCAGGCGGCATTTTCTTTTGGAGAAACCGGCCTGACGATCGCCTTTAACGATGAATCCACCTCCACTCCGGGAGACCCCATCATCTCCTGGTTCTGGGATTTTGACGACGGGGCAGGCAGTACGCTGCAAAACCCGGCGCATACCTTTCCCACTGCCGACAGATACGATGTATGCCTCACTATTACCACACAAAACAACTGTACGGGCCAGCTTTGCGCCCGTATTGAAACTTGTGTGCTGGATGTATCTGTAACTGCCGGCAGTTGCAATGCCAATGATCAGATCCCGGCCGTTATTACGGTCAACGACCTTTTTGACAACGCCGGCGACATCGACATCTCCGTGGATGGGCAGTTGCTGCCCGGCAGCCCCTTCAGCATCGATATTAACCAACCGGTAACGGTGAACGCTACTGTGCCGGGAGATGGCTTAAGCCATGTCGTTACCGTTCAGTCACAAGATATCGGGACTTGTTCGACAACTCGTTCTTTTACCGTTCCGGACTGTTCCTCCAATTGCTTCCTTTCCGGTATGAATATCAATGTGGCAGGCGGCGGCGCCCACATTGTCCAGGTCGGTGATAATTTCTTTTCTCCTCAGAACACCACTATAAATATTGGCGATGCTGTTGAATTCCAATGGGTGGGGGATGGGCACTCCACCACTTCCGACGCCGCTTCCGGCCCTGATAGCTGGAATTCCGGAGTGATCGGCTTTGGTTCGGTTTATACGGTAAATATTGCGAACCCCGGCGTCCATCGTTATTACTGCATACCGCATGGCGGGCCTAACGGCCAGGGCATGTCGGGCATGATCGTTGCCAATTGCCCCCCGGGAGGCCAGTTTGCGTTGCAGGTTTCTTTTAATACCACTATTGCCGCTCCGGCAGGCTATAATGTCCTGTTGGACGGCGCCCCTGTTGCCGGCAGCCCCTTTTCTTACAGTGGCGCCGGGCCTCAGAGCAATACCCTTAATATTGCTGGAGATGGCGTATCCCATTCTATTCAAATTCAGGACGTTGCCGATCCGTCCTGCATCATTTCCCGAACTTATACGGCGCCGGATTGTGGCGCCGCCCCCGCCTGCAGCATCTTTGCTTCCGCAACGCAGGCCGGCGGGTGTACTGCCGGCAACCAGACGCCGGTGGAACTGGCTGTTAACGCCGTAAATGGAGGAGCTTCCGGCTTCAATGTCTACATTGATGGCAACCTGGCGCCCGGCGGGCCGTTCGCTTACAACCCCTCCGGCCCTGCTCTGCTAACTGTCAATGTGCCGGGCGATGGGCAAAGCCATATCATAGCAGCAGAAGACATAGACAACCCCAACTGTGTTGGTGTGGCCACGCTGACGACAACAAATTGCTCCCTCGGTTGTGTTATTTCCGGGTTGGAGTTAACTACGGCGGCTTCCGGAAATCCTATCGTACATCTTATAGAAGTTAAAGATTTTGAATTTGTACCCGCTCAGCTGGAAGTGAGCGTTGGAGATATCGTTCGCTTTGAGTGGACGGGAGTGATCGCCCATACCTCCACTTCTGACGCTACCAGTGGGCCGGATAGCTGGGACAGCGGCCTGCTGGGGCAGGGGAGCGCCTTTGAGGTTACCATTACCACCGAGGGCTTGCATGCTTATTACTGCATTCCCCATGGCGCTCCGGGAGGAGTAGGGATGTCGGGGGCTATCCTGGCATCTCCCCCCTGCGATGGAGGAAATATTGCGCTGAATGTCCGGTTTGATGCAGTTGGAGGCGCCGCCGCCGGTTATAACCTCCTGTTGGACAACGAGCTTTATCCCGGCAGCCCTTTCAACTACGCCGTCGGCGCCGCCAATAACCTGGTGATCGGCATCCCCGGAGACGGGCGGCATCATATGATCAGGGTAGAAGATGCAGCGAATTCTGGTTGCAGTGCGGAAAGCGGCATCCTTGCGCCTGACTGTGCAGCCGATCAGCCTTGTTCCCTCAGTTTACAGGCCGTTGTTGCCGGAGGTTGCGACGATAATGGTGAGGCGCCGGTTGAATTGACGATCATTTCTGAAGGAGCAGGAAACCATGGGTTTATCATTCAGGTGGACGGCAACCTATACCAAAGCGCCCCCTTTTCTTATGATCCGGGCGGAACGACTCATCTGACGATATTTCTTACAGGTACCGGCAATGAGCGCCTCATCAAGGTGCAGGACATCGACAGCACAGCCTGTTTCGCCACTGCAATGGCCGCTACATCTCTCTGCGGGCCGTTGTGCGAGGTTCAGAACCTTGCGGTGAACAGTGGCCGGCCGGGAAGGCATATCGTGGAAGTCAAAGACTTCGAGTTCTTCCCTGCGCAGTTGGAAACCATTGTGGGCGATACGGTAGAATTTCTGTGGAAGGGTTCCGTACTTCATACTTCCACCTCCGACGTTACCTCCGGGCCCAATAGTTGGAACAGCGGACTGCTGGGGCTGGGCGCCAGTTACCGGGTAGTCATCACGGAGGCGGGGGCGCATCCCTATTATTGCATTCCCCATGGAGGGCCGGGCGGCATCGGCATGTCAGGCGTCATTCACGCCCTTGAGCCATGCGACAATGGTATCGCCCTTGCCACCATTGGGTTTACAACCACCAATGGAAGCAGTAATGGATACAACGTTTTCCTCGATGGCGAATACCTGGCGGGGCCGGTTGCCTACAATGACGATATGGGGTACAATTCCATGATCGTGCGTATTCCTGGAGACAGCGCTCAGCATGTGCTGACCGTGCAGGATCTGGATGTCAGCTACTGTGCAGCCAGCGCTGCCTTTACAGCGCCCAGGTGCGAAGTGTTATGCCTGATGAACAACCTCAGTGTGGCGACGGGCGCTGATGTGGTACATACCGTATATGTGGAAGATTTCCGATTCAATCCTTCGGTGCTGAACGTAAGGGTGGGAGAGACGCTCCGTTTCATCTGGACGGGGCAAATCCCCCACACTACCACTTCCGACGCCATCAGTGGGCCGGACAGTTGGGACAGCGGCCTGCTGGGGCAAGGCAGTACCTATGACCTTGTGATAACCGGCCCGGGTTCCCACCCCTATTATTGCATTCCTCACGGGGGGCCTGGCGGCATCGGCATGTCGGGCGTCATCCATGCCACTCCTGATTGCCAGGATGATTCCATTTTTGTCGCCGTCGGTTTCGAAGTAAGCAGCGGCAGCGACCAGGGCTATAACCTCTTCATAGATGGCGCTCCGCTTCCGGGCAACCCCTATTCCTACGACAACCCGATGGGCGCCAACCGCATATTCATACAAATGCCGGGCGACGGAGCGATACATCTGGCCACGATACAGGATGTAGAAACGCCCTTCTGCGCCGCTACCGGCCAGTTGGCCGCGCCGGATTGTTCGGCCGCCTGCGCGATCAGCGGCCTGACGGTAAACTTCCCTGAAAACCGCAGGCATCTGGTAGAAGTTCTGGATTTCGAGTTCCTGCCCAAAGATCTGACGGTTACCGTCGGCGATACGATCGAGTTTTTCTGGACAGGCGCCATCCCCCATACTTCTACTTCCGACGCCACCTCCGGTATCGACAGTTGGGACAGTGGCCTTTTAGGCCAGGGCGCAGCTTTTGAAGTGTCTATCCACCAGGCCGGGCAGCATCCTTACTATTGCATTCCTCACGGAGGGCCGGGCGGTATCGGCATGGCGGGTATGATCACGGCCCTGCCGGCCTGCCAGGGCGATTCCGTACTGGCCAGCCTTTCCTTCCAGGGTGTTGGCGGCAGCGGCAGCTTCCTGTTGCTGATTGACGGGCAGGAGGCCGGGCAGTATTCTTATCACCCTTCCGGAAATAATGAATTGGAAGCTCTATTTTACGGCGATGGGCTCAACCATGAGATCAGCATCCAGGATGCAGGACAGCCGGCTTGTTCTGCTTCGTTGGAGGCAACGGTGCTTCAGTGTGCCGAGTTGTGCCTGTTGCAGGCCATTGCCACCCAAACCGGTAGTTGTGATGAAAATATGGAAGTACCCTATGAACTGTCTATAAGCAGTAATAATCCGGAAAGCGAGGGGTTTAGGCTGCTCCTCGACGGAAATGTTTATCCTGGCGGGCCTTTTGCCTACAATCCTGGCGAACCTACTGTCCTTGAACTTCATATTGCAGGCGATGGCGCCATTCACCAGCTCGTACTGGAAGATATAAGCCTCCCGGGCTGTTCCCAGTCCTTCGAATTACAGTTGCCCAATTGCCAGGAGCCCTGTGCCGGCTTCATCCCTGCTTTTTCCTATGTGGCTGATGGGCAGGATAGCCTTTTTATAGCTTTCACAGACCAGACGGCCGGAAATGCCCACCAGTGGCTTTGGGGCTTTGGCGACGGAGCGACCTCCAACGCGCAGAACCCCTTCCACACTTATAGCCAGCCCGGCTTTTACACCGTTTGCCTGCTGGCCCAGGATACGCTGCTGGGCTGCAATCAGGCAGCCTGCCAGGTGATCCCGGTTGGCCTGGCCAGCACAAAAGGCGCCGGCGCCCGGCAGTTGCCGCTGCACATTTATCCCAACCCGGCCCGGCGCGATGCTCGTTCCTGGATGGTAGAAGGCCTGGCGCCTGCCGACTACTTCCGCCTTATCCGCTTTGAGGCCTACGGCCCTCGGGGAGAAAGGATACTGGAAGGCTGGGTTACCGGCGGAAAAGTGACGGAAATCCCAATTCAATCGCCCATACCTGCCGGTATGTATCTGCTGGAGTTATATACTCCTGATAATAGTTACAGAGGCAGAGTCATCGTACATTAGTAGGAACTGCTCAGAGCGCAATTATTCCCGTTGAGCACTTTATTGTGGCAGTCGAACAGAGCTGATTCCCCTTTTGTCAGCTTTGCCAATTGTAAATGCGCTTTGTAGGTAAGCGTTTTTTCAGGAAGGCCGGGAGGGGGTTCCCGGCCTTCATTTTTACTGAAATTTTATCCAACTGCTTCTTCCAAAAGTTTGGGCTCCATACTTTCCGCCACCCTTTGCGCATCCACCGTAGCTATGGCCGTCATATTGATGATCATGTTGACCTCGGCGCCGCGGGCCAGCAGGTGGATCGGCTATTTCAGCCCGATCAGGATCGGGCCGATGTAGTGGGCCTTGATCAGCCTGCGCACCAGTTTGAGGCTGGTGCTGCCGGCGTCGAGGTTCGGGAAGACCAGCAGGTTGGGCCGTTTGCTGAGATTGGCGAAGGGGAAGTTCTCCTTCAGGAATTCCAGGTCCAGCGCCGTATCCGCCTGCATGGGGCCATCGATCATCAGCCCTGGCCGCCGCTGGCGCGCCAGTTCAACCGCCTGCGCCACCTTCTCGGATTCCGGGCTGGCCACGGAGCCGAAGTTGGAGAAGGAAAGCATGGCGATGCTGGGTTCCATCTGCAGGCGCTCGAGCTGGTCGGCGCCCAGCAGGGCGATCTCTGCCAGGCCTTCGGCATCGGGGTTGATGTTGACGGCACAATCGGCAAAGCAGTAGAGGCGGTGGTTGTGTTCCACCATATACATGCCGGCCACCAGCCGGCCGCCGTCGCGCGGGCCGATCATCTGAAGGGCGGGGTTGAGCACTTCGGGGTAGCTGACGCCCACGCCCGCCACCATGCCGTCGGCATGGCCCTGGTGGACCATCATGGCGCCGAAGTGGAAATAATCGCGCAGGGCGAGGCTGGCCCGGGATTGGGTGACCCCTTTGCGCTGGTTTTGGGCGTAGTAGGCATCGACGTATTGCTGCCGGTGAGGCCAACGCTTGGGTTCGATGATCTCTACGCCTTCCGGGTCGTGATTCAGCTCTTCAAATAAGGCGAGCGTATCTTCCCTGCTCTTGGCCAGCAGGATGGGCTGTGCAATACGTTCCCGTACGATCTCGCTGGCCGCCCAGATGATCTTGGGGTGGTCGCCTTCGGGGAAGACGATCCGTTTGGGCGCCTTGCGCGCCTGTATGTAAATCTTGCGCATCACATCGCGCGACCAGTCGATCTTGTCCAGCAGTTGTTCCCGGTACTTTTCAATGTCAACCGGCTTGCGGGCCACGCCGGTGCGGATGGCTGCCTCGGCCACGGCAGAGGCCGCCCAAACCAGTACGCGGGAGTCGAAAGGCTTGGGAATGATATAGTCCGGCCCGAACTTCAGGTTGGGGTCGGCATAAGCCCGTTTCACCGTCTCCGGCACTTCTTCCTTAGCCAGGCGGGACAGGGCGAAGGCAGTGGCCAGCTTCATCTCTTCGTTGATGGCGGTGGCCTCTACGTCGAGGGCGCCCCGGAAGATGAAGGGAAAGCCCAGCACGTTGTTGACCTGGTTCGGATAGTCGCTGCGGCCGGTGGCGACGATGGCGTC
>CAZAXA010000189.1:0-10945 GCA_964488965.1 uncultured Phaeodactylibacter sp. | reverse complement strand
CCATCCGTGCCGCCGAAGTGCTGGGCCTGCTGGAACAGGGCGGCGTCACCCGCCTCGGCCTGTCCGCCTACTCCTCGGAAGAAGATGTGGAAATGGTGGTGGAGGGGGTGGGGTGGGCGATGGTGCATTAGTGCATTAGTGCATTAGTGCATTAGTGCATTAGTGCATTAGTGCATTGGCAGAGATGGCCTTGCCCTACGAAAACACCAATGCACCTATACACTTCCCCCTCCTCCAAGCTCCCCCACCTTCTGCCGTAGCCAGCCCTTATTGGCGACGGCACGGGCCTGCGCCAGTTCCCTTTCCAGTTGGCGGGCCTGTTGCTGCAGCCGCTGGCCCCTGCCGATACCCATCTGCAGGCGCAGGTTGTACAGCTTGCCGGCCAGTTTCAGGAAAGCGGCGTTGGACTGCTTCTGGTAATCCGACAGCTGGCGGTTGCGGCGGATGTATTTGCGGGAGGCTTCCAGCAGAGAAAAGAAGGGCTCGGTCTCTTCCAGTTCGTAGTAGCTTTTCAACTGGATGATCTTGGCGGACATGTGGTAGAAGGCATCGGAAAATTCAACATCCTGCAGCAACTGCAGGGCCTGCTGGTAATTCCTGCGTTCGAACTGCAGGGCGGCCAGGTTGTAAGTGTAAACGTTGTCGCGCACTTCCGGGGCCAGGTGTTCCCGGTAGGTGCGGATAAACTGCTCGGTCCATTCGAGATCCTGCAGCCGGATACCTGTAGTCACAATGTTGATGTAGGTCCACTGGGTGAGATAGCCGTCGCGGAGCAGCAGTTCGCGGGCCAGCATTTCCTTATAAAGGCCCAGGATCTGACTGTAGTACTGGGTCTGGCCGGAGTTGACCTTCTTCACGCAAAAGTTCTGCACATAGTCGTAAAGGTCAGACAATTCTTCCTGAGGAAAGACGTGAGGGTTATCGTACAACAGCCGGCGCACCTCCTGATAATGGGACTCCTCTTCTTCCCGTAGCATCAGCAGTGTCTGGTAATAGGCCTGCAGAGCAGGTTCCCGGCGCAGCCATTCGGGGGCGTTTTCGAAAGCCGGCAGCAAGGAATCGATAAAGTGGCACTCGTAGCTGGCATTGATGGCCTTATTGCGGCTGGCCATATCGCAGGCAGTGCGCAGTTTATTACAAAAATAGTAGAGGTCGAGGGCGTCGTTCCTCTCCTGCAGATGCTCATTGTACTCCCTTTCCTGATGGAGGAGGGCGTGGCGGTCCATCTGCCCGGCCAGCAGTTGCCGGTGATAAAAATAGTGGTAACTGCGTCCTTCCGTTTGTTCCAGCAACTGGCGGCAGCGACGGGCATTCTGCGGGATGTGCCGTTCCATGCGCCGATGCAGGAAGGCCTTCATCAGGTAGGCCCGCTTCATGGGTTCTTCCTGCTCAAGGGCAAGCTGGGTAAGGTACTCATAAAGCAACTGCAGCGCATCGGAGATCACATTGTTCAACTTCAGCTCATCGTAAGGAACACCAGCGCCGAAAACGGCAGGGAATATCTGCGGCTTCTCCAGGGCCTCATCATGGAAATGAGGGGCGTACTGCAAAAAGTAGTCCGTCAGCAGCCGCACTTTGCGGTTTTTGTTGAAAAAGGGCGAATAGGCCAGTTCCCGGAATTTTGTTTGCTCCCGGGTGCTGAGCTGGCGAAGGGCGTCGATGAGCTTGAGGCCGGCCATGGCGCTGGTTTTTGAAAGGGTGAGAATGCGGCTATTAAAACATGAGTAGTCATCCCGAATTTTAATAAGGCCGCTGAGGGCTGCCCCGGAGGGGCTGAATGTCGTTAGACACCAAGCTATTCCGTATTTTTCAAGCTCCGGAGGAGCGAAATGAATTGGGGGATCAGATTACATTTCGCTCCTCCGGAGTTTGAAAACCCCTTACAACATTAATTTCTAACGACATTAGGCTCCTCCGGAGCCTTTTCCCTTCAAAATTCGGGATGACTCATATTTCTCCTTCCTGTTTTTCAAAAAATCTATAAAAGAACTCAAAAATTCCTTTATTCAAAGACTTTATTCAAAAAAATAATCATTAAAAAATCTATAACTCAGAAAAAATGTACTTTTTGTGCCGCAGCAGTAATCCTACTTTTGTATTGTCCGAATTATGAGTGCCATCAACATATCGAAAACCGCAGTTTACATGAAACATTTTCTACTCAGCCTTTTCCCGCTCTTTCTGCTTGGGCAGCTCCATGCACAGCCCTCCTCCTGTTTTTCCATGTACGTTTCTACCGAGGCGGCAACACCCGGCGAAACTGTCTGCCTGGAGGTGAAGGCGGAGGGCATCGCCAACCTCCTGGGTTTCCAATACACCCTGCGATGGGACCCGGCGGCCCTTCGGTTCAGCCACCTGGATAACTTCAACCTGCCCGGCCTGAACGACTCCGCTTTCGGTACTCAGCCGGCGGCAGTGGACAATGGCTGGCTGCCCGTTTCCTGGTTCGACGCCACTCTCAGCGGAGTGGATGTCTCCGCCGGGCAGGTGATATATTCCGTCTGTTTCGAGGTACTCGGCGCCCCGGCAGGCCTCCATGCCGTTTATTTCGGCGGCCAGCCCACCCCTATCGAGTTCGTCACTGCCGACACCGAACTGATCCGAACGTACGCCCTGGCCAATGGCGGCGCCTATTCCGGCAGCGGCGCGGCGCCGGCCGTCACCGCCGCCTGCGCCCTGCCGCCCGATTGCCGGAATGGCGGCTCGGTGGATATCAGCGTCACCGGCGGGCAGCCGCTTTACACTTTCGACTGGCAGCGGGAGGGGATCACCGTATCCACAGCAGAAGATCTCTCGAGCGCCACCGGCGGGCAGTACAGCCTGCAGGCTACGGATGCACAAGGGCTGGTGGCCAGTGCGATCTTCAGCCTCCAGGAAAATACCATAGAATACTTTTACAGCTACGAATGCGCCGACAGCGCCGGCAACTACACCGCCACCCTGAGCTGCACTGTCGCCGCCGGCGGCGCTTCCCCCTACACCTTCAGCTGGAACACCGGCCAGGTAGAAACCAGCCAGCAGGCGAGCACCATCAGCGGAGTGCCGGGTGTGGGCCAATATTCCGTTACCATCACTGATGCCAACGGCTGTGTGCAGGCAGCGGATACTTTCGAACTGGATTGCGCCCAGGCCTCCCAGTTCCTGACCGCCTACTCTTATGAATGCCGCTTCTTCGGCAATGACTCCACCGTCGCCGATGTGAGCCTGGTGGTATGGAGCGGCGGTACGCCGCCTTACACCTTCGAATGGAGCAACGGAGAGGTCGACGTCGATTCCCTGTTCAGTGTGAACGAAGGGCTGTCAAACGGCGCCTATACCGTCACCATTACCGATGCGAACGGACTGGCGCACCAGCCGGCCCCGGCCGTTGTCGACTGCGCCCCGGCGCCCCCGGAATTTACCGTCGGCACTGCCTATGAATGCACCTATTTCCCGGCGGAAGATTCCGTAAGTATCGATATCACTGCCGTGGTATGGGATGGCCCCGAACCTCCCTATACCTTCAGCTGGAGCAACGGCGAGGTTGAAACCGATATCCTGCAATCCACAACCACCGTTTCCGCTCCGGGCACGTATAGCGTCACCATCACCGATACCGCGGGCAACACCCATGTGGAGGTGGCCAATGTTTTGGGTTGCGGGCCGGCTACCGGCCGCCTGGCCATCGAGGAGGAGCAGGCCCCCAGGGGCGATGTGGTTTGCGTGGGAGTTTCCGCCGCCCAAATGCAGGGCCTGGATTTCATGCTGATGGCCATCAGTTGGAACCCCAACGCTCTGGAACTGGATAGTGTACAGCCCGGGCTGATCGCCTCCGGCTTCGGCCTGTCGGAGGCGGCCAATGGCCTGTTCCAGCTGAATTGGAGCAGCGACGGCGTTCCTCTGGATATTCCGAATGCGGCCCCTCTCTTCCACCTGTGTTTCCGGGTACTGGCGCCTGCCGGGCAGAGCACTCCTGTTTTCTTTACTTTTGCGCAGGCCCCCGAAGCCTACGACAGCAACGGGCAGCCGATCGGCCTCATCTGGCAGGACGGCGCCGTCCTGGCGCTACCCGACGACCCGGCCGATGCGGTGCAGTTGGTGGTGGAAAGCACTGCCGTGGAGCCGGGAAGCTCCGTCTGCCTGGATATCACTACCGCCAACTTCACGGACATCCTGGGCGTGCAGTTTACCGTCCGCTGGGATACTGCCAGCCTGCAGTTTGACTCCCTGCTTGTTGGCGCTCTGCCCGGCCTGGGCCCGGCCACCAACTTCAACCTGAACTATACCGGCAATGGCTACCTGCCGTTTGCTTTCATAGAGTTATCGCCCAACCCCATTAGCCTGACCGATGGGGAGAGCCTGTTCACCCTATGTTTTACCACTTCCTCCTCCCCCGGCAGCAGCACCGTTTCCCTCTCGTCGGCGCCCACCTTCATCGAAGTGTCCGGCCCCAACGGCATCCTGCCGGTTACTGTCACCAACGGCACGGTAGTCACGCTGTACCCGGAAGTCTGGCCCGGCGATACCGATACGGATGAAACCGTCAACCACTATGACTTGCTCAATATTGGCCTGGCCTACGACGCCACCGGCCCGCCCCGCCCCAATGCCAGCACCGGCTGGGTTCAGCAGGCGGCGGCCGACTGGCAGCAGGCCACCCCGCTCTCTCTGGTAGATTACAAACACATCGACACCGACGGCAACGGCCTGATCGATGCAGCCGACACCCTGGCCATCGTGCAGAACTGGGGGCTGGATGCCGAAGGCCGCCCGGCTCCGGGACAGGAAGCCGCCCGGCAGATCAACACCGTCCTCTACGTTAGGCCCGATACCGTGACGCTGGGAGAATCCGCCGTATTTGACGTCATCCTGGGCGATGAAAGCGCGCCGGCGGAAGGCATATACGGGCTGGCCTTCACCATCGTGTACGACACGGCGGCGGTTGAACCAGGCAGTGCATTCATGACCTTCGAGGATTCCTGGCTGGGCCAGGCGCCCCTCAGCCTGCTGGCCCTCAGCCGCGGCCGCTACGACGACGGCCGCATCGACCTTGCCCTGACCCGCATCGACGGGCAGGACGTTTCCGGCCAGGGGCCCATCGCTCAGCTGCACATCACCATTCAGGACGTGATCTTCCTGCGCAGCTCCGAATACGAGATGATCCTGGACATCGAGAACGCTCGCCTCATCAACAGCCGGGAAGAATGGGCGGCCGTAGTGGCGCAGCCCACCGTCATCCCCGTCGGCGAAGTGCTGAGTGATGCCCCCGCAGCGGAAGGCGATGCTGCCCTGAAGGTGTTCCCGGCGCCGGCCCACAACTGGTTGTTCATCCACAGCCCGGAACATTCCGTGAAGCGGGTGGAAGTCATGAGCATGGACGGCTGCATCCTCCTTGTCCGGCAGAATGCCACTGAAATTCCGGTCGCCGGCCTGCCCGCCGGGCCCTATGTGCTGAGGGTGTGGACGGAAGCCGGGGTAAGTATGAGGAAGATCGTGGTTCGTTGATCCGTCTTCTCCTGCCGTCCGCGTGTTACTGAAGCTTTAGCGAAGGCACAAGCCCTGGCGAAGGCGGGGATCCGTTATTCATACATTCGAAAATTCACCACTTATTCATCGACCCATGAAAAAGATAATTTTCTCCATCCTTTTCAGTATGGCCGCCCTGCTTGCCTTCGGGCAGGTGGCCTCCATTTTCGGCAACATCAGAAAGCCGGACGGCGCCGTGGCGCCGGGTGTCATTATAAAATTGCTCGACACAGAGGCACAGTTGGTGGCCTCTTCCACTAGCGGCAACTTATTTTTTGAGATTTACTAAATGAAAATGTAAAGCCAGTGATTTAAACCACAGCGATTCTCGCTTTAGGGCTTAATGTAGAAAGCGTGCCGTTAGGTACGCGATTTCGGTAGAAAATTTGGGCGCCGATGAATTGCCCGTGCCGTAGGTACGGAATGTTTTCAGCGTTTTTGGGTTCCTATTCCGTACCTACGGCACGGAAGCCCCTTCCTAATCCATTTCTTCCAACATTTTGTGCCTAACGGCACATCAACCAAGGCCAAAAATTATTCTAAACCGAGAATCGCTGTTTAAACCATTAAAACATGAAACTTTTACTCATATGATAACGTAAAAAACCCAACAGCCATGATCCAACTTCAAAAGGCCCTTGAACATGCAAAAACCGGTCGTTGCGTTAATTCTGTCGTTATCATTTACCCCTCTGTTTGCCCAAAGCCCTCCCTGCCTGTCCCTTTACCTGGAGGCCGAAACGGCGGCGCCGGGTGAGGAAGTCTGCCTGGATGTCACCGCCGGCGCCTACGATGGCCTGCTGGGCCTGCTGTTTGAGGTGCGCTGGGACACCAGCGTGCTGGCCTTCAAAAGAGTGGGCGGGCTACAACTACCCTACCTGTATGAATATAATTTCAACCTGCTGCCCGCGGCGGTCGGCAACGGCTATACGGTCGTTAACTGGTACGACCCGTCTATAGCCGGCGTCAGCCTGGCGGAGGGGGCGCCGCTCTTCTCACTCTGTTTTGAGGTAGTGGGAGAGGCGGGCGCCTTCGGGCAGGTCCATTTTGCCGGCCGCAACGGGCTGGTCGAACTGGTGGATGCCGATCTTAACGCCGTTGATTCCTACAGCCTGGCGCAGGGCGGCGTGTATGTTTCCGAACAGCCCGTCGATGCCCCCGTCATCAGCCAGGCCTGTGCGCAGGCCAGCAACTGCCGGGGAGATAATGCCATCCACATTGTGGTGGACGGCGGGTTTCCGCCCTACACTTACGAATGGCGGCAACAGGATACCCTGCTGGCCACCACGCCCATCCTGCTGGGGCAGCCGGCCGGCGAGTACAGCGTGATCGTGACGGACAGCGCCGGGCGGCAGGCCGCCGCCCTCTTTTCGGCCATCCCTGAGCTGTTTCCGCTGGTGGAGGACAGCTACGTGAGCAGCACCTCCTGCGTAGGGGGCGCCGACGGCCGCATCGGCCTGCTCATCGGCAATGGCTCCGGGCAGTATGCCTACGCCTGGAACAATGGCGCTAACGGCCCCGAACTCGACAGCCTGCCCGCCGGCAGCTACGCCGTTACCGTCACCGACCTGGCTACCGCCTGCACCCTGGAATGGCAGGCCGAGCTGTACGACGGCCGGCCCAAGCCCGTCGGCATCGAGGTGGAAGCCGCGGCCTGCAATGCCGACATCGGGGCCATCCGCCTGCAGCTCAACGGCAGCAATACCTTTCTGTGGTCTACCGGCGCTACCGAGGAAGACATCGACAGCCTGAGCGCCGGCAGTTATACCGTAACGATCACACACGAGCTGGGCTGCTTCGCCCGGACAATAGACGTCCCCCTGCTCGATGGCCCCTACTTCACCGCTGCCGTCACCCAGCCCCAATGCGGAGGCGCCAACGGGGCCGTCGAAATCCATGCCCCGGGCGACAGCCTCCTATTCCAATGGAACACCGGCGCCGAGGGGCCGCTGCTGAGCGGGCTGCCCGCCGGCAATTACGAGCTGCTGCTCTCCGACGGTAATGGATGCGAGGCCGCCGCCGCTTTTGAGCTGGTTTCAGAAAGCCTGCTGGCCGTGCCCGACATCAGTTGCCGCCCCGGCAGTTCCGGCAGCTATGCCAGCCTGCTTTACACCGTCTGGGACGGCGGGCAGCCGCCTTACACCTTCAGCTGGAGCACCGGCCTGACGGAAGTGTCCTCCCTGTCCAGTACGCTGGACAGCGTGCCGGATGGAACCTATACGATAAGCATCACCGATGCCGCCGGCTGTACTTACATCGTCGATACCTTGGTGGCCAATTGCAGCGGCCCGCAACTGGAAGTTGCCCTTTCCTCTTCCTGCCATTCCTACGCCGATACGGCCTTTACCCTGCTGGAAGCGGTGGTTTCCGGCGGAGGCGCCGCCCCCTACACCTTTGAGTGGAGCACCGGAGTAGTGGAAGTACACGAAAGCGCTTCACAGATCGTAGTGTCCACAAACGGATTCATTTCCGTAAAGGTTCGCGACGCTTCGGGCAGCGCTTTCGAAGAATTGTGGGCCCAGCCCTCCTGCATCCGCAGGGAAGAGGCCAGGCTCAGCATCTCAGATGCCCTGGTGTACAACGGCGCCGGGGCACAGCTGAATGTCCGCCTCGGCGCCCTGCACGGCCTGGACTCCCTGAAGCTGCCGCTCTACTGGGACGGCTCGCGCCTGCGGCTCGATTCCATCACCGGCCTTCGGTTGCCCGGCCTGGTTCCGGATGATTTTGAACAGGAAACCCCTTTTACTGGCAACCCCAATATCCAACTGCTGACGCTCCGCTGGGCGAATGCCGGCGGGCAGCCATTAAACCTGGAGGAAGGGGCCTCCCTCTTCCAACTCCATTTTTCAGTGAACAGCTCTCCCGGCGAACTCCTATACGTCCGCTGGGGGCAGGACGGCCTGGGCGGCGCTCCCCGGATATTTCCGGCCAACGGCGCCGATGTTCCCCTCACCCTGGACGACGGCAGGATACAGGTCCGGTATTACAGCAACGCGCCCCCTCTGATACTGAGCATAGAGGAAAAAACGGCGGCCACCGCCTCGCCGGCCTGCCTGGCGGTAAGGGCCGACAACTTTACGGACATCATCACTGCCCAGTTTTCCATGATATGGGATCCCGACACCCTGAGCTTTCAGTCGGTACAGGCGGGCAGCCTGCCGGGGCTGGATGAGAGTTACTTCGGCCTGGAAGGTGTCGGCGGGGGAGAGCTCTATTTCAGCTGGAACACCATTGCCCAGCAGGGGCTTTCCGTCCCGGCAGGCGCCACCCTGTTTTCCGTTTGTTTCGAAACGGCGCCCACGCCGGGCTACAGCCCGCTGCGCATCGCCTCCGGCAGGGTGCCCATTCAGGCCAGCGCCTACACCGGCGTACTGGCCTATGCCACACAGGATGGCGGCCTGCTGGTGAAGAAACCCGACGTATGGCCCGGCGATACCGACGGCAACGGGCTGGCCGGCCATTACGACCTGCTCCACATCGGGCTGGCTTTCAACGCTACCGGCCCTACCCGGCAGGATACCGCCTCCGCCTGGCAGGCTTACATCGCCGAAGACTGGTGGCAGCGGCTGCCCCGCTCGGGCCTCAATTTCAAACACATCGACGCCAACGGCAACGGCCGCATCGAGGCCAGCGACACCCTGGCCATCACCCGCAACTGGGGCGCCGCCACTGCTGATTTCGACCCGGCGGCGCCACTGTTCGACAGCCCGCCCGGACTGGTTCTGCCGACGCCTCTATATGTCGGGGCCGCTCCGATAACCGAAGGGCAGGCCGCCGTTTTTGACGTCATCCTGGGCGAAGCCGCTCTGCCTGCCAACCGGGTGTATGGCCTGGCCTTCACCATCCGCTACGATACGGCAGTGGCTCTGCCGGGCAGCGCTTCTCTCAGCTTCGGGGATTCCTGGCTGGGCGGCGGCCTGCTTTCCCTGTTCCGCAACCAGAATGGCGGCGACAGGGTCGACGTGGCCATCACCCGCACGGGCTTGTCGAACGCCTCCGGCTTCGGCCCCATCGCCCGGCTGCATCTGGATATCCGGGAACAACCACAGGCCCACGCCCTCCGCTTTCAGATCGAAAATGTACGGCTGCTGGATAAAGACGAGCGGCTGTACTATGTCCGCACTCCGCCCACGGCAGCGCCGGTGGGCAGCCTTGTCAACAGCGCCGGCGAGCCGGCAGGCGCCGGGAGCCTCCGGCTGTTCCCCAACCCCGCCCGCGGGCAGGTATTCATACTGGCGCCGGGAATGAGGATAGAACGCGCTGAAGCCTGCGATGCCAGGGGCAACAAAGTGAGAGATTGGGGCGCAGGCCCGGCTTACGGACTGGAAGGGTTGCCCGCCGGGCAGTATTATGTAAAGATTTTTACGGAACAGGGAGTGGTGGTACGGCCTTTGATAGTAAATCTTTAACATGCTTAACTCTACTCTCCCAGCTCGATCCTGAACTCCGTCCATCCGTCTGCTCCGGTGCGCAGAGAGAATCCGAAGCCATGGTTGACGAGAATCTCGCGGCTGAGGGTCAGCCCTACGCCCTGCCCATCCTTTTTAGTGGTAAAAAAAGGAGAGAACAGCTGTTCTTCCAGCTCCGGGGGGATGCCCGGGCCGTTGTCACGGACGAAGATGGCCTTGCCGGCCTTGCCTGAGGAAATGCCAAGGAGGATGGTTTCAGCCCCCTCGGGGAGCCCAGGGGGGGCTGCAAAAGCCTCGATCGCATTCTTTACCGCGTTGACCAGCACCTGTTCCATCTGTTGCACATCGATGCTGGCAAGGGCCGGCTCCTGCGGCAGTTGCAGGCTGATGCGTATGCCGCGTTGTGCCGCCAGGGCGCTCATCAGGCGGGCGGCGTCTTCCAGGAGGCGGTTCAGGGAGTAGGATTCCCGCTGCGGGGGCGGCAGGCGCACCACGTCGGCGAAATTGCGCATAAAGCGGTTGAGGCGGGCGTTGCGGCCGATGCAGATTTGTTGCGCCTGCAGGAACTCCTCGCGGCTGGCGCCGGGCAGATGATCGCCGTAGCTGAGGGTGGCCTGCAGGATGGAATTGATGGCTCCGATGGTATTGTTCACTTCGTGGGCCATCATGCGGATGATCTTGCCGTAGGCGTTCTTCTCGGCGCGCAGGATTTCGGCGGTCAGCTCTTCCACCATGATGAAAGGGCGGGCGAAGCCGCGGTCGACAAACTCCGCCTTCAGGCATTTGTAAGTTTCCAGGCCCTGGATGTTCACCGTCTGCGACTGCCCGGGAGGCAAGGCTGCCGCCACCCGGGCCACCGGATGGCTGACCGCCTCCAGAGGCTGGCCGCGGAAAGCATAGCCGGGCGGCAGCTTCAGCAGTTCCCGCGCCTTGGGGTTCAACTCGGTAATGCAGCCGTCGTAATCCAGGATAATGATACCCGTGGGAGAGGTTTGGATGAGCTTGTCGAGGAAGAAGTGTTGCTGCTCCTG
>CAZAXA010000188.1:0-10975 GCA_964488965.1 uncultured Phaeodactylibacter sp. | reverse complement strand
ATCTTCGCGATGGCCACCGGCCCTTTGGCGGCGATCCTGCGGATCAGTTCAGCCGCTTTGGCGACCTCTTCGCCGGGAGGCACTACATAATTGACCAGCCCCAGCCGGTAAGCCTCGCCGGCATTGATCATATCGCCGGTCATCAGTAGTTCCATGGCCCTGGACTTGCCGATGTACTGTATGAGGCGCTGCGTGCCGCCGTAGCCGGGAATGATGCCCAGGTTCACCTCGGGCTGCCCGAAGCGGGCGTTCTCCGTGGCGACGCGCAGGTGGCAGGCCATGGCCAGCTCGCAGCCGCCGCCCAGGGCAAAACCGTTGACGGCGGCAACAACCGGCTTCGGAAAACGCTCGATCAGAAAGAAGATATCGTGGCCCCGCTGCGACATCTCCTCGCCCTGGCCGGCATCCAGCGCCAGGAACTCCTTGATATCGGCCCCGGCGACGAAAGCCTTGTCGCCCGCCCCCGTCAGGATGATGCCCCCGATACCGCCGCGCCGGGGAGCGTCCTGCCCGAAGAAGCGCTGCAGCTCCAGCATGGTCTCATTGTTCAAAGCATTGAGCGCCTTTTCCCGGTTAATGGTGACGATCAGCATGCCTTCCTTTTCTTCAACCAAGAGGTTCTCGTAGTTCATATTTCCGGTTTTAATTGATGTGGGAAGGCGAAAATACAAATTATCGTGTATTTGGGTGAGTGCATGGGTACAAATAGCGACGGCTACCCGCCTAACGTTGGACAGCAGCCAAGGTTGAAGCACACGCCAGGGTGCGGTTTTCCACCGTGCCCTGGCTTGAAGCGCAACATTAATCCCGCCCATGTACTTATTCGTTAATCCGAATCCCAAACTCTAAATCAAAAGTTTCTCCACCCAAACCTCCTCTCCTGCTGCCACCACCGGCCTTTCTCCTTCCCCGGCGATCCAGCCGGCGTACAGCCCGAAGAGGGTTTTATGCCCCTGCCGGCGGTAGGCGCTCAGCGTGCGAAGGGGTTCCCTGCCCCTTTCTGCGGTTTCCTGGTCGATGGTAGTTATCTGGCAGCGGCCGCAGGCGCGTATGCCGCGGAAGGCTGCTGATCCGGTGCGAAAGCCTTTCCAGCCTTCCTCTTCATAGGGCTGGCTGCCGGAGAAAACGATATTTGGGCGGAAGCGGTTCATGGGGACGGGCATGCTGAGGCGTTGGTTGAGGTCGGCCAGGGAAGCTTCGCCGATGGCCAGCAGCGGGCAGCTGTCGGCAAAGCTGACGGACTCGCCGGGCTGGCCATAGGCTGCATCCAGCGGGCGGATGGTTTCGTCCGGCATGTAAACCAGGCGGCATTTTCTCTGAAGCGCTTCGCTGAACCACTCGTCGGCCTGCCGGCTTACCGGCAAAGCGGCGCAGCGGTCGTTCCATATTTGTACTTCTACTGCCGGGATACCTTCAGGCGGAGCTAAAGGAATGGCCAGTGGTTCCAGCCCCTGACGGCGATGGCGGATGATGAGGGCGTCGCCGGCAAAGGCCGGCAGCAGCAGGGCCAACTGTGGCGCCTCCCGCTGGCTGATAAAGCGCCCGTCCGGGCCTGCCAGCATCCAGCGGCGGTCGTAAGCGAGGCCTCTTTTTTCAACATGGGCCCAGGGCTGGCTGATGCCGGCAAGGGATTTGACCGGGTAACAATACAGGGCGGTGATTTGTATTTTCATGGCAGAAATATAAGTTTTTTCGGACTGCCTACCTGTAAATGAAACCAATAACCTAAGATTACGTAAGCCATTTAAAGCGTATTGACAATAACCCGGTTTAAGTAATTAACCCCTACCACTATGGGAAAAAAATGCCTGTGGCTGCTACCTGTTCTGTTACTGTTATGGGACAGCGTGTCTGCACAACAAAGTATCAAGCTGAAAAAGGCGAACCAGTACTTTGAGGAAGGCAATTACCGTGCTGCTATCCCCCTCTATGAAGAAGTACTGGGCGTTGAAGATATCGCCCAGGTCAAAGCCCGCCTGGCGGAGTCCTACCGTTTCCTGGAAAACTATTCGGCTGCCGCCCAGTGGTATGCGCTGGTAGTCGGGCTGCCGGGAAGCCCGCCCGAGTACAAATTCTATTACGGCATGATGCTGCTCAATAACGGAGACTGCGAAGGGGCCGAGCGCTGGTTTAAGGACTACCTGAAATACGCGCCCTATGACCCTCGCAAGCCCCGCCTGCTCGATGCCTGTAACCACACCCGCGGCCTCGCTCAAAAGCTTACGGGTAAAGCCCAGATTTCCCTGCCCGCTTTTAACAGCCCCAACAGCGAACTCGGCCCTGCCTATTACGAGAACGGCCTGACCTTCTCCGTCTTTCGCAAAAACCCCGAACACCCTTCCCGCCCCTTTCTCGACCTGGTCATGGTATCCGCCAGCCAGGGCGGCCGGGGCAATGTTTATTCCAGCCCCAAGGTCTTCTCCAACTCCCTGCAATCGAATTTTGATGAAGGTTTTGCTACCTTCAACAGCGAAGAGACGGAGATTTTTGTCACCCGCACCCGCGCCCTGCCGGCATCCAGCAACCGCCAGAGCATCCGCAGGCTGGAGATCGCCAGCGCCCGGCGCCTGCCCGAAGGAGGCTGGAGCAAACTCGAACCGCTGCCCTTCAGCAGCGATAATTACTCCATCGCCCACCCCTCGCTGAGCAAAGACGGCAAAAGGCTTTACTTTTCTTCCGACATGCCCGGCGGTTATGGCGGCAAAGACCTCTACCTGTCCTTCTTCGAGAACGGGCAATGGGGGCCGCCCATCAACCTCGGCCCCACCATCAATACGGCCGACGATGAGATTTTCCCCTTTATCAGCGATTCGGGCAAACTGTATTTCTCCTCCAACGGATATGTCGGCCTGGGAGGGCAGGACATCTTCTGGACCCGCCACGGGCCGGACGGGCTGTGGGAAACGCCTGAAAATATGGGGCATCCCATCAATTCAGAGGGCAACGATTTCGGGATCATCCTGAAGAATTCCGACACGGAAGGGTACTTCACCTCCAACCGCAGCGGAGGAGCAGGCAAAGACGACATCTACGCTTTCCAGTTGAAGGTTACCGGGACGCTGGCCCGGCTCGACCTGGTAGACCTAGATACCGGAGACCCCATCCCCAACGCCCGGGTAGTGAGCAGTTGTACCGGCGATACGCTTCAGGCTGGCCCGGACGGGCGGCTTTTCCTGCGCATGATGGAGTGCTGCACCTTCACGGGGCATGCGGGCGATTATCGGGAACGCTCCGTGGAAGCCTGCGGCGGTACCGACGGCCTGCCCCGGGATACTTTCTATGTCGCCCTGGCGTTGCCTCGCAAAGAAAGGGAAAGCGGAGAGGTAGAAGCCGCCTCTCAGTACCTGCTCAGCGGGGTTGTCTTCAACCAGGAAACCGGCAGCCCTGTATTCCAGGCCAAAGTGCGGCTGATAAGCGCCGATTGCCTGCCCCCTCCTACCACACTTACCGATAAGCAGGGCCGGTTCAGCCTGCAACTGGAACCCGGTTGCTGCTATCAGGTGAAGATCGAAAGGGATAATTTTTTTGCTCAGACCCTGAAAGAGAAGGCCTGTGCCAGCCCGGGAGAACGGGAGCTTTTCCTCAACGCCAACCTCCTTCCCTACCGTTCCGACCCGGCAAGCAAGGGCGAAGAAGGCCTTCCTGTTAAAATGAAACCGCAGGACGATGTCTATAAATTGTCCCGCAGCAGCAAGGGCGATGCAGGCAGTTTTTCCTTCCTGATGAATGTATATTACGACCTCGACCGGTCCAGCATCCAGAAGAGCTCGGTTGACACCCTGCTTCAACTGCTTCATCTCATGCGCGAAAACCCGAATATCGTAGTGGAAGTCAGCGCCCATACAGATTCGCAGGGTGAAGCTTCCTACAACCAGGAACTTTCGCAGAAAAGAGCCGAAAATATCGTTCGCTATCTCGTCAAAAAGGGGATCAGCACCGAACGGCTGGTGGCCAGGGGCCTTGGAGAATCGCAACTGGCCAACCACTGTGCCGATGAAGTGCCCTGCTCGGAAGAAGAACACCAGCAGAACCGCCGCACCGAATTCCGGGTATTGGGGAAGATACAGTAAAAAACATCAATTGCCCTCGCAGGGCCCCTCCTCCCAGCGGGTGAGGCCCGCATTCCTTGCGTAGCAATCGTTCGGGTAGGTCTTGCCATCACAACCGCAAACCGGCTGGTAGATTTCTATGCAGGCCATATCCGGGTTGATCCTGCTTTCGTCGATACAGTCATCGGCAACGCTCCCGCGGCCCTGGTTGCAGGTAGCGGCCAGGCAGCAAAGCGCCATGAAAAAGAGAATAATGCGCCCCATCTTTTTGCAGCAAGGTAATGAAATTCCCGCCACACAACAATTCAAAAAAAATTTCCGTTATGCTGGCAGCCGACAGAGGGTAAAGCCCTTTTGTCCAATATCATAAGGTAGAAGGGATGCCTTTCGGCAAAAGATATCCGAAAGGAAAAACGCAACCCCCTGAATGACGTTTTTTGTGTATTCAATTTTATTGATATATTACCAGAGTATTTTCCTTTGCGGAGCACTGAACTCCTGCCATTACTTTTTGAAAACGCAAAACCTATGAAGACCTTCTTAAGAGCTCTCCTTTCCCTGATCGTATTATCTGCCTGCCTGCCTGCCCAGGGGCAGATCAGCCGCGCCAACAAAGACTACGAAATGGGAGCCTTCAACCTGGCCGTCCGCGGATACCTGGAAATACTGGAAAAGCGGCCCAACAATTACGAAGTCATGCTCATGCTGGCTGACTCCTACCGGCATCTCAACCAGATGGAAGAGTCCCGCGGATGGTACGTACAGGTGCTCTCCGACCGCGAAGGCCGCAAGCTGATGGTGGGCGAGCACCGCTTCAACTATGCCCTGGTACTCATGGCCCTGGAACAATACGACAAGGCCAAACAGGAATTTGAAGCTTACGCCGGCGCCTATGCCAGAACCGGCGATAAAAATGCCGAAGATGCAGACAGGGCCACCAGGGGCCGGCAGTTCGCTCAAAGCTGCGCCTTCGCCATGAACCAGATGGGGCAGTCTTCTCCCTATCAGGTAACCAATGAATACATCAACACTACCGCTTCCGACTTCGGGCCGGCTTTCTATGGCGATCAGGTGGCGTTCTCCTCGGCGCGTACCGACCTCCTGCCTGCAGGCTCAACCTGGACCGGCAAGGCCAACAACCAGCTCTTCATGGCCAAAGTGGGCGGCAACGGCTTCCTGGAGGCGCCGGTGCCCCTGCAGGGCCGCCTGAGCAAGGACGAGTCCTTCGTCAATACAGGGCCGGTTTCCTTTGGGGCGGACGGCAAGACGGTGGCCTTCACCAAAAACAATTTCATCGACGGCACCCGCCATATTCCCAACGGCGGGATGGAACTCAGCCTGCAGCTGGCACAAATCAACCCCAACGGAGAATGGACGGAACAAAAGCCTTTTCCCTATAATGGCTCCGGCTTTTCCACCGGCTGGCCCAACCTGTCGCCCGACGGCAACGCCCTCTACTTCGCCTCCAACCGCCCGGACGGCTTCGGCGGCTTTGACCTCTACGTCTCCTACCGCATGGGCAATACCTGGAGCACGCCGGAAAACCTGGGCCGCAACGTCAATACGCCCGGCGATGAAATCTCGCCCTTCTTTGACGGCAACTACCTGTACTTCTCCTCCAACTGGCACCAAGGCCTGGGCGGTTACGACATCTTCCGGGCAGAACAGGCCAACGGCCGCTGGATGCGCGTATTCCACCTCGGCAACCTCATCAACTCTTCCCGCGACGATTACGGATTCATCTACGACAACTTCCGCAATGTGGGCTACCTGGCATCCAACCGCCCCGGAGGGCGCGGCAATGAAGACATTTACAAAGTGTTCAAATCGGCCGACAACATCGTCCTGAATATACGCAATGCTTCAGATGGAACGCCGGTGCCGGAAGCCACCATCGACTTTATAAACTGCGGCGAAGGGCTTTTCAAGGCCGACAGTTACGGCGTCTACAGCTTTCAGGCCGTTGAAGGGCTGGACTGTAACGTCGTTATCCGCGCCGATGGCTATAACGACGCCGTGTTCCCCATCACTGCCATGGGTACGCGCCGGAACCGAGCCTATGATATTATGCTCAGCCGCCGCGGCGAGGAGTATGTCGGTAAAGTCCTGAATTATGCCACCCGCCTGCCGGTCACCGGGGTGGCCATCTCCGCCACCAACCAGTCGACCAACAGTACTATGCAGGTGGCCACCGATGTCAACGGCGATTATGCACTGGCGCTCAGCCCCAATGCTTCCTATATCCTGCGTTATTCCCGGCCCGGCTATCGCGACATCAGCCGGACGGTAAACACGGGCGAAGGAAGCGACCGGGCATTGCTGGGAGTGATCTCCATGCTCGCCATCAGCGGGGAAGCAGACAATTTTCCGGGTTCTGATGTGGCGCCGCGGCCAGGGGCCGTCGTGGATGAAGGCGGGGCCATTTCAACTACAGGGGAAAGCGTCGCGCTGGGCAGCGGTTACGCCGTACAGGTGGCGGCCCTTAACAGCCCTGGCCTGGAAAGTTTCTCCGGCCTTACGAGCATCGGGAAGGTTTACTCCAAATACGAAGGTGGCAAATACAAGGTCCGCATCGGGGTTTTTGCCAGCCGCAACGAAGCCGCCGGCGCCCTGAATACCGTCAAGGCGCGCGGTTATAAAGATGCCTTTATCGTCCCGGAAGAAGGCAGCGGCATTAAAGGCAGCGCTACCGCCGCCGACAAACCTGCCCCAGCCGCCGCCGGAGGCAGGTACAAGGTACAGCTCGGCGCTTATAAAAACCCGGCGAATTTCAACTCCGCCGGCCTGGAGCGCTACGGCAATATCGAAGACCGCGCCCGCGGCGGCCTGACGTTGAAACTGCTCGCCGGCTTTGATGACCTGGAGGAGGCCAGGCAGGCATGGAACCAAGCCAAGGCCGCAGGCTTCACCACGGCCTTCATCGTCCTGGATACGGGTAGTGAATTGACCAAGGTGTACCCCTGAGAAGGAAAGCTGCCGCCGTAAATCAAAAAACCTTTGAGGTTTCCGGAAACCTCAAAGGTTTTTTAACAGAAGGACGCAGCCTTTCAAAGCACCCCTTCCACATCGTGCAGCGGCAGCCCGAAGGCATCGGCAACGCCTTTGTAAACCACTTTGCCGTTCACCACATTGAGCCCTTTCTTCAGGGCCTCGTCTTCACGGCAGGCAGTTTTCCATCCCTTTCCGGCCAGTTGGATGGCATAAGGCAGGGTGGCGTTGGTCAGCGCAATGGTCGAGGTGTAAGGAACGGCGCCCGGCATGTTGGCCACGCAGTAATGTACCACTCCGTCAATAATGAAAGTAGGGTCTTCGTGGGTGGTCGGCTTGCAGGTTTCTATACAGCCGCCCTGGTCAACGGCAACATCCACCAGGACGGTGCCCGGCTGCATTTCCTTGAGCATATCCCGGGTGATCAGCTTGGGCGCCTTGGCGCCGGCGATCAGTACGGCGCCGACGATGAGATCGGCATCCCTGATGAGTTTGCGGATATTGTACTCGTTGGAGTACATAGTCGTCACATTGGCGGGCATGACGTCGGCCAGGTAACGCAGGCGCTGCAGGTTCACATCGAGAATGACCACCTGTGCGCCCAGCCCGGCAGCCATCTTGGCGGCCTGCGTACCGACGATGCCCCCGCCCAGGATCAGGATTTTGCCAGGAGAAACGCCGGGAACGCCACCCAATAGAACCCCCCTGCCGTGCTGGTGTTTTTCGAGGTATTTGGCGCCCTCCTGAATGGCCATCCGGCCGGCCACCTCCGACATGGGCGTCAAAAGCGGCAGGCTGCGGTCGGCCAGCTCTACGGTCTCATAGGCCAGGCACACCGCTTTGCTGTCGATCATGGCCCGGGTGAGGGGTTCATAGGAAGCGAAGTGAAAGTAGGTGAACAAGAGCTGCCCCTCTTTGATCAGCTTGTACTCCTGCTCGATGGGCTCCTTCACTTTGATGATCATTTCCGCCTTGCCGTACACTTCGTCAATGCTGGAAAGGATATGGGCGCCGGCCTGGCGGTACTCTTCATCCGGAAATCCACTGCCTACACCGGCAGCAGACTGCACATAGACCGTATGGCCTCGTTTGGCGAGTTCCAGCGCGCCGGCAGGGGTCAGAGCGACACGGTTCTCATTGGCCTTAATTTCCTTAGGTACACCAATAATCATTATTACCGAATTTTATTTGATTAGGAATTATCAAGGGATGGGCAAAAATAATAAACTGTTTGGATTTTAAGGCTTCTCTGGCTTTGAAGCAAAAAAAAAGCCCGCTTCGCAGCAGGCCCTTTGGAAAGAACGAATTCATAACCTAAAACTTTAACTAAACACATAACCTGAATAGTATAACACAATATCCGTGCCAAAAAAAATTCAGTCAACGAAAATAGGCGCATTCCGGACGGGGATCACACCTTTGCGCATAGCGGTATCGAAAAGCCGCTGAACGGCCTGCCGTCCTTTGGGGCCCAGGCTTCGGGTGTAGTCGTTGACGTACAGGGCGATGTGCTTGTACATCACTTCTTCTTCCATCTCCTGGGCATGTCTCCGCACAAAAACCCCGGGTTCTTCCGGATGGTTCATGGCAAAGGCGACGCTGCGGGCCATTACCCGGTTGAGGGCGCGCCGGGTTTCGGCCGGCAGGGCCCGGTTCGCTACGATCCCGCCCAGCGGAACAGGCATGCCGGTGGCGCGCTCCCAGTATTCGCCAAGGTCGCTGACCTTCACCAGGCCTTTGCCCTGATAGGTAAAACGGTTTTCATGAATGATCAGCCCGGCTTCCGCTTCTCCGGAAAGCACCGCATCCTCGATATCCGAGAACAGCATCTCTTTTTTATTATCGGCTTCCGGATAGGCAAGGCTGAAGAGGAAATTAGCCGTGGTATATTTTCCGGGGATGGCGATGCGGGCTTTCCTGACGTCCGCGTCCGCCATAGGCGCTTTGGAGATGAGCAGGGGGCCGGCATTCTCCCCCAGGGCGCTGCCGGCGTCGAGCAGGGCATAATCGTCCAGGAGATAGGCAAAGGCATGGTAACTCAGCTTGGTAACGTCAAGCGCCCGGGCGAAGGCCTTCTGGTTCAGTTCCTCCACATCGGCAATGAAGGGCTCAAACTCCAGCCCCTCCGTATCCACTTTGCCGTGGATCATAGCGTCGAAAATAAAGGTATCGTTAGGGCAGGGAGAAAAACCGAGAGACAATTTCATAAGTTCTTCGTTAATACAGGAATACAAAAGCAAAACACTCCTGCCTGCATAACGTTTAAGGGCCGGATCGGAAAAATACCGGGCTTGTCACGGCCTTTTTGTTTTCAGAGGCCTGGCCCAAAAAGGGTGGGTAAGGAAACGGTGAGCCTTAACGAAAAGCTTTCGCTTTTTTCCCGACAGCAATGATGGCTAAGGTCAGAACGAGAAAAGTAGTAACAGGCATCATAGGGTTTGTCATTTTTTATTTGAGATGCTTCTTTCATTCACCTTGCTAAGACTTCCCGGTACGTGCGAATGGTTGGGTTCAAAGGGCAGTTTTTTTTTAAAAAATTCCTAACGGCCACTCCAACAAGCTGCAATAGCGCAAAAGAAGGCGCAATATAAGGAACAAAAGCTAGAATTTGCCCGCCTTGTACGTACGAAATTATTCGTATTACTTGGCAGGTACGGGAATATGCCTTAAAATTGTGTACGAAATATTTCGTAAATAAAAAGCCAAACTCATGAAGAGATCACCCGTCTTTTTCCGAACCCTTCTTTTGGGCCTGTTCCTCAGCCTTTGCTTTTCCTTTGCCGGCCTGGCGCAGCAGCCCGGCGAGCAGAGCTACCAGGATGTATCCGTTATGCCGGATGGCATCGAAGGAGAGCGCATTCGGGCCATTATCGATGCGGTCAATACCAATAATGCCGAAGCGGTGGTTTCTCTCCTGCAGGAGCATTTTACCGGAGAATTCCGGGATATGGCCCCGATGGAGATGCATGTCAATGCCTTTCTGTCCTTTTACCAGAGCACCGGGGGCGTCCGGTTTCACAGCATTCGCACCTATGTTCCTGAACGCCCGGAAACGGTTGTCATTCTGAAAGGCGAGCTCTTCGGTTCATGGAACGCCTTCAGTTTTCACCTGGAAGGTGATGAGCAGCGCGTTACCGGATTAAATTTCTCGCCTGCGCGGGCGCCCTCTAACGTAGAACCGGAAGCTATCGCCGAAGCTGATCTTTTGCCAAAGCTGGAGGCGTTACTCCGGCGCCTGTGCGAGCGGGATGCCTTTTCGGGCGCGGTACTGGTGGCGAAGGGGGGCGAGGTGCTCTTCACCCGCGCCTGCGGGGAGGCCTCGAAGCGCTTCCACGTTGCCAACCGGCTGGATACCAAGTTCAACCTGGGTTCCATGAACAAGATGTTCACCGCAACTGCCATTTTGCAATTGGTGGAAAAGGGCGCAATAACCCTGGATGATCCGATCAGCAAATATGTAGACGAAAGCTGGCTCCCGGACTCCATCACCAGAAAGGTAACCATACACCATCTGTTGACCCATACTTCCGGCCTGGGCAGCTATTTCAACGACACTTACTGGAACAGTTCCCGCGAGCTGTATCGTTCAGTAGACGACTTCAAGCCGCTGGTAAAGGGGGAAACGCTGCAGTTCGAACCCGGCGAGCGGTTCGGCTACAGCAACACAGGCATGTTGTTGCTGGGAGTAGTCATCCAAAGCGCTACCGGCCAGGATTACTTCGATTACATTCGCGAGAACATTTACCGCCCGGCCGGCATGGCCAACTCCGACAGCTACGAGATGGATTTCCCTGTGGAGAACCTGGCCATCGGGTACATCCCGGCGCCGGGCAGCCCCTGGAAATGGGAGAACAACCTATACAAGCACGTCATCAAAGGCGGCCCGGCGGGAGGTGGCTTCTCGACGGTGGAAGACCTGTTCCGCTTCGCTCAGGCCC
>CAZAXA010000187.1:0-10986 GCA_964488965.1 uncultured Phaeodactylibacter sp. | reverse complement strand
CCGCATCAACCTGGGCATCCGCCACCGGCTGGCGCCCCTGCTGGACAACAACCGCCGGAAGATAGAGTTGATGAACTGCCTGCTGTTCTCCCTGCCGGGCACGCCGGTGTTGTACTACGGCGATGAGATCGGCATGGGGGACAATGTACACCTTGGCGACCGCGATGGCGTACGCACGCCGATGCAGTGGAACCTGGACCGCAACGGCGGCTTTTCCATGGCGCATCCGCACTCCCTTTACCTGCCCCTGATCAATGACCCGGAGTACCACCACTCCACGGTCAATGTGGAGGTACAGCAGAATAACCCTTCTTCCCTTTTGTGGTGGATGAAGCGCATCATCAGCATCCGGAAGCGATACCGCGCTTTCGGCCGGGGCGATATAAAGTTCCTGGCGCCGGAAAATTCCAAGGTGCTGGCCTTCACCCGTTCTTATGAGGAGGAACACCTGCTGGTGGTGGCCAACCTCAGCCGCCATCCGCAGGCGGCAAGCCTGGAAATGCCCGGCTTCGAAGGATATATCCCGGTGGAAGCCTTCGGGCAAACCCGTTTTCCTCCCCTGAGCCGGGGGCTCAACCGCTTCACACTCGGCCCTTACGGATATTACTGGTTCGTCCTGCAGCCGGAAGCCGGGCAGGGAAGCCATGAAGAATCCATTCCGGAGCTGGACTGGGAGCCGGAAGGCTGGATGCAGCTGGCTGCCGGCAAAGGTTCCGGATTATTGTCCGGGAGGGTACTTCCCGCCTTCCTGTCCCGGAGCCCCGGCTTCAACTTTCACGGCCGCAAACTGGAGCGCCTGGAGATTTGGCATGCTCAGCCTGTTATTTTTGATGGTGGGCAGGCTTTGTTGACGATCCTGAAATTGTACTTCACCGAAGGCTTACCGGAACTGGTTTTTCTCCCCATCGCGATGAGTAAAGGAGGCCCCCGGCAACAGCCCAACGCGCCTTCCACCAATCAGATACTGGCCAGGCTGGCCGGCGCTTCCCGGCAGGGTTACCTCTTTGAGGCCGGCGCCAGCCCCGCTTTCCGCAACTATTTGCTGCGCAACCTGCTGTCCGATTCCGGGCGTGCGCCGCTGCACTACAGCTTTGTCCGCAGCAAAGGCATTAGCTGGGAGCAGTTCGAAGATATACCTCCCGCCCGCCTGCTGGAGGCCAGCGGCAATAATATTAACCTCGCCTACGGCAACCGTTATTTTCTCAAGATATTCAGGAGATTGGAAGAAAGCCTGAATCCGGAATTGGAGATCAACCGGCATGGCAGCGGCAACGGCCTGCCGGTACCCGGTTATATCAGCCATCTGCAGTATGGCCGGGACAATGCTTCTCCTTTCATCCTGGCGATGCTGCAACCTTATATCCCCAACCAGGGTTCGGCATGGCAGTATTTCTACGATGTGTCCCGCCGTTTTCTGGAGCGCATACAGTCCCATCCGGAGCAGCCTGGCATTCCGGAGGATATTCCCGCGCCCGGGTTCCCTCTGAGCAAGGAGTGGGAGGAGTTCATCGGAGATATGCCCCTGCACCGCGCCCAACTGCTCGGAGAAACGGTGGCCCGCCTGCATGCCGGCCTGGCCGGTGAGGACGGCCCCGGCTTCCGGCCCGAGCCTTTTTCGCTGCACTACCAGCGTTCGCTTTATTCCGCCTGGCAGTCGCCGCTCCGCGCTACCTTTCAGCGGTTGAGTACATTCAGGGATAAACTGCCGGGGGCCGGATTGCTGCTGGAGCAACGCGAAGCCCTTCAGGAGCGCCTGCGGCGTATTTACAGCCGCAAGATGGATGCCGTGAAGGTTCGCATCCACGGCGGCCTGCAGTTGGAAAAGGTGCTCTTTACCGGTAAATCCTTCGTGCTCTTCGATTTTGAAGGCGGCCGGACCCGGAGCTTCAGCGAGCTGAGGCTCAGGAAACCTCCCATGAGCGACCTGGCCAGCATGGCCAGCTCGCTCCACTACGCGGCCCTGGCCACCCCCGCGATGGAAGCGGGGGCCGGCAAGCTCGGCGAAAGCCCCTGGCTGCCTTTTATGGAAGCCTGGTTCGACGGCATGAAAACAGCCTTCCTCAGTGGTTATCTTTCCCGGGCCCGGCCGGCCGGGCTGATCCCCCCTTCAAAAGAAGACTGGGATATCCTTCAGGATACCTTCCTGCTCGAACGCCAGTTGTACGAGCTGGGCTTCGAACTGGAACGCGGCCGCGGATGGGAAGAGATACCTCTCAGGGGGCTGCTGCGGATGCTGGAAGGGGTGTGATCCGTTGTTTGTTGTCCCGGAGTGATGCCTTCAGCATTTGTCGTTTGGCCATCCCATCCTCCTTCATGAGCTGCCCGCCCCCGGAGGTAACCTTTTACCGTTATATAAAATGCATGAGGATTGAAGGCCGGAGATACAGAAATTATTTAACTTCGGTTTCGATACCGGGCTTTTTTGAGGCCCTGAAAACTGCGAACACCAGTATGCGATATGCCTCCCATCCATCCGGCGCTATGCGGAGAAGGATTTCCCCGGCAAAGCCCAAACCCTTATTCCTATGAAAAACTACGCCCTCATTTTCTCTTTTCTGTTGGCATCCCTGGCCACCATGGCCCAGCAGCCGAAGCTGGTCATTCCGGTAGGCCATACCAATTACCTCAACTACTTTGCCGCCTCCCCTGACGGCAGGTACATCCTGACGGCCAGTTTCGACCGCACTACCCGGCTGTGGGATCGCGACGGCCACCTCATCGCCACCCTCAAAGAGTCGGCGAACAATGAGGTGCTCACCGTAGATTTCTCTCCCGATGGCCGGCGCCTGCTCACCTGCAGCGGCAGCGGCGTCAAGTTGTGGAACCTCTCCGGGGAGCTTATCCTGGTATTCAGCGGAAGTTCCAACAGCAACCATGCCCGTTTCTCTCCTGACGGCCAATGGGTGGCCGCCGGAAGTACGGATGGCAACGTGGCCGTCTGGGATATCCAGGGCAACCGCCTCTGGCGGGAACGGGCCTTCAGAGCCAGCGGCGAAGAGGAAAGCGCCACCGTCCGCGAGCTGGCCTTCTCGCCGGACGGCGCCTACCTGGCGGCCGTCCGGGAGACTTATACCCTGGGGGTGGCCAAAATATGGGCATGGGACAAGGCGGCCAAAAAATACGCCGGCAAGGGGGATATTCAACTGGATGAAAGCATCAGTTCCCTGGTGTTCGCCCCGGCAGGGGATACCTTGGTCACCGGCAGCATCAACGGCCAGATTCACGTCTGGGATATGAAGGGCGCGCTGCTGAAGGGCTTCTCTCTCCACAATAACGAGATCATGAGCCTCGCCGCCTACCACGGGCGGGGTTTCCTCTCCGGAAGCAATGACAATACTGCCCTCCTCTTCAACCTGGACGGTAAAGTACTTCAGTCGTTTCAGCACAGCGCCGCCGTCCGCCTGGCTGCTTTTTCCAGCAGCGGCGACGAGGTGCTCTCCTTCAGCGACGCTACGGAGGCCATACTGTTCTGGGGTATGGACGGCAAAGTCCGCCACCGCTTGAATGGCTACGGGGCCGATGTGCTTTCCATTGCCCCCAGCCCGGACGGCGGCAAGTTGCTGGCCGGTACCTCCAATGGCGTCCGCCTCTGGGACCTCACCGGCAGGGAAGTCCTGCACGGGCTGCCCCATCACGCCAGGGTCGATGAGGTGGCCTACAGCCCGGATGGGCGGCGCATGTACACTGTTGGCTGGGACGGCCATCTCGATATCTTCATAAATAAGGACAGCCTGCTGCAAAGCACTAAAATAAAAGGCATGCAGCCCGTTTCCCTTTCGGTTTCCAGGGATGGCAGCTATGTGCTGACCTCCACCGCCGACGGCAGGGCCGTCCTGTGGGATAGCCTCGGGCGGGAGGTCAGGGAGGTCGCCGATAAAGACTACCGCACCCGCGCCACAGCCTTCTCTCCCGACGGGCAAAGGATACTTACCGCTTCCGAACTACTGGACGCCCGCCTCTGGGAAACCCGGACCGGCAAGCTCCTTAAGGTGCTGCCCCATAACGGGCCGGCGGAAGCGGCCCTCTTTTCTCCCGATGGGTCATACATGCTGACCCGCAGTGCGGCGGGCAAGCTCATGTTCTGGGACGAACAGGGCGCCCCGCTTTGGGAGGATGGCGGGTGGGAATTGTTCGAGGGCAAGGCCGGCTTTTCTCCCGACAGTAAATACCTGGCCGTTCCCAATGGCAAGAATGTCATTATCCTGGAAGCCGGCAAAACTCTGGTTCCGGTTGATACCCTGGCCGGGCATACGGGGGTGGTGAATACGGCTGTGTTCTCTGCCGATGGCAAGTGGGTCTTCACCGGCGGCAAAGACGGCATGCTCAAAATCTGGGACAGCGGCAATGGCGAAGAGGCCGCCACCCTCATACAACTGGGCGCCAACGACTGGGCCGTCACCTCGCCCACGGGCCTGTTCGACGCCTCCCCCGGGGCTATGCAACTCATGTATTACACCGTCGGCAACGAGGTCATCTCCCTGGGGCAGCTCGATGAACGCTACTTTCTGCCCGGCCTGCTGGCCATACTGATGGGCAACAGTGACGCTCGCCTGAAAGACGTCAGCAAATTCGATTCCGTCAGCTTGTTCCCCGAAGTGAACCTCCGCATCGTAAATGATGAACTCATCGTTCAGCTTAAGGAACGCAATGGCGGCATCGGAAAATACAGCATCCTGATCAATAACAAAGAGGTGGAGTTCAGTGAGAATAAAGACAAGCAGGCCGAAATACGGCTCGACCTCAGGCGGAAAGACCTCGTCAACTTCTACAGGCCCGGGCCCGACAATTCCGTTTCCGTCGTGGTGTACAATGAGGCCGGCTGGCTGAAGAGTTCCCCCATCCGGAAAAACTACACGCCCGAGTTCGTCGGCAGGAGGGGGGGCGGCGAAGAAACAGGTTTTCCTGCCCTGCCCGTCGTTGAAGACCCCGAGCTGTACGCCGTATGTATCGGAACATCCGATTACCTGGGAGATCAGCTGGACCTTATGTATCCCGATAAAGACGCAGAGGCCATGCACCAGGCGCTGCTGGCTTCCGGAAGGGCCCTCTTTGGCGCCAAAGCCGTTCATGCCTACCTGCTGAATACCGGCAGGGAAGCGGGAGCGCAGGTATCCGGCAAGGAAAATATAAAGGCGGTGCTGCGGGAGATAGAGGGAAAGGCCAAGTCCATTGACGTCCTGCTGCTTTACTTCTCCGGCCATGGGATCGCCTACGCGCCGCCCGGCGAGGAGCCGCAATTCTACTATCTTACCAACGCTATTGGCAGCACCGATATCGAAGACCCGGAGATTCTTCGGACAGGGGGCATTTCCACAACCGAACTAAAGGAATGGGCCAGGCCGGTCTGCGCCAACAAACAGGTGCTGATCTTCGACGCCTGCAATTCCGGGGAAGTGCTCGACGACCTGGGTTCTACCCGTAAAGACCTCAACGCCGACCAACTGCTGGCGCTGGAACGCCTCAAAGAGCGCACCGGCATGTTCGTCCTGTCCGGCAGCGCCGCCAACAAATCCAGCTACGAGGCCACCCGCTATGGGCAGGGCCTGCTCACCTTCAGCCTGCTGCAGGGCATGGAAGCAGAAGCCCGCAAGAACAACGGGCTGGTCGACGTCAGCAGCCTCTTCCATTACGCTCTGGATAAGGTGCCGGAACTGGCCGAGGCTATCGGCACCCGGCAGCAGCCGCGCATGGCGCCGCCGGAGGGAGGGCAGAGCTTCCCCATCGGCATCGTCAACGATACGGTGGATATCCCCGTAGCCCAGGAGAAGCCGGTCTTCGTCCGCCCCCGGATACTGGACGACGACTATCTCGACCCCCTGGGCCTGGAGGATGAACTGGCAAGGTATTTCCGAACCGAATCGGCCAAAGGCGCCAAGGCGGGCCTGGCCTACTTCGACCTGCCCAAATACCGCAACAGCTACCAGATCAGGGCCTCCTACGAGAAACGGGGCGATGGCATAGTGGTCAAGGGGGCCGTAGTCCGGCTGGGGCAGAGCGACAAACCGGAAATTGTCGGTAAATTGGATTGGCAAGGCCCCATGAGCAAAATCCACGAACTGGCGCCGGGCCTGGCCGCGCAGGCTTATGGCATGCTGCCCGGGCAGGGTGGTTGAGGTTAAGGTTAAGGTTGAGGCTGAGAAACCTCAACCTCAACCTTAACCTTAACCTTAACCTTAACCTCAACCTCAACCTCAACCTATTTAGTATCCTCCACCACCGCCCACTTTCTGACTTTCTTATCCGGGCCCAGGAAGAAGAGAATGTTGCTGTATTTCATAATCTCGCCATTGGCGCTCAGCAGAGCGCCTGCGGGTTGGCCATAGGCGGCGGCCACCGCTTCCCGGCCATCGCCGGCCCTGATGCCTTCGCGGGTGGCGCCGCCGTAGCCCTTTCCGGTGGCCTGGAACAGGTAATAGGCTCCCCGGCTGGATTCCAGGGTAGATACGATGATCATGACTTTCGAATTGTCCGGCGCATCTTCCAGCAGGAAGCGGTAGAAGTTGACCTTGTCGGCGATCTTGATGCCCGGCTGGGGTTTGCCTCTCTGCTGTCCGCGCCGGGTGAAGGAGATCAGGTCTACCCCGTCGATCTCCTCGCTAAGGCCCGGGGCGAAACCGAGGGAGTCTTCCCTTCCGGGCTCTTCGCCGAGCAGTACTTTCTTGTTGTACTCCCCCAGGCTGCTGCCCAGGGCGATGGCCCGGTCAAAATGGCCGCCGGCCTCATCTGCCATGCCTTCCCGGCTGGCGATGATGCCCAGCAGCACTTCCACGCTGCCGGCCATATGCTTATCCTCCGGGCCGGCCTTGTCCAGGGCTTCCTGCATGGCATAGAAGCGGGCGCGGGGGTATTCTTCCAGGAGGGTAAGGGCACAGGCCTTGTTGAGGTAGGCCGGCGCATAACCGGCGTCGAGGCCGATGGCGTAATCGAAGCAGCGGACGGCCTTGCGGAGCAGAGCGGTGCGGGTATCCAGGGCGCCGGCGCCGCGGGCGCTCCTGAACTCCAGTTCCAGTTGCAGGGGAAAGCGGTATTTCAGTTCATTTTCCCGGAAATGCAACAGCGCCTGGTAAGTGGCCAGCACGCCCAGGTTGTTGTACAGCTCCCGGCTCTGGTAATCGTCGAGGATATATTCATAGAGCATCTGGGCGATCTGAAATTCTTCTTCCGACCGGGCGGTGATGGCCATCAGGTTGGCCACATCAAAGATGTCCGCCAGTTCAACTACCTTTTCGGCCGAGCTGCGTATCATCGCCTTGCGGTCGGACAGGCTGGGATACCCTTTCACCTGTTCTCCCAGGCCGTACTTTTCGTACAGGGCCGCCATGAACTCGTCTCCCTGGCGGAAGACATCGTAGCCGGCCGAGTAGGCCAGGAAGCCCCCCAGGTAGTCGGCCTGGGTCTCATTGATGATCTTGGTACTCAGCCTGCCCAGGGTGTCGCCGATCTGCAGGCCGGCGAAAGAGCTGGAGAACTTGCCGGCCCAGCCGTGTTTTTCGTAAAAATGGATCAGCTCGTGCGCCAGCAGAGTGGCCAGGGCGTTGATGGAGTCGGCCCCAAACCGGGTGCAGACATCGTAGGCCTTCTCTTCCAGAATGATGCGGTTCTCATCGTAAAGGATTTTGGCGCCATTGGCCACCGTGCCTGCCAGTTCGAAGCCAGGGGCGTTGAAGCGGTTGTCACCCCGCGCTTCGACGAGGTGTTCGTACACCTTCCGGGCAGTTTCTGTTTTATGGGCGCTGGGCGAAGCGGCTTCCTCATCGCCTCCCGAGGGGCGGAAAACCAGGGCGTCGCTCTGGCCCCCGGCGAGCAGGGCGGCGGACAGAAAGATGGACAGGCAGAAAAAACGGACGAAGATGGTATTCATTAGTTCAGGATTTTAGTGATCTGTTTGAATTGTAATGGACAGGGTTGGCAAGGTTGACAGGATGTTCTGAGCCGGCTGCAGGCAGCCTGGTTCCAGCACTGCCTCCGGAAATACATAATTAAGTGTAAATTAGCATTTTTGTGGGGTAACCCCTCCTGTCTTTGCCAAATATACTGGCATAGGCTGTGTCTTAATTTGTTTTTCCGATGAAAAGTTACCTTACCATGAGGTTATTCCTGCTGTTGCCGCCCTTCTTATTTTCTGCCCTGCCCGGCCTGGCCCAGATCGGCGCCATGGCTAAAAAGGGTACCACCCGGGCCGTGATCATCGGTATTTCCAACTATGAGGACGAGCACATCCCCGACCTGCATTTTGCCCACCGCGACGCTGAGGCGATGGCAGAATTCCTGGCCTCTGCCGCCGGCGGGGAAACCTCGCCGGAGAATATCAAACTGCTGCTGAATGAAAAGGCCACCCGCGGGGAGATCGCCACGGCCTTTTACTGGCTGGCTGGCGAGAGCAAGGCCGGCGACCGGGCCATCATCTATTTTTCCGGCCATGGCGACATGGAGAACCGGATACTGATGGACCAGGGTTATCTGCTGGCTTACGACGCCAGAGCCTCCAATTATATGGGCAGCGGCACCTATGCGGTCGAAATGCTGCAAAAGGTGGTCAAGGCCCTCAGCCAGAATGTAGAGGTCATCATGATCACGGACGCCTGCCGGTCGGGCAAGCTGGCGGGCAGCGAAACCGGCGGCGTGGCGGCCACCACCCAGGGGCTGGCCCAGCAATTCGCCAACGAGATAAAAATCCTTTCCTGCGAGCCCAACCAGGCCTCCCTGGAAAGCGAACAATGGGGCGGCGGCCGGGGTATCTTCTCCTACTTCCTCATCGATGGCCTCAAAGGTATGGCCGACCGCAACGAAGACCTGAAGGTCAACCTGGGAGAGATTTACCAGTTCCTGGATGCCGAGCTGTCCCGCGTTGGCCAGAACCCCATGAAAACCGGGCTCAGCAGCGCCGAGCTCTTCCGGGTCAATGAAGATACGCTCCTGGCCCTGCTGGATCGCAGGCAATTGCAGAGAGAAAATATGGCCTTTGCCACCCCGCGGGCTACGTTGCCCACCGGCAGGGATACGGTGGTGCATCCGCTCTACCAGCAATTCCAGCAGGCCATGGCCGCCGGCCACCTCCTTCACCCGGAGGAGGGCTCTGCTTACGCCCTCTTTCAGCAAATGCAACGGGAAGAAGCCCTGCAGCCTGTTCTGAATGCCCTGCGCCTCAACCTGGCCGTCGCCCTGCAGGACGGCGCACAGCGGGCCGTTAACGCCTATCTTGAAGCCAGCCCCGAAGAGATGGCGCGCCGCTGGCAGTACAGCCAAAGCTACCGGCGCTACCCCGAATACCTGGAAAAGGCTGCCGGGCTGATCGGCCCCGGCAATATCCTGTACGCCGACCTCAAAGTACGGCAGGCCTATTTCGAAGGGCTGGCGCTCCGCCTGCAGGGAGAAACGATGGCCGCCGGAAGAGATTCCATCCTCCGCCTGGCCATCGAAAAGCAGGAACTGGCCCTGAGCCAGGACTCCCTGGCCGCCCATGTCTATAATGAACTGGGGCTGATCTGCCTCCGGCTGAAAGAATACCAGCCGGCGCTCGGATACTTCGGGCAGGCCCGTGAACTGTCGCCCACCTGGGTGATCCCGGCAGCTAATATCAGCACTGCCCTGCTCGAAATGGGCAGGAATGATGAGGCGGCCAGCATGGCCGAGCAGGCGCTTCAGCTTCGGGAAGACTACGCGCCTCCCCGCTGCAACCTGGGCCTGCTCGCCTACAGGAGGAGGGATTACCGCGCAGCCATTGAATTTGCGGAGGCTTCGATCGCCTATGACAGCGCTTTCGCCAATGCCTACAAACTCCTGGGCAGAGCCTGGGAAGCCCTCGATAGCCTGGACAGGGCCAGGGGCGCCTACCTGCGCGCCCTGCAACTGGACCCCGGCGCCCTGACCAACTTCTATCTGGGGTTCCTCTCTGAAAAGACGAGGGATTATATGGCGGCCGAGGCTTACTATAAAGCCGCTATCGGGTACTATCCCGATTACCCGGATGCCCATTACAACCTGGGGTGGTTGTACCTGGACGCCCTGCAAAACTATCCTGAAGCCGAAAAATACTACCGGCGCTACACCCAGTTGAAGCCCCGGGATACGGAAGGCATGGTGCTGGTGGCCTGTACCCTCTCCATGCAGGGGAAACCGGAGCCGGCCCTGCAATGGCTGGAACAGGCGCTGGAGGCAGGCTTTAATGGTTTTGACGACCTGCGCTCGACGCCTTTCCTGTCGGGCCTGCAGGCAGACCCCCGCTTTGTGGAACTGCTGGGGCGTTATGGTAACTGACCGCCCCGCTACTGCGCCCGCCGGGCCATAAAGGCCTCGTACATCTTCCTGGAAAGCGCTCCCTCATCGGCCATCTGGGCCGCTTCCTTGTAGGCCATATCGGCGGCATAGTAAAATTCGGAATCTTCCAGCCAGGCCGCTTCCATCAGCTTTTTCATCAGGGGGTCGGCCTGCTGATAGCCCTCCTCATCCTGAAGGGCTTTCATCGCCCGGGCTTTCTCATCCTCCCCGGTGACGGAGAAGAAATATTTGTTGGAGGCAGGCCCTTCTCCGCCTGCTTTCACGACCTTCCAGGCGTATTTTCCTTTCTTCAGCCCCAGGGCGCCCAGGTCGGCGGTGTAGATGGTCTCGCTGACCGTCGCGGAATGCAGCACTTTGCCGCTTTCATCTTCGAGGATGAATTCGTATTGCGGCAATGCTTCTTTGCTTGCCCACTGAAAGCGGAGCTTTTGGCCAGCCACCGCTTTGCCGATGGGCGTCCGGCTGACGATGTCGAACTTTTTATTGCCCCATCCGTCGCTGGCAGGAATGGAATCGGAGCCTCTCGAACCGCCGATGGCCGCCATCAGCATGCCGTTGAAGGTATTGGAAAAGCCCATGGCGCTGTACTCCAGTTCCCTGGCAAAAAGGTCGGCGATCAGGTACTCTCCCTTGCCTTCCAGGTCGCGGAAGGCGCCGTTGCAATACACCTTTGCCGTCGATTTGCCGCCAAGTTTAAGCACACCCTTC
>CAZAXA010000186.1:7828-10991 GCA_964488965.1 uncultured Phaeodactylibacter sp. | reverse complement strand
TGACCATGATGCCGCGCGGGCAGGACCTGGGCAGCGAACCCATGTCGAAATGGTACAAACCCTCCGTGGTGCTGATGAGCGAAAGCAACTACTCCGACGCCCATATGTTCCCCTATGCCTATAAAGCCCTGGGCATCGGCAAGCTCATCGGGATGCCGGTACCGGGCACTGCTACGGCCGTCTGGTGGGAGCGCCTGCATACGGGCGACCTCATCTTCGGCATCCCGCAGGTGGGCGTCGTCACCAACGATGGCGAATACCTGGAGAACAACCAGTTGGAACCCGATATCAAGATGCCTAACGAGCCGGGCGTGGCCAGCAAAGGCAAAGACCAGCAACTGGAAGCGGCCGTACAGGAACTGCTGAAGCAGCTGGAGGTGGCAAGGCCATAGGAAATATAAAATCGAAAATTGTGATGTAACAAGGGCGCTGAGGGGCTGGTTCGTTATAGCCCTTGTTACATCACATCATTATCCGCCATTTGTTATCAATCGCCTCTGTTACATCACAGAATAACGGATCCCGAATCCCCATCCTCGCCCGGCCGGTTTACGGCTGCGACAGGTTCCTCGAATAGGCCAGGAAGACCACTTCTCCCCCGGCGCCCTGGTTGAGGTTCTGAGGGTTGCCGTAGTAGTGGTTCCTCACGTACTCGAAGCCGGTGGGCAGCGGCGTGCTTTCGCCTATGATCACCCGGAGTTGCCGGATGGGGTTGTCGCTGAACATTTTCTTGAAGACGAAGTAAATCTCCGGGTCGCCGGCGCCGGTGCCCTCGTTCAGGTTAGCATTGATCCTGAACCAGCCGACAGGAGCGGTAGGGTTGACGCCACTGACGGTGGCCAGCTCGCTGATGCTGGTTTCCACGTCCAGCCCTTCCTTGTACATCAGATAGACATAATCTCCGGCCGTATTCTCATTGAGGTTGACGGGAACCACCTTGTAGCCGGCCTCCTGATAATAGTAGGGGTCGCTGTTGTCGCCCGTTTTGACCAGGATGTCAGTGATGCAGGTTTTGGCATTGGTGATGACAGCCGGCAGGTTGAAGCCGACGGCATACTGTTCAAAGGCGTTGGCCAGTTCTGTGCTGCGTTCGCTGCTTTCGCACAGTTCCCAGACCGGCATCAGGCTCAGGTTGGAAAGGCCGCTCAGGGACGGGACAGCTTTCACGGAGCTGTACCAGGCCTCGTAGTTGCCGGGGCTGAAGATGTTATGCCCGCAGTCGGGGCTGCCCCCCTGCACTTTAAGCCCGATGAAGGAATGTTCTCTCAGGGTATTGACCATTTCCGCGTACTGAGGTTCCGCATTCAGGTCGAGTTCCCCTAAGCTCTCCTTGAAAGAAGCCTCGGCGGCGGCGGCGAGGCCGAGCTGGTTCGTGGCCTCGTTTTTTTCGGTAGCGACAAAGTAATCGGCCCGCCCGCCTATGGTAGCGGATACCAGTACGTGCGTACCGTATTTACTGAACAATTCCGCGGCCGGCATGGAAGCCAGGGCGGTTTTGGCCTCCTCTGCAAGCATTCCCCTAAGCAAGGCGGCATCATAGGGCAGGGATATTTTCCAGAGCTCAACCTCATTGCTCACATTGACAAAAGCATAGTTGAGCGTCCGGTAGTGGATCTCCTGGAAGTTGGCGGTGACGGAACCGCTGAAGAACGGATAATCGCTGCCCAAACCTACGGAAAGGGCGCGCTGGTTCTGATATTCCCCAATGGCCGTGCCCGAAATGGATTTGAAAATATTCTGATCCAGTTGTTGCACATCCGCCTCTTCCGGCACCTTGTATTCTTTTCCTCCTGCTTGTTCCTTTTTGTAGTGCCTGAAAAGGAGGAGCGGGCTTTTCAGCTCGCCGGCATCTGCAAATTCGCCAAAGGCATTGTAACCCCGGCCCAGGTAATTTACACCCGGCAGATCGGCCAGGTTGACAGGTTCAGGTTCGGTTTTGTCCTTCTGGCAGGCTGAGAAGGCTATGGTTAACGCCAATCCCATAACCCACAGAAAAGGACCAATGATGCTGGTTAGTGGGTTTTTCATAATCTTAGGTTTTATCTTGAAAAAAGTCTTTCACAGAGATATTCCCCGCAGGACAATCAATCGCTTTTTAGGCCATTAATTCAATGAAATCGCTCAGATAGCCCGGTGATTTTTATCCTTGTTTGCTTCGGCAAAAGAACTTAACTTAAAAGGTTGTATTCAATCAACCAATTTCAACCGGCAAAGCAGGCAGGCCCCAAATTTGCCCGGGAAGGTGTATTTTTACTCCGATAAAACACCGCACATGCTACAAAAAATATGGGGCAGGCTGGGAGGCAACCGGGCTGCCTTCCGCCGCATATGCCGGTCCAATGGCATCCAGCTCAGCTTCGGCCTTCAGAGGGGCGGGCTGGGTATTCTGCGCGAAGTTTTCGCCGCCCGCCATTATGCGGATTATTTTCCTTTTTACGAGCCGGCCATCATCGTTGACGTGGGCGCCCATTACGGCTATTTTTCCATTTTCGCATCCCTCAATGCCGGCCCGGAGGCCACCATCATCGCCGTGGAGCCGTCTCAGCACAATTTCAACATCCTGCGCCGGAATGTCAGGGACAGCAAGGTGGAAAACGTCTACCCCATCCGGGCTGCCATTTCTGACCAGTCGGGCGAGGCCGAGCTCTACCTGGGCCGCCACGAGAACCACTCTCTCTTCCGCGAGGGCGACGGCCCGGTGGAGACGGAAAAAGTACGGGCCATCACCCTGGATACGCTATTGCACGAGCAGGGCCTGGAAGAAGTCGACTTCCTGAAGCTGGATTGCGAGGGCGCCGAATACCCCATACTGCTGGAGGCCGGCGCTTCCCTGCTGGACCGTATCGAGACCATTTCCATTGAGTTCCACGACCTGAAACGGCAGGAATATACCGGGCTGGCCCTGGCGCGCCACCTGAAAGCGCATGGTTTTGAGATCGCCAGGTTTGCGCACGGGCCGACCCGGCGGGATCACAACTACGGGCAGCTGGTGGCGACGAAGGCGTTAGGGTAGGCTAGCCGGGAAAATTTTCTGCCGTTCAATTGCCGGCATCCTTTTCCTGCTCTTCGGTTTTCTTCTGGTTCAGGATTTCCAGTACTTCGGCGGTGATGTCGAGGCTGTCGGCGGCGAGCAGGACGCTGGAGCCCTGGCCGTACTGCAGGA
>CAZAXA010000186.1:0-7818 GCA_964488965.1 uncultured Phaeodactylibacter sp. | reverse complement strand
CGCGCCGTTCGCGCATCTGGTCCAGCGACTGGCGGAGTTCATCTTCCAGTTCCAGCTGGATGCGTTGGGTTTCGGCCATCAGTTCCTTACTGAGTTTTTCCTGTTCGGCCACCAGTTCCTGCTGCTTTCTGCCCAGGCGCTGTTCTTCGTCGGCGATCTGATTGGGCGTCAGCAGGCCTTGCTGGATTTTTTGCTGTACGCCGCGGAATTCGTTCTCCAGGGCGCCCATGCGCTGGTTCAGCCGCTGGCTGGCCTCCGCCTGGCGCTTGTCGAGGGCTTCTTTCTCCTGCCGGAAGTATTCGTATTTCTCAACCAGGGTGTCGGCATTGATGTAAACGATGTTGGGGGAAGCCGCCGCTGCGGTATCCGCCGCCGGGGTTTCCTCCGCTTTCCCCTTGCCGGGCGAAAGATGCTGAGAGAGCAGGTAGGCTACTGCTATGAGGAGTATGCCGTTTAATACAAGCGAGATATTTGCTTTCATTTTTTGAAATTTTCGCAAAGGTACATTTAAGTGGGTAGAGTGCAAAGGGTTGGGAGTGTGGAGTGGTGGAGTGTGGAGTGGTGGAATTGGCAGGTGGAATGGTGGAGTGGTGGGTGATCATTATATTTATAATCGTTATTAAAATAATGATTACTTTTATCACGGCCTCAACAGCGCTTACAAACCGTCGTTCGTTATCTGTTATTTGGTGACAATTTAGGGAAAAAGTATATTTTTGCTGACATGCCGGGCATTCCTGGCAATAATTGTTTAAATTCACATTCTTGCAAAGTTACCAAAGTATTGATATGGGAAAAGTCATTTCATTGCTTAACCATAAAGGAGGGGTCGGAAAGACCACGAGTGTGATCAATATCGGCGCGGGCATGGCGGAGTTGGGGAAAAGGGCGCTGCTGATCGACCTGGATCCGCAGGCCAACCTTACCCTGTCATTGGGCGCCCCGCGCCCGCCGCACACCATCTATGAAGCGATGCGGGGGGAGGCCGAGCTGATGCCGGTCGCCGTCAAGGAAAATATGGATGTGGTCATTTCCACCCTCGACCTGTCCGGCGCGGAGATGGAACTGATCAACGAGGCCGGCCGCGAGTTCATCCTCCGGGAGTTGCTGGCGCCTCTGCGGGAGGAGTACGACTTCATCATCATCGACTGCCCTCCCTCTCTCGGCCTGCTGACCCTCAACGCTCTTACCAGCAGCGACTTCGTGCTGATCCCGTTGCAGACCGAGTTCCTCGCCCTGCAGGGCCTGGCCAAGATCAAACAGGTTATCCAGAAGGTGCGGTTTCGCCTCAACAAAAACCTGCAGATCGGCGGCGTGCTGGCCACCATGTACGACAGCCGCAAGGTGCTGAACCGCGACGTAGTGGAGACCATCAAGAAGTACTTCGGCGAGCTGGTCTTCGAAACCATGATCCGCGATAATGTGGCCCTGGCCGAAGCCCCCTCGCAGCGCAAGGACATCTTTGACTACAACAGGGGCAGCGCCGGGGCGGAGGATTATCTGGAGTTGTGTAAAGAAATATTGGTCAGAGTGGAAAAATTTGAGGAAATTACCTTGAGGGGGGGAGTGAGTGAAGGAATGAAGGAATGAATAATCTATGAGCAAAAAAAGATTCACAGAAGGACTGGAGAGCATTTTCGGAGAAGCTGCTGAAGACACCCTTCAGGAGAGCAGCCCTTTATTGTCCCGGACGGGCAGGCGGGAGGCGCCGAAAAAGGGTGACGAGGGCGGCAAACGTACTTCCAGCAAGGACTTCTCCGCCGACCTGCAGGCCTTTCTGGAGCATGCTTTTGAAGAGAGCGTAGAGGAACAGCTCGAGCAGCGCCGGCAAAAGCGCACCCCCATTTCCGGCAGCGCCCAGGTGAAAAAGCGCCACCGCAAACCGCTCAGCGGGTTGGACGCCCTCATCCGCAGCACCGTCGAGCCGGGCAGCATCCGCCTGGAACCCGAGGGCAGCAAGCGCATCACCCTCACTTTCGACCCCGTCAAGCTGGAAAAACTCAAGGCCATTGCCCGCCGGGAACGCACCTACCTGCGCGATATCATCGACGAGATCGTGGCCGAATACCTGGAAGAGTATGAATCCAGGAATGAGAAAGAAGGCCCCCGATAATTCGGCGCCTTACCTCTCGCTAACCTTGACCATACAACAACTGGCATCATTCCATGCTCGACCGGTTTCCACATTACTACCAACTAGATCATATGGACTGCGGCCCGGCATGCCTGCGGATGGTGGCCAAATATTACGGCAAGAGCTACTCCCTCCAATACCTGCGGGAACACAGCTACATCGACCGGGAAGGCGTCTCGCTGCGGGGGATCATCGAAGCGGCCGAACACATCGGCCTGCGCAGCCTGCCGGTAAAACTGCCCTTTGCCGGCAGAGACAAGGGCCAGGCTTACCTGATGGACGCCCCCCTGCCCTGCATCGTCCACTGGCGGCAAAGCCACTTTCTGGTGGTGTACAAGATCAGCAAAAAATATGTATGGGTCTCCGACCCTGCGGCGGGAAAATTCAAACTGGATCACGAAGCTTTTCGCAAAAACTGGCAGGGCGACGGGGAGTACGGCATTGGCCTACTGCTGGAGCCTACTCCCGAATTCTACAAAAAAGGGCCGGAGGGGCGCCAGAGTATGAACTACCTGTTCCTGGCGTCCTACCTGAGGCCTTACCGGAGGTATTTTGTCCAGCTCATACTGGGGTTGTTTCTGGCGAGCATATTCCAGCTCATCTTTCCCTTCCTTACACAGGCCATCGTCGATGTCGGCATTCAAAACCAGAACCTCGGGTTCATCCACCTCATCCTGATCGCTCAGCTGATGTTGTTCCTTGGGCAAACCGCCGTTACCGTGATCCAGAACTGGCTGCTGCTCCATATCGGCACCCGGATCAACGTCTCCCTGATCTCCGACTTTCTAACCAAACTGATGAAACTGCCCATCGGCTACTTCGACGCCAAAATGGTGGGCGACCTGCTCCAGCGTATTGCCGACCAGAGGCGCATCGAAGCCTTTTTGACCAACACCACCCTCCAATTTATCTTTTCGGCCTTTACCCTCGTCGTCCTGGGCACAGTCCTGTTGATCTATGATTTTCGGATTTTTGCCATATTTCTCGTTGCCGGCATTTTATACCTCATCTGGATACTGGTATTCCTGAGGCGGCGCAAAGAAATAGATTACAGCCGCTTTCAGGAACTTTCCGTCCACCAGAACACCCTCATCGAACTCATTCAGGGTATGCAGGAGATCAAATTGCAGAACAGCGGACGGAAGCGGCGCTGGCAGTGGTCAGATATACAGGCCCGGCTGTTCGGCATCAACCTGAAGGCGCTGGCCATCGACCAATATCAGAATGCGGGCACTTCTTTTATCAGCCAGCTCAAGGATATTCTTATTACCTTCCTGACGGCCAGGCTGGTCATTGAAGGAGAAATCACCCTGGGTATGATGCTGGCCGTACAGTTCATCATCGGCCAGTTGAATGTGCCCCTGCGGCAGATGATCTCCTTCTTCCAAACCGGACAGGACGCCAAGCTCAGCCTGGAACGCCTTTGGGAAGTGCAAAACATGGAGGCGGAAGAGCAAGATAGTGCGTTTCTGGCCACCGAATTGCCCCAGGGCAGGGATATCAGGATCGAGAATCTCAGTTTTCAGTACAACAAGCTGGCAGATTTTGTACTCAAGGACATCAGCCTGACGATACCTGAGGGGAAAGTCACCGCCATCGTGGGGATGAGTGGAAGTGGCAAAACCACTCTGGTCAGGCTCCTTCTCGGGTTTTATCCGCCTACAACCGGGAGCATTGCTGTGGGCAACCTGCCGCTGGCCAACATCGACAAAACTTACTGGCGCAGCCTTTGCGGCGCCGTCATGCAGGATGGCTTCATTTTTTCGGACACCATCGCCAATAACGTTGCAGAGAGCGAAGAACAGGTGGACAAGGCCAAACTTATCCACTCCGTTGAAACGGCCAATATCCGGGAGTTCATCGAGTCATTGCCGCTGCGCTACAATACCATGATCGGCGCCAGGGGCAACGGCATCAGCCAGGGCCAGCGGCAACGCCTGTTCATCGCCCGGGCAGTCTACAAAGACCCGGAATTCCTTTTCTTCGACGAAGCGACCAACGCGCTGGATGCTAAAAACGAGAAGGCCATCGTCCGGAACCTGGAACAATTCTTTGAAGGTAAAACGGTAGTGATAGTAGCTCACCGCCTGAGCACGGTGAAAAATGCGGATCAGATCGTCGTGCTGGACAAGGGCGAACTGGTGGAAAAGGGCGCGCATCAGGAACTGGTGGATAAAAAAGGGGTATATTTTAACCTTATAAAGGATCAGCTGGAGTTGGGGGGGTAGGACGGTGGATGGCGGGCGGGCCAAGCAATATAACCATTTGACAATATAGCCATGAAGCCAGACGGCCGACGGCATTAGAAAGTAGAGCACAGAATTCTGCTCAATAATAAAGAGAAAGATAATGGGTAACTTTAAAAACCTCAGCGTATGGCAGGAAAGCGTTGAGGCCGTCCACCGTCTAACCGTCCGTCAAAAAAACAGTCCATGCCCGCCGAAAAAAATCCATATCCGGAATCCGATGACATCCGGCTGAATACTGGCCGTGATGATATCCAGAAAGTACTTGGCCACCCGCCGGGCTGGGCGCTGCGCTGGGGCATTACGGCGGTGTTCATAGCGGTTGTCCTGTTTATGGCGCTGGCCTGGCTGGTCAGATACCCGGACGTCATTACCGCCCGGGCGGTGGTCGTTACGGAAAACCCGCCGGTTCGCGTGTTTGCGCGCAGCAGCGGCAAGATCAGCCGGCTGATGGCGGCGAATAAGCAATCCGTAGAAGCAGGAGCGGTTATTGCTGTCCTGGAAAACCCGGCTAAGCTGGAAGATATCTGGCAACTGGACGAGTTGGCGCGCCGGCTGGGAGATATCACTGAGCCGGAAAGCTTACTGGAAATACAACTGCCCGAAGGGCTGAATCTGGGTGAACTCCAAAGCGCCTACGCCGCCTATCAGCAGGCCGTACACGACTTTCAATTCTTCGAACGCCAGCAGGGCGCCTTTGCCCGCATCGCCTCCCTGAAGCGGCAAATCCGGTACCTGGACGGGCTGAACGGTTCCCTTAAACAGCAGGAAGGCGCCCTTATCCGGGAGGTGGAGATCGCCCGGAGCAGCTTCGGCCGCAATCAGGAGCTACTGCGGTCGGGGGCCATCAGCCAGCTGGAACTGGAGCAGTCCGAAGCCAATTACCTGCAGTATCGCCGCCAGTTGGAGAGCCTCCAGGCGCAGGTGCTGAACAACAAGCTGCAGATCGAACAACTCCAGGCGCAGATCATCGCCCTCCGGCAGGGCCGGGTGGAGGCCGGCATGGAAAAATGGCTGGCCACCCGGGAACTGCTCGCCCGGCTGAAAGGAGATCTGGAACTGTGGAAGCAAACCTACCTGATCGCCAGCCCCATAGGCGGCAGCCTTTCGCTGACCCGGATCTGGGGCCCGCAGCAATTCGTACAGGCCAATGAAGAGGTGGCCGCTGTCGTACCCGGCGCCGGTGCGGGGAAGATCGTCGGGAAAGCCTTCCTGCCCGCCTTCAATTCGGGCAAAGTGAAGCCGGGCCTGCGCGCCCAGATTCGCCTGGACGGCTACCCCTACCAGGAGTTCGGCGTCCTGACGGGCCAGGTAAAAAGCATAGCCCTGGTGCCTGACCAGGACAGCTACCTGCTGGAAATCGCCCTTCCCGACAGCCTCGTCACCACCTACGGCCGCCCCATCCCCTTTGCCCAGGAACTGCCCGGCCAGGCCCGCATCATTACCGAAGACCGGCGGATACTGGAGCGGGTATTTGATCAGATTGCCAACTTGTTGAAAAACAATTGACTGATAATATGAAATTACTCCACAAGGCCCGGCAATTTATCCAGACAGTTCAACACCCCATTGAATATGATCTGCACCCCTATGAGGAAAACCTGAAACAAATCCTCCGTTATCACCAGGGACTGAAAACCGAGACAGGCGCTAACCTGCAGCAGTTAGCCCGGCAATTAGCTCAAAAAGCGGATAGAGGCGGCGCCTTCCAGGAATTGTTAATCCCCGCCTACGCCCTCGTCAAAGAAGCCTGCATCCGCTGCCTGGGCCTGGAAGCCTACGATGTGCAGTTGCTCGCCGCCATTGCCCTGCACCACAACAAGCTGGTGGAAATGCAAACCGGCGAAGGCAAGACCCTGGCGGCCGTTTTTCCGGCATTTCTCAATGCTCTTTCCGGCAAGGGTGTACACATCCTGACCTTCAACGACTACCTGGCCCGGCGCGACGCCGCCTGGATGGGCCCCGTTTTCGAATTCCTGGGGCTTAGCGCAGGCCATATTCAGGAAGGCATGCCGCCGGAAGATAAACGCCGGGCTTACCATTGCGACATCACCTACGCCACCGCCAAAGAGGTGGGCTTCGACTACCTTCGTTCCTTCATCGCCTACGAGGAGCAGGAACTGGTGCAACGCCCCTTCCACTATGCCATCGTCGACGAGGCCGACGCCCTGCTGATCGACGAGGCCCGCAACCCGCTGGTGCTGGCAGGCGATATCATCCAAAGCGATGTCGATTTCCATGAGATCGCCCGCCTGGCGCAAAACCTGGAGCAAGGGCCGGACTTTGACATCAACAGCTATTCCCGCAATATTTTTCTCACCGAAACGGGCATTGCAAAAGTGGAACAGGCCCTGCAGATCGACAACCTCCTCTCGGATGAACATTATTCCCGCTTGTCCGCCATCAGCCTGGCCCTGCACGCCCGTGTGTTGCTGCAAAAGGATGTGGATTACGTCATCCGGAACGGGCAGGTGAAGCTGGTAGATGAATTCACCGGCCGCATCGTGGAGGACCGCAAGTGGCGCAGCGGCCTGCAAACGGCCGTTGAGGCAAAAGAGAGGCTGGAAATACAGTCGGAAGGCCACATGCTCAATACCATCTCCCTGCAGCATTTCATCAGCCGCTACCCCAAACGGGCCGGCATGACTGCCACCGCCCGGCCGGCAGCCAGTGAGTTCATGAACAACTACGGCCTGGGCGTGGTAGTGATCCCCCCCAACAAGCCCTGCCTGCGCGTAGATCATCCGGACGAGGTATTCACTACCGGCCCAGCCAAGGAAAGGGCTGTCATCGAAGAAGTAGCACGCGCCCACTCCACCGGCCAGCCCATCCTGATCGGCGCCCGAACGGTCCGGGAGTCCGAAAATCTGGCCCGGGCCATTCAGGAAAGAGGGATTTCCTGCCAGGTGCTGAATGCCAGGAACGATGAACTGGAAGCCGGCATCATCGCCGGGGCAGGCAGGCCGGGCGCCGTCACCATCTCCACCAATATGGCAGGGCGGGGAACGGATATTATACTGGGCGGCCCTGACGGGCGCGGGCGGGAGGCCGTGATCCGGGCCGGCGGGCTGTACGTCATCGGTACCAACCGCCACGAGAGCCTCCGGGTCGACCAGCAGCTGCGGGGCAGGGCGGGCAGGCAGGGCGATATCGGCCAGTCCCGCTTTTTTATCAGCCTGGAGGACGAGCTGATGGTGAAGTATAAGCTGAAGGATATCCTGCCAAAACGGTTCCGCAATCTGCCGGATGGACAAAAGATCAAAGACAAACGCATCCACCTTTTCACGCAGCATATACAGGAGGTCATCGAAGATCAAACCTCAGAGATGCGCCGGACGCTGATGCTCTATTCTGATCTGGTGGAAAAACAACGGCAGCTGATACAGGGTGAACGCCAGCAAATACTGCTCGCGCCAGGCTACCTTGAAGGGCGGTTCG